>JAILPY010000126.1 GCA_024699235.1 Treponema sp. | reverse complement strand
TCCAGGAATGAAAGCTATTGGATACAATGAATTTTTTATAAAAGATTTAACTTCAATTGAAGAGATAAAAGATCGCATTAAGAAAAACAGCCGCAGATACGCAAAACGCCAGTATACCTTTATGAGAGATATTCCTGGCGCAATAACCTTTAATGCTGAAGACAAAGAGGGTATTCTTTCTTATCTTCAGCGGTCTGTATAATTTTTTTGAATCCAGTTTTTATATTCACCGCTTAAGATATGTTCAATCCACTCGGAATTAGATAGATACCAGTCTACAGTCAATGACAGCCCCTGTTCAAATGTCATTTTGCGTTCCCATCCCAATTCTTTCTTTATTTTAGAACAGTCAATTGCATATCTGGCATCATGACCAGGTCTGTCCTTTACATGTACAATTGTATTTTCAACATCAGTTGGATTCAGATTGCATTTTTTCGAAGTAATTTCAATGAGTTTTTTTAATAGGTCTATATTCTGCCACTCATTCTCACCGCCTATATTATACTTTTCTCCAGTTTTACCTTTATTAATAATCTGCCATACAGCACGATTGTGATCTTCAACATAAATCCAGTCCCTGATATTTTTGCCTTCTCCGTATACTGGCAAAGGCTTTCCTTTTTTTATATTCATAATCATGAGTGGAATTAATTTTTCAGGAAACTGATATGGACCGTAATTGTTACTGCAGTTTGAAAGAGTAACAGGCATTCCAAAGGTATGACTGTAAGCCATCACAATATGATCGCTGGATGCCTTGCTGGCAGAATAAGGAGAACGAGGATCATAAGCCGTAGTTTCTGTAAAATACCCTGTGGAACCAAGAGAACCATAGACTTCATCTGTTGAAATATGATGAAACAGAACGTCATCTCTGGAATTATCAAGAGATACATTCCAATATTGCCTAGCAACGTCTAATAGAGTATAGGTACCCATAACATTAGTTTTTATAAACGCTTCAGGACCTAAAACAGAACGGTCTACATGACTTTCTGCAGCAAAATGAATAACGGTATCAATATCATATTTCTTGAAAATGCCTTCAATTTCTTTTCTGTTACATATATCAGTTTTTTCAAAGAAATACCTTTTACCTCCATATTTCTTTTGAATTAGCTCTAAGTTTTCAAGATTTCCAGCATAGGTAAGGCTGTCAACATTAATTACATTTCCATTAAAGCTAGGCTCAGAAAAAAGATAGTGTATAAAGTTTGAACCTATAAAACCACAACCGCCTGTAATTAAAAGATTTTTTAATTTTCTTTCCATACATTCACCTTATTATTTTATTTCAAAACGTTCTGATTTCATGAATTTTTCAAGACTTTCTTCCCAGGATGGAATTTTTATGCGTAAAAGATTCTGTATCTTATTTTTTGAAAGTACAGAATAAGCAGGACGTTTTGCAGGAGATGGAAATTCATCGGAATTACAAGGAGAAACTTTACACTCCTGTGTAATCCTATTATATTTTCTTCCAATCTCATATATTTTAGATGCAAAATCATACCATGAGATTTCGCCTGAATTAGTGTAGTTATAAATTCCATAAGGAAGGGCAGAGTTTTTTCCGAATAAATGCCTTGCCTTATCAGAAGATTCTATTATCTTACATATTACAGATGCTAGGTCGCTGGCAAATGTAGGGGAACCTTTCTGGTCATTTACAACCTTAACCTCAGATTTAGCATTCATGGCATTTGTCATTGTATATACAAAGTTCTTTCCATCAAATCCATACAGCCAGGCAGTTCTTAATATGTAATACTGTGTCATTTCTTTTTGAATGGCATTTTCACCGTCTGACTTTGTTTTTCCATATATGCCTAAAGGATTTTTTTTATCTTCTTCTGAATAAGGTACATTTGAAGTACCATCAAAAACATAATCCGTGGAAATATGTATGAGTTTTGCTCCAATGCGCCTTGTTGTACGAGTAATGTTCCTTACCCCAATTTCATTTATTGCAGCGGCCTGTTCAGGCTCTTCTTCAGCCTTATTTACATTTGTATAACCAGAACAATTAACGACCCATGTTATTTTTTCAGATGTCTTTCCCAAAGTTACTGCATTTCCTGTCTGAGTTGACGTACTGTCATGCGATTCTGCAAAGGAATCCAATTGAGACGGATTTGTAATGTCAACATCTCTATCGCTTCCAACCCACTGTATTTTATTGAGAGTAAGGCAACGGGAAACTTCTTTTCCTAACATTCCTTGAGAGCCTATAAGCCATACCATATTTTTATCCTCTTATGATAAAATTTATCCAATCCAGTTTCCGTTTATATCAAAATAATCCTTATCTAAATATAACGGAGGATGTTCAGTATCTTTCTTAGACAGATTCGGAGTTATGCCTGATTCTATATTCCAGTTAATTCCAATGGAAGTGTCGTTCCACATAATGCCGCCTTCGTCTTCAGGATGATAAAAGTCTGTACATTTATATGCAAACACTGCCGTATCGCTCAATACATAAAATCCGTGTGCAAATCCTTTTGGAATGTAAAACTGATTTTGAAGATCACTGTCTAATATGATGCCATGATACTTCCCAAAAGTATTTGAATTTTTGCGTAAATCTACAGCAACATCATATACTTTTCCAAAAACAGCGCGGACAAGCTTTCCCTGAGGATGGAGGGTCTGAAAATGAAGGCCCCTTAAGACCCCCTTTGAACTTGCAGACTGATTGTCTTGTACAAATTCCATAGAAAGTCCTGCATCTGTAAATTCTTTTTTGTTATAAACTTCAAAAAAATATCCCCGAGAATCTCCAAAGACCTTGGGCAAAACTTCATACAAGCCCTCTATAGGGCATTTTTTAAATTCAAATGGCATTAAGAACGCTCCGCAATGTAAGTTAGATATTCACCATAACTTGTTTTATATCCTTTTGCAAGATTTAAAAGCTGTTCTTTTGAAATCCATTTTTTTGCATAAGCAATTTCCTCTATGCAGCTTACATACATACCCTGTCTTTTTTGAATGGTCGCAATAAAATTTGATGCTTCCAGAAGACCGTCATAAGTTCCTGTATCCAGCCATGCCATTCCACGTCCAAGAAGATTAACTTTTAGTGCATTCTTTTCAAGATATGCATTGTTTACAGCAGTAATTTCTATTTCTCCGCGGGCAGAAGGCTTTACATTTTTTGCAATGTCAATAACAGAATTATCATAATAATAAAGTCCTGGAACTGCATAGTTTGACTTTGGACTTGCAGGCTTTTCTTCAATGCCAAGCACTTTTCCGTCTTTGTCAAAATCTACGACTCCGTAAGCCGTAGGATCTTTTACATAATATCCAAATATGACTGCACCGCCTTCGGTTTCAATCTTTTTTGATGCGCTGCTTAATGTTTTTGTAAATGACTGTCCGTAAAAAATGTTATCTCCCAAGACTAGAGCAACGGAATCTTTTCCTATGAATTGTTCTCCAACAATAAAGGCATCCGCAAGTCCCCTAGGCTTTTCCTGTACGGCATACTCAAATTTCATTCCCAACCAGGCTCCATCGCCAAATAATTCTTTAAATAAAGAAATGTCTCTTGGAGTAGAGATTATCAGGATTTCACGTATATCAGATAGCATCAGTACGCTTAAGGGATAATAAATCATTGGCTTGTCATATAATGGGAGAATCTGCTTTGAAACTGCTTTAGTAATTGGATACAGTCTGGTTCCAGAACCTCCTGCAAGAATAATTCCTTTCATGGTCTTTATTATACATAAATTCTTTTTAATACTCAATTGTAATTTTTTAATTCTAGTCAATTTAAGATATTAATAGTTGATAAAATCATAGTTTCAGATATTTTAATGATTAAGCAATATATGACTGCTAGAATGCAGATTCATTTCTTTACTAAAACAGGGTGTGAGCATTTATAAGAATGCTAGCACGTTTCTTTACTGGAATTGAGGAGCATTTCTTTACTGGAATTGAGTAACACTTCTTTACTAGAATTTATTCAAGGTCCTTTACAATATTAAAAAATACATACCGTTGAATGATTTCTTGTTTTATAGTACATTATCCGCATGAATATGGAAGCTTTTGTTTTGGGCTGTGGTGGAATGATGCCTTTGCCGTACCGTCACCTTACTTCTGTTCTTCTTAGAAGAGATGGTGACTTGTTTTTATTTGATGGCGGTGAAGGTACGCAAGTTTCTTTAAGAAGACTTAATTTGAAGTGGAAAAAAATTAATGCCATCTTTGTATCTCACACCCATGCAGACCATGTAACTGGACTTCCTGGCATTTTAATGCTTTCTGCACAAGTAGAGCGAAAAGAACCTCTGTATATATTTGGACCGCCTAAAATTGCAGAATATATAGAAACAAGTCGTAAAGTATTAGACATGTATATAAATTATCCCATTGTAGTAAAGGAAATTACAGCTCCATGTACAGTCTATGGAGGAGAGGATTTTTATGTACGTGCATTTCCTCTAGAGCATACAAAAACATGCGTTGGATATACTCTGGAAGAACTGGATAGGCCCGGAGAATTTAATCCAGAAACAGCTGAAAAGCTTAATATACCAAAAGGACCTCTTTGGGGAAAATTACAGAAAGGTCAATCTGTTATAAATTCTGACGGCATAGAAATTATGCCAGAACAAGTTGTAGGACAGCCTCGCTGTGGCAGAAAATTCAGTTTTGTTACAGATACCTTGTACTTGCCTTCAATTGCAAATGAAGTAAAGGGGTCGGACTTGCTTATATGCGAAGGAATGTTTGCTGATGACTGTGCTGATCAGGCAAAAGAAAAGAAACACATGACTGCACGTCAGGCTGCTGTCATTGCAAGAGATGCCCATGTAAAGCGGATGGCAATGATTCATTACAGTCCTCGCTATACAGACAGGGAACTGGACATACTTCTTCAGCAGGCTAAAGATGTATATCCAGCAGCAGAACTTACTCGTGACAGGATGAGGTTTGAGATTCCTTACGAAAATTGAATAATGAATCCTTTTGAAGACCAAGTAAATGTCAGTTCATTTACAAAAATATTTGGAAAAAAAAATCACACTGTAAAAGCCTGTGACTGTATAAATTTTGTAGCAGAAAAAGGATTCATTACTGGTGTATTAGGACCTAATGGAGCAGGAAAATCAACCCTGCTAAAAGTTCTGAGCGGTATAATTTATGCTTCCTCAGGCAATATTTCAGTTTGTGGAAAATCTGAATGTTCTGAAATTCGTTTAATTACAGGATATGTTCCTGAAACTCCAGATTTAGACTTTTCTCTTTCTGTAAAAGAAACTCTATATTACGAAGCCTTGCTTCATGGAATGAAAAAAAATGAAATTTCAGAATCAGTAAAAAGGGTTGTACGACTGCTAGAACTTGAAAATGTTCTTTCAAAAAAAAACTCAACTCTTTCAAAGGGATATAAACAAAGAGTAAGTCTTGCTAAAGCTTTGGTCTTTAATCCTAAGGTTCTTATTTTAGATGAATTTTCAGGAGGATTAGATCCGGCCCAGATAGTTTCAGTTAAAAAGACCATAAAAGCAATTTCAAAATCATGCATAACAATTCTTTCTACTCATCATATTGACGAAGCTGTATCATTATGTGATTTTATATATATTTTGCATAAGGGACATATTGCCATAAAGGGATCTCAAGAAGAAATCCTTGAAATAACTGGTAAAAAAAATATTGAGGAAGCTTTTTTATGTTTCACAAAAGACTGATTTCTCTATATAAATATATTCTTTTTAGATTATTATATAATCCATTTTCTTATTTTCTTATACTTTTATTTATTATTTATTCTTTTATATCTTTTTTCATCGGCCGGCATTTTTTTATTGGCGGCGGCTCTACAGATTTGCATGTCTTTTTCACATCTATGTCATCTGCTATGATATTAATAATTCCTGCAATTACAGCCATTTCTCATTCCTTTAGCAAAGATTATTTACTGCCATTCAAAGACATAGATATCATAATAACTCGATTGGTTTCAATTTTTTCTTTTTGTTTTATAATTATTATTTTAACTGTACCTGTACCGATATGCGTTAATGCTTTTGGAGATGTTGATTCAGCACAGGTTTTATGCGGATATTTAGGAATTCTTTTGTATATCAATACAAATATTGCAGTAAGCATTTTTATTTTTACAATATGCAACCATATAATCTTTGCCTTTATTTTGTCCATTTTATTTTTTTTATTTTTTAATAATGCTCATTTAATTGCAGTTTCCGTTAATCTGCCAAATTGGATTATATCTCTATGTAAGGAATTTTCCTTTGAATGGCATTTTGATGCCTGCAGTAAAGGTATTATAGACTCAAGGGATTTTTTATTTTATATCGCATCTTGCCTTTTGCTTGTATTTGCATCTGTAGCTATAATAAAATATAAAAGAAGATCAAGAAATCTTCTGATAAAAAAATTATTCTTGCTTGCTTCTGCCTCTTTTGTTCTTATATTATTAAATTCCAGTAAGTATTTTTTCCGTATTGATATCACAAATAACAAGAAATTTTCAGTCAGTCCGTATAGTTCTGCATTACTTTCAGAAATAAATGAACCTTTAAAAATTACATATTATCTCAGTCCTGTCTTGAAAAATTTATATCCACAAGTTAGGGATGTTAATGATTTCATACAAACTTATGCAAGCAAAAGTAATAATGTCTTTTATGAAGTTATCGATCCAGTAAAAAATCATAGTGAAAAAAGTCTTGCTGCACATGGAATCCGAGGAGAACAGATTCAGACATCTACTGATTCAACAACCTCATATACAACAGTTTATTCGGCTGTCATAATCCAGTATTTAGAAAATACTGAAATAATTCCCTTTGTACTTGATACAAAAACTCTTGAATATGATATGACTAGCAGAATACAGTATTTAAGCAGAGGCATTGCCAGAAACGTTCAAATTGCAATAGGAAACGGTCTTTCGTTGGAATCAGACTACAACTATATTAAGCCATGGCTTGAATCACAAGGCTTTTCTGTTTACAAGACTTACTTTCCGTCTCAAGCTAGTGCTGGAAATATTATATTTTATCAAATTCCAGATGTCCCTCTTCTTGTATTGGGGACGTCAGAGTGTACTCAGGAAGATGCAGATGCTCTCTCTTATTTTATACAGAGAGGAGGAAAAGCATTAATAGCAACAACGCCGTATTGTATTGACATAAAAAATGACTGGGAAATCTTAGAAAAAGATAATTTCATAAAAGATAATGTTGTATATATGCTTCAACAATACGGAATTTATTTCTCAGAGGGATTGCTGTCTGATACTTCATGCTTTTCTTTGTCCATGGCAAATTCTGATGAAATCAAAACAGTTCCATATTCGTTATGGCCTGTATTGAAAAAACAGGCAAATGCTTTAAATGGAATGACTCTTTTTTGGCCCTGCTCAATTGAAACTGATTCAGAAGTCGCTTCTGAAATTGGATTTAAAATTTCTAAAATTTTGCATACAAGTCCAGAATCATATTTGCTTGACATACAGAAAGGAACTTTTATTACTAATCCTTTCAGTAATGTGCATGATTTAACAGAAAAAGAAAAATACAGGCAGTTTGATGTATGCGTTGAACTGACAAGAGATAATCGTTCAAAATGCATAGTTCTTGGTGATCAGTATGCTATGAATTCAAATCTTATTGCTTTCAGTTCAACTAGCATAAGTAATGGCAGCGGTCAAAAAGTTCCCGTGATAGATGATAGGAGTTTAAATTTTTTAAGTGACTGCTTTTTACGATTATGTAATCAAGAAGAACTTCTTTCAATTAAAAACAAAGTACGGACAAATATGTCCTTATATAAAACAAATGCAATAACGATGCCATATGTTGTTTTTTTCGCTATCATTGTTCCAAGCTTGTTAATTCTATCATTCGCTATTGTAATAAACATAAAAAGATATAAATTTAACAAGGAGGGTTTTATTTGAAAAAAATAAACTTAAAACAAGGAATATTGTTTTTTTATATTTTTGATGGTATTTTACTTGCTTTATTTATAATTTCATTTTTACCATTTGCAAAAAAAAATAAAGTTCCCTCTGTTCCAACAGCTTTGTTAAATCCAAAATTTGAATCAAAAGTTTCAAATATCGTTATTTCATCTCCTAGCTCTAGCATAACCCTCAAGAAAGGCAATGACTTCTGGATAGGAACGTCTTCTGAGTCCAATGGTAAATATATTTGGCCAGCTGACATCCAGACAGTATCTAATTTTATTAATTCTGCTAAGCAAATAATCAAAGTAAATGTGAAATCAAAAAATGTATCATCTTGGGAATCTTTAAGTGTTGATGATGAACATGCAACTTCCATTACATTTTATGAAGAAAATAAAGCAATTCTTTCACAAATTTTCTTTGGATTAAAAGACAGCCTTTCTCTTAAGCTATACTTTCGTACATGGACAAAAAGCATTGTTTATGAAGGAATTTCTCCTTTAGAATCTTTTCTGACTACCGAAGAATCTTTTTGGGCAGATCCTTTTTTATATCCGCAGTGCATTACAGGTTATGACAGAAACTATTCAGAAATTTTATTACGCAGAGGACTCATTCAGAATATCGCGCCTAAAGATGGATTGACTGTGGATTTTAATCTAAAAAAGGATTTTGAAAATGGCAGTATTATTAATTTTAAAATATATAAAAAGGATAAAGAATACATTGTTATTCCTTATGTAAACGCAGGACCTGCAATATCAGAAAAAGATCTTGCAATTATTAGTAAAATTAATTATCGCTACAGCATAAGCGCTGTAACATGTGAAAAACTTTTAGAAGAGTTACGGTAAAACTATGAATGAAGATACATCTTTAAAATTCTTTACTGATTGGATAGACAATTATTTGAATTTTGAAAAAACGCCAAAAAAAAACATATTTTGGCTTGATACAATGAAGTTTCTATGCGAAAAGCTAAATCATCCAGAAAACTGCTATCCTTGCTTCCATGTTGCCGGTTCAAAAGGCAAAGGTTCTATTTCTACAATGATTGCAGGAATTCTTGAAGAAAAAGGTCTTCGTACAGGAGTGTATACGTCACCTCATTTATTAGATTTTAAAGAACGAGTAGGGTACGTCAATAAATCATTTGATTTTAAAGTGTATAAGCAATCTGCAGAAGAATTAATTTCTGTAATTCAATCTATTCCTGAAGAAGAATTCCCGTCTCAAAGACCTGTAACATGGTTTGAATTAGTCACTCTGTTTGCAATGCTATGTTTTAAAAATGCTCATGTTGATTTTGCCGTATGGGAAGTTGGATTAGGAGGAAGATTGGATGCTACAAATGTTGTTAAGCCAAAATGTTGCTGCATTGGTCCTATAGAACTGGAACATACAGAATATCTTGGAAACACAATTGAAAAAATAGCCAGAGAAAAAGGCGGCATAATAAAAAAGTCAATTCCTGTCGTTTGCGCACCTCAAACTGAAGAGGCCGAAAACATTTTGCATAATATTGCAAAATCACTTGAAGCACCCTTTATACAAGCTGACAAGAATGCAACCTTGCATGAATTAGTATATAATATTAGACAGGATTTTATTCATAGTAAACAAAATAATATTATTACGAACCGACCGTTAATAAGTTTAGATGCTAAAATTTCCTCATCATTTTTTAAAAGAGATTTGAAAATTTCTTTAAAAATGCTTAGTGAAGTGCAGGCGGAAAATGCTGCCATTGCAGCTTTAGCAGTAAAGCAGGTATTTCCTGATATTGATGAATCAATAATAGAGCAGGGACTGTCAAAAATTTCACTTCCTGCAAGATTTGAAATTATAGACAGCATGTATTATAAAGACATTCCTTTTATTATTTTAGATGGCGCCCATACAGTAAACAGCATTAATATTACAATTAAAACATATAATCAAATTTCAAAATCCTTTTATGATAGTTTTCACTGCTATCTGCAAAAGCCAATGCTATTATTTGCATGTGCAGCAGATAAAGACGTTGAAGATATTGCTTCCTGTCTAAAAAATGAGTATTGTAATATTATTCTGACGCGTCCAGGAAATCAAAAAATGAGCGACATAAAACGTGCAAAAGCCGCTTTTGACAATGAAAATATACCATGTATTCTAGAAGAAGACTATGAAAAGGCCATTAAGGATATTTTAATTGCTGCAAATAAGGAAAAAGTTCCGATTATGGTTACAGGATCATTTTATCTTGTAGCTGAAGTAAAAAAGTATTTACGAAATTTATATTTATAGGATAATATAAGAATATGATTAAAATTATTAGTTTTTGTTTAATGACTGTATCTCTTGCTGTTTTGAACATTGTAAGTTTTTTTGAAATGTCTCAGGTTCTTAGAGTTTCTATAAAAACAACGACAAGCATTATGTTTGTTATAACTGGTTTCTTAGCCGCACGAAGTTCAAAAGATTCATTTTCAACCTATACAAAATTAATTTTAACAGGCTTGATTCTTGGAATGCTTGGAGACATTCTTCTTGCCCTTCAATATATTTCCATAGGATTCTTTGTCGCAGGACTTATATCATTTGCTTTAGGCCATATATTTTATGTAATTTCATTTTCTTTAAAATCACAAAAAATGGATATCATAACTTTTCTTCCTATGATAATAGTCCTTCCTCTGTTCCTTCTATTAGTCTGCATTTCAAAGCAGTTTGATTTTCAGGGACTTTTCCCATGCATTCTTATATATGGAATAATACTCACATTTATGGAAGGAAAGTCCCTAAATCTTTTAAAGTATACAGAAAAAGCAAAAAAATTTGTTATTCTTACTATAACAGGAACTTCTCTTTTTGCTATTTCCGATATAATCCTTCTTTTTATACTGTTCATGAATTTACAGTCATCATTGAAGAATGTGCTTGGTATTTTTAACTTAGTAACTTATTATATTGGCCAAGGACTGATTGCGTTAAGCCTTACTTATGAATCACTCGCGGTACGCGATTAGTAATGCAAGTTGTTATTTCATAAGATATTGTGCCTGTTAATCCAGCTACATCTTCAGCTGATTGATGGGCGCCATCTTTTTGTGAACCAAATATAATTACATCATCCCATCTGTGTACGTCAGGATTGTTTTTACCAATATCTATCATGCACTGATCCATACAGATTCTTCCCCTTATAGGATAGGTCTTTCCATGAATTGATACAGCAAATCCTTCTTTTGAAAAGCGCCGCATTAATCCATCGCCATATCCAATTGGTAAAACTGCAATGTCTGTATCCTCTTTTGCAACCCAAGTTCGTCCATAACCAACAGATTCACCCTTTGAGAAAGACCTTATGCTGCACACTTTTGTTTGGAGAGTCATGACAGGCTCCAAGTGTACAAATATCTGTTTTTTTGACAGGTATTCTTCATTAACCTTATCCGCATAATATCCATAGACAATAATACCTGGTCTTACCATATCTAATTGCATATCCGGACAAGCCAAGGTTGCTGCAGAATTTGCACAGTGGCAGATTCCAGGGTCTATTCCTGCATCTTTTACAGATTTTATGGCAGAAAGAAATTTCTCATACTGTTCTTTTGTATAAACTTTACTTGTTTCTTCTGTATCATCACTCAAAGCAAAATGTGTTCCTATGCCACCAAGATGCAAGACTGAAGTTTTTTCTATTATTGCAGCAAGATCTCCTGCTTTATCAGGTTTTACGCCAATCCTTCCCATTCCTGTATCAACAGCTATATGAACGTTATAGCAAGTTTTTCCTGCCTTGCGGCAAGACTCTGCAAAATATAAAATATATTCTTCATCAAAAACAAACGGGGTAATGTCATTTTTTACAACCAAATCTATTTCTTCTGGGGAACAAAGACTTAGCATAATAATTGGTGTCTTTATTCCTGCATTCCTAAGCTGAACGCCTTCTTCTGGAGTTGCAACAGCAAGAAAATCAGCACCTTCTTCAACTGCAACTCTTGCACATTCTACAGCACCATGACCATAAGCATTAGCCTTTACAGATATGCAAAGCCTTGTTTGTTTTTTTAATAATTTTTTTATTTCTCTTATATTATTTCTTAGGTTAGTAAGATTAATTATTGCCCTTGTTGCTCTCATATTTTATGTATTGTAATCAAATATCAAAAATATGCAACAAGTTATTCTAAAACCATAAAGCATGGAATATAAAACAAGAATTTTTATATTGCTCCAAGTTATTAATTATGGTAATATCGGATACAAAAACAGAGAGGATATATGTCTGATATTGATACCAATAAAACTTTTGCAGCTTCTGTAGAACGAAGTAATAAGATTGAACAGGAAATTATAGCAAATCCTAAAAAATTCCGAGTCCTTACAGGAGACAGGCCTACTGGTCGACTTCACATCGGTCATTATTTTGGCTCACTAAAAAATAGAGTCCGCCTTTCAAAATTAGGCGTCCCTACAATGATTTTGATTGCCGATTATCAGGTTCTTACAGATCATGATGCATATCAGGAAATCAGTCAAAATACAAAACAGCTTGTTATAGATTATTTGGCTTGTGGAATAGAACCAAGTAATGATGTAATAATATATCCACACAGTTATGTTCCAGAAGCAAATCAGCTGATGCTGCCTTTCCTTACACTGGTAACAAGTGCAGAACTTGAAAGAAATCCTACCGTAAAGGAAGAAATTCAAAGTGCACTGCAAAACGGAAAAGTAAAGACGATAAATGCAGGTATGCTTACATATCCAATTCATCAGGCATGCGACATACTATTTTGTAAAGGAAATGTTGTTCCTGTAGGAAAAGATCAGTTACCGCATATAGAGCTTACACGCACTATTGCTAGAAAATTTAATGAAAAATTCTGTAAAGACTCCGAACCGATTTTTCCCCTTCCAGATGCATTACTGTCAAAGACTCCTAGCATACTTGGATTAGATGGAAGTCAAAAAATGAGTAAGTCTCGCGGAAATGCAATAATGCTGTCTGCAACAGAAGATGAAACGGCAAAATTAATAAAAAAAGCAAAAACAGATCAGGAAAGACATATTTCTTATGATCCTGTAAATAGACCTGAAGTAGCAAACCTGCTTATGCTTATATCTTTATGTACAGGAGAAACTCCTGAAAAAGTTGCAGAGCGTATTGGAGATGGAGGAGGCGGTTTATTAAAGTCAACTCTGACAGAGGCATTAAACGAAGAACTTCGTCCTATACGTGCAAAACGTGCTGAACTTGAAAAGAATCCAGAATACATAAGAAAAGTCCTGCTTGAGGGTAGTCAAAAGGCACGTGAAATTGCTGTAAAGACTCTTGATGAAGTAAGGACTGCAATGAATATGGTCATATAATAATGATAAAAAACATGACGGATGGAAATCCGTTAAAACTTATAATTCATTTTTCTATTCCATTATTATTAGGGAATCTGTTCCAGCAGACTTATAATATGATAGATGCCATTATTGTAGGCAGATATCTTGGCACAGATTCTCTTGCAGCCGTAGGTGCATCCAGTTCCGTTCAGTTTTTAATTTTAGGTTTTTGCATAGGAATGTGTTGCGGTTTTGCAATTCCAATAGCACAGAGGTTTGGAGCAAATGATTTTAATGGCATGCGGGAATATATTTTTTTAAATGGTATTCTTGTAACTGTATTTGCAGTTGTAATTACAATTTTTTGTGCAATTTTTACACCTCAAATCCTGCATTTGTTAAAAACTCCAGAAGATATATTCCAAGAAGCCTATAATTATCTTATAATTTTGTTTATTGGAATACCATTTACGCTTTTATATAATACTCTTGCAGGAATACTTCGTTCTGTCGGGGATAGCAGAACTCCATTCATATTTTTAGTTATATCAGCATCATTGAATATAATATTAGATATTGTTTTTATTATGATAGTAAAATGGGGGTGTGCAGGCGCTGCTATTGCAACAATAGTTTCACAGGCAATAAGCGCTATCTTATGCATTCTGCTAATAAAATATAAATTTCCTATATTACATCTACAAGCAGAAAATAAAAAATGGAACTCAGTAAAAATTAAAAATTTATTAAATATGGGAATTCCAATGGGATTGCAGTTTTCCATTACTGCAATAGGAAGTATGGTACTGCAGGCTTCGAATAATAATTTAGGAAGCATTTATGTAAGTGCATTCACGGCAGGAACCAAAATAAAGCAACTGACAATGTGTCCTTTTGATGCATTGTCTACGGCAGTTTCAACTTTTGCCAGTCAAAATTACGGAGCAGGAAAAATAGACAGGATAAAAAAGGGACTTAATCAGGGAGTTGCTGTAGGCATAACTTATGGCATCTTTATAGGACTTGCACTCATTTTTTTCGGCAGATACCTTTCTATGATTTTCATTAGCGGTAAAGAGATTGCTGTACTGAAAGCTGCTCAAAAATATGCATTTTGCATGGGATTTTTCTATTGGTTATTGGGAATTCTAAATGTTCTTAGAATGAGTACGCAAGGGTTAGGCTATTCAGATAGAGCTGTTTTTTCTGGAATTATGGAAATGATAGCAAGATGCATTGTTAGTTTTTTCTTTGTTCCTTTATTCGGATATTCTGCAATATGTTTTGCAGATCAAACAGCATGGCTTTTCGCAGTCTGTTACATTACTCCGACATGCATCTGGTGCATTCGCAGAATAGAAAAAACTCTTAAAAAATAGTAATTCAACAATATTTTTTTGTATAGATATTTTTTGCAAGGACAGAAAGCTTTTCTTTTGTATTCATCGCGGGAGAGTCTATTACAGTTTCAAAAAGTTCTTTGAGAATACTGCCGAGAACCTTTCCCCTTGGTATTCCTAAATTCATTAAATCATTCCCGTTTATAGATAGATCTTTTAAACTTAGTGCAGTTTTTTCTTCTGTAATTTTTTTAATCCTACTCTTAAGTTCTTCCAAGTTTTTCCATGTAGGACTGGAACACATAACAGGCATATTATGCATTCCATGAATATCTGCAAGTCGAAGTGCAAATAAATTTTCAATATTATCAGAACCTATTCTAATAATAAAACGTCTTACAGCAGCATCAGACCATGAACTTTCATAAAAAAACATGTGTTCCTTTACAAGATGTGAAACTCTGTCTATGTAATCATTTGAAAATTTTAACCTGGTCATTGATTGTCTGGTCTTTTTTTCAGAAATTGATTCATGTCCGTGAAAATGGATTATTTCGTTACCGTCAATTATTTCTCTTGAACATGATTCAGGCTTACCAATGTCATGATAAAATGCGGCAAGACGAACAATAAGATTGTCTTGAGGAGCTCCATCGCAAGCAAAAAAAAGATGATCTGCAACATCAAAATCATGAAATCCTCTTGCATCAGACTGAATGCAGTTCCTGCAAGGTAAAAATTCAGGAATAAACAGTTTCATTATTCCTGAATTTTCAAGTATTCGCAATGAAGAACTTGGAAAAGGTATGCTAAGCATCTTGCAAAATTCATCTCTAAAACGTTCCATGGAAATTGAAGCTGTTTTTTTTAATACTATAGGATTAGATATGGCCTCTAGTGTCTCTAATGAAATTGAAAAACCTAACTGTCCTGCAAAACGGATGGCTCTTACAGGTCTAAGTCCATCTTCATTAAATCGTTCCAAAGGATTTCCTACAGTACGTATAATTTTATTATGAATATCTTTAATTCCATTAAAAGGATCTATCAACCGTCCTGTTGAAAGATCCGCCGCAATGGCATTCATTGTAAAATCTCTTCTAGATAAGTCTTCTTCAATAGTGGAAGCATAAACAACTTTATCAGGATGACGACCGTCAGTATAACCTATATCAGTCCTAAATGTAGTTGTTTCAAGTTCAAGCCCAAAAATGTGTATCGTTACCGTTCCATGTGCTATACCTGTAGGAATAACTCTATGGAATATCTTCATGACCTGTTGAGGAGTTGCATTTGTAGCTAAATCCCAGTCATGACTTTCTTTCCCGATAATCATATCCCTTACGGCACCGCCAACAAGATATGCTTCAAATCCGTTTCTTTTAAATAACTCATTAACTTTTTTTAATTCATTTGGTATTGCTATGCGTGATTTATCATAAAATGACATACGCATATATTATACCAAAGCTAGAGATAAACGTCTAGAATAGCTGTTTTTTGTATACACATACAGTCTGAAATGATAGAATGCATAAGATAAAAAATGATAATATAATTTTACTTTCAAATAAAGGTTAATTTCATGAACCAAATACTTATTTTTACAGGTGGAAAATATACAGAACCTCAAAATTCAATTCCATATTTTAATAATTTACCTCAAATTGATTGTGTTATTGCAGCAGACTCAGGACTTGATACTCTTGAAAAATATCAGGAATTTTATGGAGGAAAATTAAATCTTATTCCTGATTTTATTTTAGGAGATATGGACAGCATATTAAATACAAAACTGCTAGAAAAATACAGTGATAAATTACAGATATTTCCAAAAGACAAGGATTTTACAGATACAGAACTTGCGCTAAATAAGGCTCATGAATACATGAATGAAAAAGCCTCTGACGACATCATAACAATTATAGGAGGTTCTGGAGGATTTGCAGATCATTTTTTAGGCATTCTTGATACTTTCAGTACCGAACTTCATGCAGATTTTTGGCTATGTGAAGATCAGTTAATTTGTTATTTAAAGAAAAATGATATTCTGAAAATTTCGAAACTAAAAATAAATGACAGAATTTCTATTGCCAGAACTACAGATTCTTATGAAAGCGGAAGCATAAAAACGGAAGGCTTAGAGTGGGAAAGCCCATTATTCAGGAGAAGAGGAATGCCAAGCATATCAAACAGAATTTCAAATGAATATGAAAAAAAAGGAAAACCTGTAAGAATAACTGTAATGGACGGTAAATTTCTTGTTATTATGCCTGTTAATGCAAGCCTAAAGAAAGAATCATTACACTCCTGAGAAAGAAAAATAAAACAACATCAAATATAATTATCAAAAGAAAAATAAAAAGATACAATATGTATCTTTTTTCTTTATTTATAAATAATAAGATTACGCTCTGAAAAAAACCTGTAATAGAAAAAATGACAAGCATAACGGAATCTATTGAACAAAATAAAAGCAGAAACCGTTGGGTACTATCCAAAAAAATCTGAAAGCTGCCTCTAAAATACATCATTAGCAAAACAATACACTGGAGAAATAAAAATAATGTAAATCGTTTTACAAGACGGAAGAAAAAGGTGTTGTCATGAATATAGGTATGTTTCATGTTGTAAAATCTCTTAAAACATTATACAATATACACGATGAGACGTTTCTTTGCAAATTTTTTTTTATTAATTATAGTTGCTGCTGTTGTTTTTTTTATCGGATGGATTCAATTCAGCGTAAAGCCTGGTACATGTGGAGTTCTAGTCTCAAAGACTAGCGGTGTACTAGAGACTCCAATTTTACCAGGCAAATTTATGTGGAGATGGGAAAAACTTCTTCCAACAAATGCAAATTTATTGATCTTTTCTATGGATTCATATAAAAGTAATCAAGAATATTCAGGAGCACTTCCTTCAAATGAACTATATGAAAAACTTCTGGATAATAATGTAGATTTTTCTTACGACATAAAGATGTCTATTTCACTTTCATTAAGTCCAGAAGTAATAGTAAAGAAAGTATCCGAAAATGAAATAAAAAAACAGGCTGACTTAGAATCATTTCTTGAAAACAAAGCTATGATTCTAGCCAAAGAGATTGCTGAATATGTTTTAAATTCAGCAAAAGATAAGGTTATTACGCATCCAAAAGCACTTGACAAAGAAACTATTAACAGCATCATATCTAGAAATAGAGATTTTGATGATATAATCTTAAATTCGGTAGAATTTCAAAGTGTAAAAATTCCTGACTTTGAAATGTATGAAAATGCAAAATCTATTTATAATACATATAAAGATGATTTACAGGAAGTTATAAAAGAAAAACTAGCAGCGCCAATTGTCCAGAACATTCAGTTGCAGGATAATATTTCTGAAGATTCAAATGATAATGAACAGCAGAATACGACATCAGAGACAGGAGTAAAAGATGAGTATCTCGAATAGACTTTTTTGTATCCGAGGTGCAATTTGTACCGACAATAATGCGAATGATATTATTAAAAATGTAGAATTACTATTTAATACTATATTAAAAGAAAATCACATAAATAATGAAAAAGACTTTGTTTCCATACAATTTACAGTAACCAGTGAAATAGATGAATTAAATCCTGCTGCAGCCTTAAGAAAGGCTGATATAGGCATTGACGTTTCTCATATTCCTCTATTCTGTTCTCAAGAACCTGTTATGAAAAACTCTCTAAAGAATGTCATTAGGACTATGATTACTATATATAAACCTGAGGACAGTATTATTCATTCAGTTTATCTAAATGGAGCCGAAATATTGAGACCTGACTTAGCAAAAGGTTATTCAAAATGAATGTCTGGACAGTTGCTAGAGAATATGCAGGAATAGCAGAAGCTGGTGGCGTAAAAAACGTAACTCGTTCTATTTCAGAGGCTCTTTCTGCACAAGGGCAAAATGTTACACTTTTTATACCTCTATACGGCTGTACAAATTTATCTGAAGTATCTGATTTTTCATGCTTATGGCATGAACCGGTTACAGTAACGGTTCAAGAAAAGAAAATACTTATCTCATTTAGTCACGGTAAAAAAAATGGTGTTGACATAGTATTTATTGGAAACAAGCATTTTTCAGAAAAACAAGCTGTATATACATATACCCGTACCGAAGAAAAGGAAAATCCTTGTCATAGGCATGGCTGCGGACATGAAGATGTACTCTTTTTAAATACACTGTTTCAAAAGGCTGTAATTGCATACGGTTCAACGTGCTCTTACAAAGAGAAGCCTGATATAATTCACTGTCATGATGCAACGGCTGCAATGATTCCAGTTTTCATGGAATCATACAAAAAAAAAGATTCTGCATATGAGAAATTTTATGCTGATACAAAATGTGTAGTAACAATTCACAATGCAGGTTCAGGATATCATCATGAATACAATTCGCTAGAAGAAGCAAAGTCTATTACAGGTCTATCAGATTCAGAACTTATACGTGGTCTGAGCAATAATAAAGTAGAACCTTTTTTATTAAGTGCTGATTGTGCGGTTATGACAACAGTATCTCCTGAATATGCAAAAGAAATCATTGAAAATAAATTTGATTCAGGCGGACTGGCTTATTATTTCAGAAAGCGTAATATAAAAATTATAGGAATTACAAATGGAATTGATTATGAACGATACAATCCTTTGAATACTGAATGTTCTGAATTGCCATTTGCATTTAATCCTATAGATAAGAATTTTGCAGGTAAATATAAATGCAGGGAAACATTTATAGAAAAATATGCTTCAAATAATTATATGCCTGCTAATGAGAACATAACAAAATATGGGTATTTAGCTCCAGAAAAAAACAACAATGCCCCTTCTGTATTTATTGTGTATCACGGAAGAGTAGTAAGACAAAAAGGAATTTCTGTTCTTTTAGAAGCGGCTAAGATCCTTCTAGAAGAACGAATGCCTATAAAATTTATTTTTATAGGACAGGGAGAGCAGGAATTAGAAGAGGAATTAATACGCTTTGCCAAAACATACAAAGGCAAAAGCATATATTTTAATGGATATGACAAAAGTCTTTCCAGGCTGTGCATTGCGTCTTCTGATTTTGCTATTATGCCAAGTGAATTCGAACCGTGCGGAACAGAAGATTTTATAGCGCAGATATTTGGGACTGTACCTATTGCACATGCA
>JAILPY010000091.1 GCA_024699235.1 Treponema sp. | reverse complement strand
TTTATTTAACCTAAAATTACAATACTCAAGGCTAAACATAATAAGATAGTACAGCATAAGATCTGTACCAATGAAATAAATAACATATGCTATATGGTCAGACAATAAATTTGTCGGAAGCACTATTATGAAATTAGCTATTAGAGGAAGTAATTCTGTTATCAGCAGGCAACGTACTACAGTAACAATTTTTCGCTTGGAATAAAAAGAACGAATAATGCATGCAATGAGAAGTAATGAAAAAATTGTTGCGGGAATAATAAAGAGTCTCACAAAACTCCTTCTGAATACACTAAAAAATACATATATAAATCATTACTATTTTATTTAGATAAATAATAAATCTTTATCCAGTATACTATGACATAAAAGATTTGACAATAATATTCTTTTAGAATAGACTTTCTAATACCAAATTTACAGAGCAAAGGCATGAAAACTAAAAAAATGAAAAACAATGGGCATGAATGGAATTTTATCCAGACAAGCGGTTTGGTTCAGTTGCAGATTTCTACAATTGAAGATGTATTACATTTAGATACGCTAGACCCAAAGCTATGGGTAGCATTGGCATGTCCTGTTTCTGGACTGGAATTCGGTAAAGAAACTCTGGAATTGTTAGATACAGATCATAATGGGAGAGTTCGCGTTCCAGAAATTCTAGAAGCCGTATCCTACATAAAGAAATATTTTAAAAAGCCAGAAGTCATAATGACAGAAGGAGACAGCATTCCTATCGAAGCGCTTTCCGAAGAACCTTTTGATTGCGGTCACTCTCCTTTAAATTCTGCAAAAGCAATTCTCAAAATCTTGGAGAAAGAAGATGCAGCAGAAATAAAGCTTAGTGATATATCAATAAATGATAAATTATTTTCACCGACTGTCATAAACGGAGACGGAATACTTCCTCCAGACGCTATTGCAGAAGAATTCTATTCAGGAGTCGTAAAAGACATAGTTAACTGCACTGGAGGGAAAGAAGACATAAGCAAAGTCCAAGGAATTGACAGAGATCTATTAAATACATTTTTTGCAGACTTGAGAGCCATTCATAACTGGAGGAACGGTTCCCTTCTAAATAAAAAAGAGATTTTTTTCCTTGAAGAAAAAACAGATGCAGCTGCAGATTCATTCCATGCAATATCAGAAAAGATTGACGAATTCTTTTTAAGATGTTCTTTAAAATCATACGACAGTGCAGTAGCAGATGCAATTCATAAAAAAGAAGAAGAAAGCATTACAAATGCAGGCTCTCTTTCTATGGAACAGCTGACAGTCCTGCCTTTAGCGGACTGCATGGAAAAAGGACTGCTTCCCCTTAATGCATCTATAAATCCTGCTTGGCAAGAAAAAATGAAATCCTTTACTGAAAATACAGTTAAGCCACTGTATGGGGCGTCAAAGGACTTTTTAACCCAAGACGAATGGAACAACCTAAAAAATTTATTTACACCTTACATGAATTGGTATGCATCACGCCCTGAAAACTGTGTAAATTCACTTAGTTTCGAACGAATAAATGAAATTCTGAATTCTAACGCTGAACAATACCTTCAGGATAAACTTTCGGAAGAAGAAAAATACCCCCCTATAGCATTAGCTACATTGGAACTAAAAAAAATGCTTCTATACAGAAGAGACTTTGTAAAGCTCCTTCGCAATTACGTTTCTTTTGAAGATTTCTATGATCCTGATAAACTTGCTGTTTTCCAATGCGGAACATTATACATCGACGGCCGTTCATGCAGCCTATGTTTTAGAGTAACAGATGTTGCAAAACATGCCATCATGTCGCCTCTTTCGCAATGTTACTTGCTATACTGCGATTGCATCCGCAAGGAAACTGGTGAAAAAATGCAGATTGCAGCTCTTCTTAGTGCGGGAAGCCGGGATAACATTATAGTTGGCAGAAACGGACTGTTTTATGACCAGGAAGGAAAGGACTGGGATGCAACAATTACAAAGATTGTAGAAAATCCAATAAGCATCAGGGAAGCCTTTTGGAGTCCCTATAAAAAGTTATCCAGAATGATACAGGAACGCATAGCAAAAACTGCTGCAAATGCAGAAAATAAAGTATCATCAAAAATGACAAATGCAGTAGACAGCCCAAAAGAAGCTGCGTCAAATGCTACAGCATCAGTTGCAAATACAAAGAAAACGGATGTAGGAACCGTTGCTGCAATCAGCGTTGCATTTACAGGCATAGCCACCGTAGTAGGAGGACTACTCCAGGCATTTCTAGGACTAGGATTGTGGATTCCTTTAGGAATAATAGGAATCATACTTGCAATTTCTTTTCCTTCAATGTTTATTGCCTGGTCAAAACTGCGCCAAAGAAATATTGCTCCAATACTAGACGCATCTGGATGGGCCGTAAATGGCAATGTCAGAATAAACATGCCACTTGGCGCAAAATTAACGGCACTGTCTGTAAGGCCTGCAGGTTCAAATCTTGACAGTTACGATCCGTTTTATCAGAAAAAATTTCCTTTAAAGCGGGTAATTATATTTAGCCTGCTATTTGCTTTAATAATACTAGGCATTATTCAAATCATTCGCAGTCCTGAAAGCATAAGGGGAATAGGATTAAATATAATTAATACTTTTCACTACATTATTAAAAAATTTCAATAAATCACTAAAATAAAAAGCAGCAGGTTTAACTTAGGCGCACCCCAAAAACAGGACAGTTTATGGGGTACGCTTCATTATAGCAGCCATCTTGCTTTTTATATAAATTTTGCATTAAGCATTAAAATTTGATATAATCATACCTCATGGAAAAGGATATATCTTCACATATAAGACATAAAACTCTTGGTTATAAAGAGTTCATTGATAACTACGACAAACTTGAAAAACTTCGTAAAGAAAAAATACTAGATTCCCACATGTTCCTTTATTATGTAACATATTGTGCCAGATATATACAAAGCCTTGATCCCTATGAATATCAAATGGTCATAGAGACCATTCCATCAATGGAAGAAAAAATGGATATTGTAAAGACTCTCTATGAAAAAGTAAAAGGCTTAATTGAAGAAACTATAAATTCAATTCATAAAAAAAAGATCCTTCAAAAAGATTAGCACAATATTTTAAACTTGTTTATGCAAAAATTTTATGATAGGATATAAGGTATGAAACGAGTTTTGATTCTTTTTATGTTTTTTTTATTACCGTCATTATGTTTATATGCGGAAGAAACAAATACAGTATCAAAATGGTACTCTATAGGCTTCAATGATGCATATAATATACTTCCATATAAAAAGGACTATGATATAAACAAATTAGGCCGTAAATTAGGAAGACTTTCTCAAAAGAAAAAACTTACACAGGCTGAAATTGATCAAATCGATATAATAGCAGACTATAATGAAGGATATTTAAATGGTCTATATGAAAAATATCGACTAAATAAAGTTTCAGTAGAAGCAAATATAGAACCGGTAAAAGACCTTGAAGGAGTACTTACATACTCTGAAATTTCAATACCGCTAAAAGAAGAACTAGAACCTCAAAAAGAAGGAGAAGAAAAATAAATAGCCGGGGTTAATCCCGGCTTTATCAGTCACCATAATAATCTGATGCTTATTTCTTTTCAGCAGGCTTACGGATTAGGCTTTCATCTACAATTTTAGCATCAGGGGCATTACTTCCAATTGATTTAATACCATTCAAACATCCAGACAAAGCCTTATAACCTTCACCTGTAGCAATAATGCGACCATTGGTTGCTATAAGACGGAATCTATATTCTCCACGCTTATCTTTATATACTTGATATTTTGGACGAGGAAGCTCTACATATTTGTCTTCTGTCTGATTTTCAACTTCGGCATTTGCATTTTTCTGAACACTGGCTATGCCAACCTTACATTTTGGCTTCTGAGTATAAACTTCTGAAGTTGCAATAACTTCCCCGTTACCAGCAACCAGATTAAACTTAAATCCGCCGTCTTTTGTTCTGTTTATAACGAACTTGCCCATTTCCCAACACCTCCATAAAATATAAAGCCCTTCTGAGCCATACTGTTTGTCTCTATGCCCTATATTATAAACCTCAATAGGAATATTGGCAAATATTATTTTTATAGAAGTAAAAAAGGCATTCTTAAAAAGAGTTTCTACTGACAGGAACCCTCTTCACAATGAGATGCTGTTCCCTGACCTGAAGTTAAATTTTTTGACAGCATTTCTTGCATAGTATGCCATCCAAGAACTGCACATTTTACCCTTGCAGGCATAAAGCTTATGTTTTTAAGGGCAGCAGCCTCGTCAAGTTCTTCAATCTGACCATCAGAAGCTTTTCCCTGAATCATATCCATAAATAACTGGGCCAGCCGCAGGGCTTCTTCTTTTGACTTTCCAATAATAGAATCCAGCATCATATCCACAGAAGCCTGACTTACCGCACACCCAGACCCATTAAATGAACCATCTGTAATAATGCCATTTTCATCAATAACTAACTGAAGGTAAATATTATCTCCACAACTTGGATTTACCCCTTGAAGGGTAAATGTAGGATTTTCTATGACACCTTTATGATTTGGATTAATATTATGTTCATTCAAAATTTCCTGATATAATGCTTTTAAATCCATTATTTTAACCCCATCCATTCACGAATATGAGAAACTTTGCCTATAAATACATTAGCTTCTTCTTCAGTATTATAAAAGTACATGCTGGCCCTTGCTGTACTTCCAACGCCCAACTTCTGCATAAGAGGCTGAGCGCAGTGATGTCCTGCACGGATTGCAATATGTTCCGTATCTAAAATAGAGGCAATGTCATGAGGATGAACATCATCTATTGTAAATGTAACAATACCGCAATGCTTTTCAGAATCTTTATTTCCAATAATATGGACATGAGGAATATTTTTCAACCCGGACATGACAACAGAAGCAAGATAATTATCATTATTTTCTATTGCATCAAAACCAATCTGCTGAATATATTCAATGGCTCTTGCCATACCGACAGCATCTGCGGCATTTACAGTTCCGGCCTCAAACTTATGAGGGAGTTCTGCATAAGTTGCACTGTCTCTTGTTACATATTCTATCATTTCTCCACCAGACAGGAATGGAGGCATCTGTTCGTACAAAGATTTTTTTCCATACAGGACTCCGATTCCCATCGGTCCGCAAAGCTTATGACCGCTAAATGCAAAAAAATCCGCATCTATATCCTGAACATCAATCTTCATGTGCGGAGAACTTTGAGCGCCGTCAATAAGAACGCAGGCACCTTTACCGCCATTTCCTATTTTATGTGCATAAGAAGAAATTTCTTTTACAGGATTTGTAATGCCAAGAACATTGCTGACATGAACAATTGCAACAATCTTAGTTTTTGAAGTTATTTTTGATTCATATTCTTCCTTAGTAATTACAGAATCTTCATTACACTCCAGAAATACAAGCTTAGCGCCTTTAGCCTTACAAACCATTTGCCATGGAAGAAGATTGGAATGATGCTCCATGCAGGAAACTACAATCTCATCACCTTCACTAACATTCTGCAACCCATAAGAATATGCTGCTAAGTTAATGCTTTCTGTAGTATTACGTGTGAATACAATTTCACAGTCTTCTTTTGCATTTAGAAATTCAGCAACCGTATGGCGTGCCTTTTCATAAGCATCAGTAGCTTTAATGCTTAGACCATAAAGTCCACGCAGAGGATTAGCATTATATTTTTCATAAAAGCCAGATACAGCGTCAATAACACATTTCGGACGCTGAGTTGTAGCAGCATTGTCAAAATAAATAAGATCTTTATTTTCAGATGCATTTAAAAGTGAAAAATCATTACGGCATGAGCATAAACTATTCATTAGAAATTGCTCCTTCAACAAAGTTCTGAATATGATTTACCAAAAGTTCATCAGGGATATATTTACATGCAGAAAGAATCTTTGCCTTTACCATAAGCTGCTGGGCTGTTTTTTCATCAATCCCCCTGCTTTTCATATAGAAAAGAATTTCATTTCCAAGCCTGCCTACAGATGACCCATGACGGCCGTCAACATCCTCTTCTCCACATAAAATAACAGGAAGAGTCTTATTAACTACATCAGGATTTAACAGCAATAAATCTTCCTGCTCATCACCCTTTGAATCTTTACAACCACGTATAAAATCTATAGTTCCACGCCAGACCTTCTGTCCACAATCCATGACAACGCCATCTGTACGCATAAAACTGTCTGTTTCCCTGCCTGTCTGACGGGAAACATAATTTATATCAAGGGAATGGTCTTTACTTACAACATAGCAAACGTTACTTTTTGCACAAGACTTGTATCCTGAAAGATTATGAAAAGCTCCGCTGTATACGTCTTTACCGCCAAGCTCAAGCTGAACGACATCAATGCAAGAGCCTTCGTCCTCTACAGAACCAATAGAAGTAAAGCCTGTATAATTACTGCCCAGCATGTTTACTGTTACCAAATGTACTGTAGCATTAGGCTTAGTAAATATTCTGATGCGCAATCCTAAAGAACCTGAATCATTTTCCAGACTTGAAAAATCAATTACAAAAGTAGATTCTGAATTTTCACCAGCATGAATAACTATATCACTTGCAGAATGCTCATCTGCACCAGCTGTACATGTCAAACGGACAGGAATTTTAGAAACGCTCTCAGCTGAAACATAAAAGTTATAAACAGGAATATTAAGTTCAGAGATAACAGAATCAAACTGACTGTCAAAAGTTTTTCCTAATCCTGTTTCACAAATGCAGCCTGACACATCAGAACTTACAGATGATTTTTTTTCAAGCTTAATTTCCGACGGCAATGCAGACATTGAAAATTCAGCACATTTCTGCACAGAATCCTGCAAATGAGTTCGGTTTATGTTCAAATGATTCCAAGTTAATGATGGAAACTGATTTACATCTGCGTTTATATCTGCCATTACATTGTTCCTTTCATTTCCAAACGGATAAGATTGTTCATTTCTACTGCATATTCCAATGGAAGTTCTTTACTTACAGGATTTGCAAAGCCACTTACAATCATAGCCCTTGCATCTTCTTCACTGATACCCCTGCTCATCAAATAAAAAATTGCCTTATTGGATATACGTCCGATTTTTGCTTCATGTCCAATGTCACAGTCATCTGTCATAATATTCATGGCAGGAACTGTATCCGAACGGCTCTGGTCATCAAGCATAAGACTTTCACAGTTTACACTGACTTTTGAATGCTTTGCACCTTTATTTACAACAATGGAACTGCGGTATGTAGAGATTCCGCCAGATTTACTGATGGACTTAGAATTTATGACACTAGAAGTATGTTTTCCTATATGAATCATCTTTGCTCCAGTATCGAGATTCTGGCCGTTTCCTGCAAATGTTATTCCAGTAAACTCACATTTTGAATTATCGCCTTTCAAGACAGTTGTCGGATACAGGTAAGAAATATGACTTCCAAAAGAACCGCTAACCCATTCCATTGATGCATTTTCTTCTACAAGAGCACGCTTTGTATTCAAGTTGTACATATTCTTAGACCAGTTTTCTATTGTACTATACCTTAAGTGAGCGCCTTTTTTTACGTACAGCTCAACACATCCTGCATGTAAGTTTGCAACATTATATTTTGGAGCCGAACAGCCTTCAATAAAATGAAGGTCAGCACCTTCATCTACAATTATAAGGGTATGCTCAAACTGTCCCGCACCTGCCGCATTCAAGCGGAAATAAGACTGTAAAGGAATTTTAACTTTAACGCCTTTAGGAACATATACAAAACTTCCCCCACTCCACAATGCTCCGTGTAAAGCAGCAAACTTATGATCAGCAGGAGGTACAAGATGCATAAAGTATTCTTTTACCATATCAGAGTACTTACCTTTCAGGGCACTTTCAAAGTCAGTATATACAACCCCCTGCTCAGACACTTCATCCTTTACATTATGATATACAAGCTCACTGTCATACTGGGCTCCAACACCAGCAAGGCTTTTTCGTTCCGCCTCTGGTATTCCAAGCTTTTCAAAAGTATCCTTTATGTCTTTAGGAACATCTTCCCACTTTGCAGCCATTTCAGTTTTAGGCTTAACGTAAGTTACTATTTTCTGTATGTCAAGATCCCTTATATCAGGTCCCCAGTCAGGTTCATTAGTCTGATTATAAATGGCAAGGCATTTAAGCCTCCATTCACGCATCCAGTCAGGATCTTCTTTTTCATCACTAATGCGCTTTACTATAGAATCATCCAGGCCAGCCCTAATTTTATAGAAATCCTTTTCATTTTCTTCATACCTAAAATCATAAAGAGAATGATTTATATCAGCAATCTGAGACTTTTCTGATGCCATTATCAAAGACCTCCGTTTGCAGCATTAGCTTTTACCGCATCCATTGCGGCTTTTGCTGCAGCAGCAAGCCGTTCTTTGCGTTCAGCATCCTTTATCTCCTGAGGAATATATTTTTCAAATCCATTTTCATTAATATCTTTTACCAGAGATCCGTCTCCTGTATGAACAATATGCCCCTTTACCATAACATGCGTATAATCAACGTGAAGGCTTTCAAGGATCTTTGTAGAATGAGTAATAATCAAAAGAGAGCCATTCAACTTCTTTTGAAATTCTTCAATTCCACGGCTTACAGTACGGACAGCATCAACATCAAGTCCTGAATCTGTTTCATCAAGAATTGCAAGCTTTGGCTTTAGCATCAAGAGCTGTAAGATTTCAGATTTCTTTTTTTCGCCGCCAGAAAAGCCAACATTCAAGTCTCGTTCTGCATATCCATGCGCAATGTTAAGAATATCCATAGATTCTTCCATTGCCTTCTTAAAAGGAAACAGCTTTACGTGCTCTCCTGTTATTTGCTGCTGACTTGAACGGATAAATGATTCCAAGGAAATGCCAGGAACCTCAAGAGGATCTTGAAAACTCAAAAACATTCCGGCTTTTGCGCGCTTATCGGTACTTTCATCAGTAATGTCATTACCATCGAAAACTATCCGGCCCGAAGATACTGAATAATCAGGATTTCCCATAAGGGTATATCCCAAAGTAGATTTTCCAGCTCCATTCGGTCCCATAAGGACATGAATTTCACCTTTTTTTATATTTAGCTGTATATCATGTAAAATTGCTTTATCTCCGATATTTACACTTACATTCTGAATTTCAAGCAGATTATCTGCCATAATAATTACCCCTCTATAAAATCAAGATTATCCATTGAAATACTAGGTATTAATTATAACTATTTAAATTAATAAAAGCAATATGCAGCAGTATACAATGTTATTCTTCCAGTTTCTTGATGAGCATAGGGAACGATGATTCAAAATCAACTCCATACCAATTATAATCAGTATGAGAAACTGTATTCTTAATGGACTGTACCGTAAAATCAGCCGCGAGTTTTACAGCGCATTCCAAGGATTTTCCAAGAATTAAAGAAGCGAAAGCTACCGATGCAAAAATATCACCTGTACCGTGAAACTTTAAGGGAACAAGTTCATGAAAATATTCAGAACGCTTACAGTTCATTACATCATAGGTAACAATTCCACATTGCCCGGCTTTATACCCTACACCCTTTAAAATTATCTTTTTTGCACCCAATAAGGCAAGTTTTTTTAGCAGATTATCTATAAAAATTTCATCACACTCAGAATCAGGGTATTGCTCCCCGACAAGAAAACACGCTTCTGTAATATTAGGAACTATAATATCAGCCTTTTTGCACAAGCCTGCCATGGCAGAAACATACTCTTCAGAAAAACCAGCATACAGCCTGCCGTTATCTGCCATGCAAGGGTCTACGAATATAAGCTTACCTTTACCAAAATCATCAAAAAAACTGGACATTAAATCTATCTGAAGGAAAGAACCAAGATATCCTGTATAAATACCATCAAATTGAATTTTCTCAGATTTCCAATGCTCTGAAATTTTTGTAATCTGATCTGTTAAATCGCAAAAAGTAAAATTTTTAAATGCCGTATGCGTAGAAAGCACAGCAGTAGGAATGATTGAAGCTTCAATTCCCATCGCACTTATAATTGGAAGGGCAACCGTCAAAGAACATTTTCCAACACACGAAATATCTTGAATTGTTACAATCCGTTTCATACAGCCTTACCTCAAACTAAAAAAGTATTACATATTTAAAATTAGTTGTCAATGAAGTACATATTGCAGAGCCAGTTCTAAAAAAGTACTTAAGTAAGATGCTTAACAAAGTTCAAGCGTATGCAGAATGTATACAATGTATATAAAAAAAACCTTTCCAAAAGGAAAGGTTTCCTGACGCATGGCAGACTCGAACTGCCGACCCTCTGCTTAGAAGGCAGATGCTCTAATCCAGCTGAGCTAAAGCGCCAAAGCAATAATATATTACATCTTATGCCTCTTTTATGCAAGATGTTTTTTATTTATTTCAGCAATTTTTATCAGATTTGCAAAGTCAATTTAATGTCCAAGGATTTGCAATAGGAACTGAACCAAGATGAATGACAGGACTATAATAAGTCGTACTGTCAGACGTATTCCTTCCAACGGAAACCGCATAAACGTCTACATAAAAAACAGAAGAAGATGAAGAACCTGAAAAATCAGAATCACCGCTTGCAGGTACCGAATCAGGGCTGTTGCCAAACTGAAAGCCAGACCCTCCATTACGAACAGGCGTTCCTAAAACAGACGAATCAACAGTTATTTGCCGAATATATGAAGAATAACTTGTAAGACGTATTACAACATGCCTGTTAGATCCCGCAGACCTTATAAGAGGATATGGAGAAGAACCATCAATTTTCAATTGTTTATATCCCCTGCTTTTTAATGATGTAAGCTGAGAATTTTCAGACACGGCAGAAACAGACGATTCAACAGACGTTATTGAAGATGGGTTTGTATAGATTTTATAATAGACATCAGTTCCTAAAAAAACTACTTCAGACCCACTGTCAGCTTCTGTAGTATAAAAGCTAAAATAATGCTGGGTCCTATCAGCAGTATCCCAATATACAGTATGCCCGTCAGACTTAGGAGACTCAAAATATTCATCAACACTGTCTACTCCACAGCCTATTCCTGCAATCGCTAAAAAAATAATTGCAAAAACAGGAATATATCGGACATATTTGTAAAGCATTACTTATTATTCAGCTTTTCCTTCTGCTCTCAAAGCAATAATCCTACTCTGAGCCAATTTTGCATAATCATCGCCAGAGTGAGAATCTACAGTTTTCTGATATGCTTCTACAGCAGCCTTAAAGTCTCCATTACTTTCCTTGATGCGGCCAATATTAAAGCAAGCATGAGAAGCAAGATAAAAATCCTTTACAGAAGCTGCCTTTTCATAATATGAAACAGATTCATCAAATTTTCCCAATTCATCACAGCATACAGCAGCATTATAATAACATATAGGAGCCGTATAAGACTTTTCTCCATATGAAGCTGCATTAACCCAATTAGTAAGGCTGTCTTCATAATTCTTACGTGCAAAGTAAATGTCAGCAGCAAGCATAGAAGCGCGAATGCCAACAATATTTTTATTAGAAAGATACTGATCAAGTTCTTTTAATGCAGCTTCTTGGCGTGCTGAAACTTCTGAATCTGACAAAGAATCATTATTTTTTGTATATTCATTTTCAATAGCATCAATTGCCTTTAGACCAGTTTTTCTTCCAGCATCCAAAACGCAAAATATAACTGATACAGCAACCGCTGCTACTACAAGCAGAGCAATTATGCAAAGAAGAGGCTTACGATTTTTAAGAATAAAATTTTCAACTTTCTGCTGTGTTCCCGCTGCTTCCTTTTTCTTTTCTAATGAAACTACATTATCTGCCATTTTATAAATCTCCAAATAAATACTGTCAATATAAATATGTGCTAAATACTATAACTTAATTACATGACTTTGTCAAAACCTTAAAGCCCTAATCACAAGAAATATCTAATTCTTTCATCAATCTGAATATATATGTTCTCTGCACGTCAAGAATTTTTGCAGCAGAACTTTTATTCCATCTGGTCTCGTTAAGTATCTCAGTAATATAAAGCTTTTTAAATCGATCTATGGCAGTCTTTAAGGTACGATCTTTAGAAAGCAGCATTTCTTCTGCCAGAGAATCATCCTGCCTAAGCAATGGAAAGTCTTCCGCATTCAGTACATTTCCAGAATTAAGCATAACTGCATGCTCAATCATGTTCTTTAATTCACGTACGTTACCAGGCCAAAAATGAGATTTTAAAAGAGACATGGCTACAGGAGTTATGCCTCCAACATGCTTATTCATGTCAGCATTGCAGGTACGAAGAAAAAATAAAGACAGAGCTTCTATGTCATCAGCATGATGCCTTAAGGCGGGAACAGTCACTGGAAGAATGTTAAGATATGTAAAAAGGGTTTTATTAAAAGCCCCTTCTTCTACAAGAGATTCTAAATCTTTACAGGTTGAAGCTATAATGCGAACTGTACGGGGAAAACGTTTTTCTTGAATAAGGCCTAAAAGATGTTTCTGCTGACCTTGCGTTAAAAGTGAAATTTCATCAAAAAAAAGAGTTGAACCTTCAGAAAGTTCCTTTTCTTTTAAAATATCTGCATCTGCATTCATGCACTTTATGCGGACAAAAGGAAAATCCTTATTAATTCCCTTAAGGTGTATTTGCTCAGCAACGAGTTCTTTTCCTACCCCCCGCTCTCCAAAAATCAGCACAGGATAAGAGGATGAAGCAATATCATCCAAGCCATGCAAAAGATTCAGCATAAGTGCACTGTTAGCTATAAATACATGATACATATTTTAATTATATCACGAAATAAAAAAAAGCACATTACTACCATTAGGACAGTAATGTGCTTCTAAAATCTTATGCTAAAAAATCAGGCTACTCTTTGTGATTCTTAACGCTATCACCAATAGTATAACCGCCCTCATCGTCATTGTTAGATGACATATACTGAGAGATTTCAGCACGCTGCTGAGCACGCTTATATTCCTTAATTGAGAAAGCGACTTTTTCTCTTTCAACATCAACAGAAACAACGTAAACATTTACTTTGTCTCCGACATTGAATTTCTTAACGGCTTCTTCAAAAGGCGTTTCCCTGTCATCAGTAATATTAGCCTTATTTACAAGACCTTCAATTCCGTTTGGAGCCTTTACAAAGATACCAAAATCAGTGATTGAAGTTACTTCACCTTCAAGGGTGCTTCCCTGCTTATACTGAGAAGCAAATTCTTTCCAAGGATTATCTGTAAGCTGCTTTACGCCTACACGGATTCTGTGATTTTCAGAATCAGCCTCTGTTACAACAACGTCAATTTCCTGATCAACCTTTATTTCACTGCCTGGATGCTTTACTTTCTTTGTCCAAGAAAGGTCTTCTCCTGCAAGGAATGCATCAATGCCTTCTTCAAGCTGAACAAATGCACCGCTGTTAGTAATCTTTACAACCTTACCATGAACTTTAGTTCCTTCTGGATATTTTTCAGAAATGTTATCCCAAGGATTTGCAGTAACCTGCTTAAGGCCAAGAGATACGCGACCTGCCTGAATGTCATATCCAAGAATCATGCATTCTACTTCATCACCTTCTTTAAGCATGTCAGAAGGCTTGTTAATCTTCTTTGTCCAGCTGAACTCAGAAATATGAGCAAGACCTTCAATGCCTTCTTCAAGCTCGATGAATGCACCAAATTCTGTAAGCTTTGTTACCTTTCCCTTTACGACATCATTTACATGATACTTATCTTCGAAGTGAAGCCAAGGATCTTCTGAAAAATGCTTAAGCGAAAGATTAATTCTTTTCTTTTCCTGATCAAGGCGGATAACCTTCAAGTCGATTTCCTGGCCTTTCTTAACAAAATCCTTAGGACGGGTTACATGACCCCAGCTCATGTCATTAATGTGGAGCAGACCGTCAAATCCACCCAAATCAATAAATGCACCAAAGCTTGTAAATGACTTAACGACACCCTTTACAGAATCTCCAATCTTTACATCGCTAAAGAACTTTTCACGATCAGTATCAATTCTCTCTTCAAGATATTTTCTGCGGTTTACAACGACATTTCTTCTGCCCTCGCTGTAAAGACGCTCAATATAGAATTTTCCTTTTGTACCAATAAGCTTTTCAGCTTTTTCTACTTTCTGACTGTCAGCCTGACTGATAGGGAGGAATGCATTAATTCCGCCTCCCAAATCGACCATATAGCCACCCTTAGTCTGTGAAACAATCTTTCCATCAACGGCGGTCTTTTCACCAAATACGGTCTTGAACTTTTCCCAAAGGCATTTTTCATCTGCCTTCAGCTTTGAAACTTCAGGTCCATTCTTTCCAAACTGATTGATGAGATAGACAGTTATGTCACTGCCAACTTCAGGAATATCGTCACCAAACTCAGACAGAGGAATCTTTCCTTCTGATTTACAGTTTACGTCTACAAAAACTGTATCTTCATTTACCTGAACAACTTTTCCTGTTACAAGAGCGTTGTCTTCAACCTGCTCCATTTTGTTAATTGACTCTTCTAATTGTGTGTGAATGTCGTCTCTGGAGCCCTGTTCGACATTCTGGTCCACTTCCTTCTGTGCCATCCTAGATCCTTTAGTATTGATTTCTGACTTGATTATCTCACAAACCTCATTTATGGTCAAGTCGGAAGTATCAATATATCGAGCATCTTTGGCTCTTTTTAGGGATCCTTCAGCCTTATTTCTATCCATTTCGTCACGTTTTATAATCGCCTGCTTAATTTCTTCAAGGGAAAGGCTGCTGACGCCTTGATCAAAACGCCTCTTTGCCTGGACATCAATGCTTGCATCCAGATAAAATTTATATTCAGCATCAGGAAATACAACTGTCGTCATATCCCTGCCTTCACAAATAATATCCAGTTTTTTTACGATATTACGCATCCTGTCATTAACCAGATGCCTTAATTCAACGATGGAAGAAATTTTAGAAACATTTGCATCAACATTATCCTGATGCAACTTCGACTCTACGTCCTTTCCATTCAAGATAAGGTGAGCATTCTTATAATCCAGATCCTGTTTCTTTACAAATGACATAACAGCATCTGTATCTTCAACGTTTATTCCAGCATCAAGGACTGCAAGCGTAAGGGCCCTGTAAAAACTGCCGCTGTTCAAATAAACAATATTCAAATCTTTGGCAACAGAATGTGCAACAGTACTCTTTCCTGTTCCGGCAGGACCATCAATAGCAATAACCATATATCCCTCTTTTTATTACTTTAATATTGTGAAGTTTTACAAAGGCGCACAAGGGCCTGAATTTCGCTTTGCGTCAAATCCCGGAATTCTCCAAACTGAAGTCCTCCAACGCCAACACAGCCAATGCGTATGCGCATAAGACTTTTTATGCCTATTTCCCGAGATTCAAAGACACGGCGAATCTCCCTGTTTTTTCCTTCTACAAGGACAATCCTCATTCTGTGGGAATTTAACTCTTCAGCTTCCTTACAGCGATAAAAGGTATCTTCAATGCGGAGTCCTTTCATAAAGTCCTCGCACAATCCACGCGGCAAAGGAAGGCTTGTATCAACAATATATTCCTTTTCCATCTCTGCAGAAGGATGAGAGAGCTTTGCTGCAAATTCTCCGTCATTAGTAAATATGATAAGGCCGCTTGAAAACATGTCAAGGCGGCCGACATTATACAGGCGTTCTGAATAAGTCTCTTTAAGCAAATCCGCTGCAACAGCCCTGCCTTTTTCGTCAGAAAGGGAACATACATAACCGGCAGGCTTGTTCAGCAGCACATACCTCTTTGTTTCTTCAAGATGAATTTCCTTTCCGTCTACAAGCACCTTATCATTTGGAGAAACCTTTGTTCCAAGTTCAGTTACGACAGCACCATTTACGCTTACCCGTCCGGCAAGGATAATCGCTTCGCTCGCCCTTCGGCTTGCAACTCCTGAACGGGCCATATATACCTGAAGCCTCATAACGTCCTGTAAATTATTATCTGGCAAGTTCAAACCTCTCGCTTTCTGCCTCATCCAGCTTAGGCAAATCAGCTATACTCTGCAAATGGAAAAACTCCAGGAATTCTTTAGTCGTTCCATAAAGAATCGGCTTTCCCGGAATATCTTTCTTTCCAACTTCCTTTATAAATTTCCTGTCTAGAAGAATCCTCATCATATTATCAGCATTCACATGACGGATACTTTCAATTTCAGCCCTGGTAATAGGCTGACTATAAGCAATAATTGAAAGAGTTTCGATGGCAGCCTTACTGAGCCTTCCCTCGTTTTTACGTCCATAGCGCTCCTTTACCAAATCAAAGCTTTCCTTTTTTGGAGTAAGAATCCATCCGCCTATAATCTGAGAAACTTCAATGCCGCTGTCTGCACAGGAATACTTTTCCTTCAATCTTTCAATGCATTCATTTACAACGTCTTCCGAAAGCTGTGTAATTTTTGCCAGCACTTCCACAGACTGCGGCTCACTTTCCAAAAACAAAACTGTTTCCAGCAATGCAGTCTCGCTGTCTAAATTCAAATCCGTTCTTCGGGGAATCATTCCTGCATAAGGATTTTCAGTTTCCTCTTCCTGCTGAAACGTAAGCTGTTCCTTACTTTCCACTCTATGCTTCACTTCTTCTTCACTTAGATTTATTTCATCCTGAACAACAGTCTCTTCCGCAGAATTTTCTACGCTGCCTGTTTCTTCCTGCATATTTTTATATCTCCAAACATCTTATTTTGATAAATGTCTGCCAGCTTCAGTTTTACAGCTTCCAAGATTGCCATAAAAGCACAGATTACGTCAAGTTCGTTTCCCCTTCTAGTAATCAAGTCTGTAAACATACATTCACCTTTTTCTTCGAGAAGCTCATTCATCAAGGCTATTTTTTCGTTAGGAGTAATGTCCTCACTAATGTTTAACGTTCCTGACAGGGAATCCATCCGCGTTAAATTCTTGAAAATTTTCTGCATGTCCTGAAGCAAAGCCCATGTATCCATTTTCTGCCACTGACTGTCGTCTTCATCGAACGGAAGGAACCTCTCTATCTTTTTCCTTTCAAAACTCCATTCGCTCTGCTCTTCCTGTTCTTCCATAAGCTGAGAAAGTTTCTTGAATCTCTGGTACTCAATAAGCTGCTCAACAAGTTCTGAACGAGGATCTTCCATGCTCTCGTCATCATCGTAACTTACCTCGACAGGAAGAAGCATCCTGCTTTTTATGTATATAAGCTTAGCCGCCCATGCATAGAACTCGCTCAGATCCTGCAAGTTAGTTTCTACTGCATAATCAAGATAATCAAGATACTGTTCTGTTATTTCAGCAACAGGAATATCGTAAATGTTTATTTTATTTTCACGAATAAGGCTCCACAATAAATCAAGAGGCCCTTCAAACTGACCTGCAGTAAACTTCCTTTCACCCTGAACATAATCTTCTGCCATATCCTACCCCACCAATTCTATTCGCTGATCCGAAACATTTTTTAACGCATCCTTATATTTTTCGGCATAAGAAGGAAGTATTTCAACCAGAGGAACAAGAACAAAGGCTCTTTCTTCCAAACGTTCATGAGGAACAATCAGATCCTTTTCATGTATTACCTGCTCTCCGAATAATTCAATATCTATATCAAGAGGACGAGGCCCATTTCTAACTTCCTTAGAACGATTCCTTCCGTGCCTATTTTCAACAGAATGAATGAACTCAAGAAGTTCATAAGCAGAGCCTTCAAATTTGCCGGCAACGACCATATTATAAAAGTCATCCTGCTCTGTAAGATATAAAGCCTTCGTCTTATATATAGAAGAAATTTTCATATCCTGCACGCGCAAAGAAAGTTCCGAGCAAGCTGAAGATAATAGTTCAATTGGAGATTTTCCTCCATAAGAACGATTAGAACCGAGCCCTAAAACTATATTCTGCATAAATCAGAATAAATCCTCAGGAACAGGCTTATCAGAAGCAGCAGCTTTTGCAAGAGATGATACAGAAGAAGAAGACTTTGATTTCGAAGCCTTTGGGGCTGCAGAGGAAGCTGCCGGTGCTGGTGCAGCAGATGCTTTCACTTCAACCTCAGATGCAGATTTATCTGCTTCAATTTCTGCCGTACCTATTCCAACGCCTTTTGCACGCATTTCTTTTTCGTATGCACGAATCTGCTCTTCAGTAACAACCTCTCCCTCTTTTGTCCGGAGAACCTGCCCCGGGAAAATCTTTTCACGGAGAGTATGCTCAAGGTCTATTCTGTAATCAGGATTCTTCTCGATGAATGCAACAGCATTTTCTTTTCCCTGACCAATCTTTTCTTCGCCTCGCGTATACCAAGAACCGCGCTTGTCTATGAGTCCATGCTTGACAGCAGAATCCAGAATTGAAGCAGAAGAAGAGACGCCCTTTCCAAAGTAAATGTCAAGCTCAACCTTTCTGAAAGGAGGAGCAACCTTATTCTTTACAATTTTTACACGTACGCGATTACCGACAGCCTCTTCATCACCCTTACCGTCAATTGATTCAATGCGACGGATTTCAAGACGGACAGAAGAGTAAAATTTCAGAGCATTGCCGCCAGTAGTAGTTTCCGGATTGCCAAACATAACGCCTATCTTCATTCGAATCTGATTGATAAAGACTACAATACACTTACTTTTTCCAACAATTGCCGTAAGCTTGCGCAGCGCCTGGCTCATCAGGCGAGCCTGAAGGCCCATTACAGAATCCCCCATTTCACCTTCTATTTCCTTTTGAGGAGTAAGGGCTGCAACACTATCTACGACAATAATGTCAACTGCTCCAGAACGAACAAGATTTTCACAAATTTCAAGAGCCTGTTCTCCTGTATCAGGCTGAGAGACCCACAATTCATCAATATTTACGCCAAGATTCCTTGCATATATAGGATCAAGAGCATGTTCTGCATCAACAAATGCAGCAATTCCGCCAAGTTTCTGGGCTTCAGCAACAGCATGCAGTGCAAGAGTTGTCTTACCTGAGCTTTCAGGTCCATACATTTCTATAATTCTTCCGCGCGGATATCCGCCAATGCCCAAAGCTTCATCAAGCAATATAGAACCAGAAGGAACTACATCAACATTTGTCATATCAGTTTTAGTTCCGAGTTTCATTAAAGAACCAGTACCAAACTGCTTTTCTATCTGCAAGCGGGCTGCTTCAAGAGCCTTAAGTTTTTCTGTCATTTCTACAGGAGCTTTTTCTTCTGCTGCCTTTGCCACTTTTTCCTCCAAACTGAAAAGAATCTTTCTATATAACTGTATTACATCTGAAAATGATATTTTTACCCAATATTTTTATAGAATGTACCAAAAATATAAAAATTAATGAAGTGCTTCAAGAGAAGAAGCATCCTTTAATGGCTGGTACATTGATTTTTCTTTTAGGACAAGATTTCCATTGCTATAGGACACAATTCCTAAAATGCGTATAGGCTTTTCTGTTTCCAGAGGCCTTGAAGGAGCTTCCTCAAACTCTACTTCAACATATCCCTTTAAATCCCTTTTATTAACATATCCTACAAGAAGAGTAAATGCAATAAATCCATTTTCCATAATTTTTGGATTAGCAATCCTTCCATCCCATATTACATAACATCCGGAATACAAGACTGGATCATTTTCAACCTCTTCGTAAGAATAGTTATCCTTTAAATTATCAAAACCAACTTTTTCAGGAAAGAGCGTTGACTTCAAGGTTTCTGCCTTTGCTTTTACAAGGGCATCTGCATTACTTGAATTTATACGGTTAATTTCAACAAGCGCAGCATTATCCCTATGAGAAGCCGCATAATTACGGGCATCTTCATAAGCCTTATTTATTTCCTTATCAGTAAGGTAAAATTCAACCTGCATTGAATCAGAATTTTTATCGCTAGGATTTTTCATTTCCGCTTCAGTCAATGCAAGGTTTTCAATATTCTGCTTATGCCTGTCTTGGCTTACACGCTTTTCCTTTACAGGCCTTACATGTCCGCCTCCAATAATAATCCCTACGGAAATGCAAAGTCCAAGCAACAATCCCGTAACAATAGCATTCCTTACCAAGTCAGGGTTTGTCCCTAAAGGAGGATAAAAATGCTCTATCCTGCCAGTCTGGATTAATTCAAGAAGTCTTGTCCTGACTTTTACGCGGTCAGAGTTTTCCTTAAGAAACTCAAGAGCTTCAGAAGCAATCTTATTACCAGGAGAAAGCTTTTCGACTTCAAGATAGTAAGGAAGTGCGTTTTCAACTTCACCCCGATGCAAAAATATTGCAGCCTGACCTATATATAATTCTGCATCTTGAATTTTTATAGAGCGGGCAAGACTATAATAATACGAAGCATGGTCAATATCACCCACATACAGGCAACACATGCCAAGCATCCTATAGAATTCAAAAGATCCCTTATAATCTTTTTCCGCACCCTGGAGCAACTGTATGGCAGTACCAAATTTTCTTCTGCGAATCAAATTTTTTGCATACTGAAGAATAGACCTGTTCATTCTTTCTTTTCCATACTTTGGAGACGCTCAAAAATGGCGTCAAGCTCTTCATTCAGACTTACAAATTCATCGCTTTCAATATCATCTTCTGACTTTATTGACTCAATATAATCCAGGAGATTCTGAATATATTCAGGATCAAGCTGCTCTTCCGTAACAGCCAATGCTTCTGGTGAAAGTTCTTCAGGAACACCTGCATCCTTTCCATCCTTATTTTCAGCAATTTCCTGTTCAACGGGATATTCTTCAGGAATATCAGGCAAAGATTCAAAAACGCTTTCTTTTCTTTCAAGAGCAGACAGCAATTCCATTCCTGCAGGTTCTTTTCCCGCATAAATAGGAGCAAGGCCTTCTGCAACAGAAAGGTAAAAAACCTTAAGGTCTACTTCTCCGGGCTTAAGGTATGCAGTCTTCCAGTTTATTCCTATTCCTGAATCATTATAAGAAGATGGAGTTCCGAAACCTCTAGACTCAACAACTTCTGGAATCCAGTATTTAGTAAGGAGATCCTTAGACGTAACAGAAACTTCTGCAGGATCAGAAATTCCACTTCCATAAAGCATGAACTGAATTGCAGAATCACTGCTTGCAGAACGGACCCACAGTTCATCTTTCATGGTATGAAACTGCTTTTGACGATTAACAGTTTCTGTTACGGCAGTAGAAAAATGACGCCCTGAAAACTCTCCCAAAACAGTATCAAATACGCCTTTTACAGAAAATGACTGTGGAGTTTCCCCAATATTGGCAGTATACATCCTTACACGGACTACATTCTGTAAATTTTCAGAAGCGTCAGCTTTAGGAAAGCTGAAATCCAAGACGAAGCAAGCTTTTCCAGGCACATTATAAGCCAACTGAACTCCCTGTTCCGTTTTACGGGCCTCACTAGCAACGCCGCCTGTAGAGTTAAGCTTATAAATCTTTCTTCCTATCTTAAGCATAAAATAAGAACCTGAATAAGATGCATGAGAAGAAAGGAGAGACAACTCCTTTCCCTTTGAATTTAAGGAATAAATTGCAAACGTTCCGTTATCGCCCCTTACGCGTACCCTGACATTGCTGCGTTCAGCAACAGCTTTTTTTTCAGCGGCATAGCTTAAGCCTGTAAATTCATCAATACTGTCAGAGACATCCTCAGAAGATTCAGATTCCTCTTCAAGAGAAACAGGTTCTTCTATAACAGAGTCTGACTCTTCAAAATCAGAAACAGGTTCCTCCTCAACGGAGACAGGTTCCTCTATAACAGAATCAGACATTTCTGCATTAGACTTACTTTCCTGTGCAAATAAAATAAAAAGTCCCATAAATGCAACAAGAAAGCATGTCAGTTTCTTTACAGAACTATTCATAAAATTCTCCATCTCCATCTGAAGAATCGCAATATTTTTCATCAAGAAGCCGCTGCAATTGCGCTGCACGTATTTTTAGATTCAAAAGCTCTTCGCTGGAAACACCCTTCTTTTTTTTACCATGTGCAGATTCCTGTACAAAAACAGTATTTTCTGCAACGGGCATTTCCTTTACATTTGCCTCTGCCTTTGCCGGCATAGGAGCAGAAGCAGTTTTTTCAAGCTCTGCAATGCGGGAGTTTGCTTCATTAAGCTGGCGGCGCAAAGAAACCACATCCTGAGATTCATACTCTTTCAGCTGACGCTCATAAGTTTCACGGGAACTTACGTATTCCTCCCCTGTTTCCTTTAGCAGCATAAGGAGCTTCTGTTCACGTTCTCTCTGAGCAATTGCATCAAGCTTAAATTTTGCATCAACAGCCTTCTTATCATTAGGATAATCAGATACTATCTGCTCGTATAGGCCTCTGGCGGTATCAAAATTGTAGTCTTCATAAAAACATTCAGCTATCCAATATAAAGCTGACGGATACATCCTGCTATTAGGATTCTGATGGCAGAAATCACTCAAAACAAGAACAGACTGGTCATTCTGACCTGTATAATGAAGGGCCCTTCCTTTTTGATACTGAATGTTCCGGACAAGAGAACTGTTAGGATACGAAGAAAGGAAAGTATCACAGTCTATAACAGCAGACTCATAGTCGCCGCTATACATTTCACTCATTATGAGCATAAACAGAACTTCCGCCCCTGCATTTTTATTTTCAGAAACAGCACGTCGCAAAAATATCGCAGAGCTTACCCAATCTTTACTTCTATATGACTCAAGCCCCTTTACAAGAGCAATTCCATCTTCCTTATACTTATCGCTTCCTACAGCAGCAGTCTTTTTTTTAATTCCGGAATCAGAAGACTTTTCTGACAAAGGCTCTTCCTGAACCTTCGCATCAGTTGATGGAGAAGCCTCTGAAGAAGGTTCCCCGTCTGGAGAAATAGGTATTCCTAAAGAATACCATGGAAAACTCTGGGAAAATGCAAGGCTTCCCGCAAGGATAGCGAATACTTTTAATAATTTCTTTTTACTCATTTTTACCACGGTAACTTTCCTTCAAAAAAAGCTGATCCAGAGACTACAATATCTGTTCCCGCATCAAGAACAATAGGCAACGTTTTAGCATTAATGCCACCGTCCACAGAAATGAGATATGTATATTTTTTTTCTTCCTGCAAGGCTGCAAGGGTCTTTACTTTGTCTACCGTATAAGATATCAATTTCTGTCCTCCCCAACCAGGATTAACAGTCATAACAAGAACAAGGTCAACAGAAGGAAGAATGTGTTCCAGGGAAGAAACAGGAGTTGTAGGGCAAATAGCTATGCCTGCTTTTTTTCCACGTTCATGAATCATCTGAATGCATCGGTCTGCATGAGCAGTAGCCTCAGCATGAAAAGTCACGTAATCTGCACCTGCGTCTACAAATGAAGATATACACAATTCCGGACGCTCCACCATAAGATGAACGTCAAAAGGAAGCTTTGTACAAGATCGTAAAGATGCAATTACAGGCTGACCGTATGAAACAGGAGGCACAAAATGACCGTCCATTACATCTATATGGACTAGAGAGCCTCCTTTATCTTCTATCATTTTTAAAGCCGTACCTAAATTAGAAAAATCGGCCGACAGCAATGACGGTGAAAGCAATGCATTTTTCTTCATATTATTATAATAGTTTAAAAATATCTGTCTGTAAAGTATTCATTTGAAAGGCAATGACAGGCATCCCTAACATTAAACATTTACTTTGCAAGATGTGCAGTGCACTCTTTGCAAGATGTGCAGTGTACTCTTTGCAGGACGTGTAGTGCACTCTTTGCAAGATGTGTAGTGTACTCTTTGCAGGACGTGTAGTGTACTCTTTGCAGGACGTGTAGTGTACTCTTTGCAAGATGTGTAGTGTACTCTTTGCAAGATGTGTAGTGTACTCTTTGC
>JAILPY010000078.1 GCA_024699235.1 Treponema sp. | reverse complement strand
GATTGCTATCATATAAAAAAAATTGATAAATCAATTGAAAAATCAATTCTTACATATCCTGATGATATTAAAGTTGAAGAATTAATGGCTTTTCATACTTACAAGCTGAAGATTATTAATCATATTCATTATTCTGCTATTGATGATGTTGTAGGTCAAAGAGAATTGTATGAGTTAATTCAAGCCTATGCAATAAAAGACCTCTCGGTTGGTAAGAGAAAAGATTTAATTGGTAATGATTTTGAATCTAGTATTGCTAATATTTTAAATAATCGTGAAAATTTCGAAAAATGGACTACAGGAGACGAAGTTAAAGTAGGGGTTCAGTATCATTATTTTGAAAAGATTGTAAATTTCTTTGGTTTGAAAAAGAATGAAGTAATAGGAATAGAAGCAACTTCTGATAAAAATGTTATTGGTAGTCTTGAATCTTCTGGTATGCCTAAAACAGATGTTATTGTATACGTATATTACAATGATTCAGAAAGAGATGTAAGGCATTTTACAATTAGTTGTAAGAAGACAAATGAAAAAGCTGTAAGTGTTCATCAATATATTGCAGAAGCTTTTGTGGATGTCCTCAATTCGGAAGATCGTAATTTAAAGGTACTTTTGAGAGAATTTCAAAAATATGGTAACCTTCGTGATTTTGGAGAAGAAAACAAGGAGTTATTGACCATGGCACTTAAGCCATATATGCGAAAACTTGTTCGATGGGTTCTTGGTGGATTTGGTGGTAAGAATAAAACAGAATTGCAATTAGCAAATTATATTTTGATTTCAGATGATAAAGATATTTTTATTCATACTATAGATGAATATACAGAAGAACTTTTAAAACCAGAAAATATTGTTCATTTTGGTACCCCGTTTTCTTGGACTTATGCTTCAGGAAGAAAAGGAAAGGATATTCAATTAAAATGTAAGATTATTAAATAAGTCTAAAGAAAATGTAGATATGGGTGAAGATAATTTTACAGCATTCAAATAGAAAATCATGCTATAACAGGGGTATGAACAGTTGCCAGTAAAAGAAAGCGGTTCTTTTGTAATCAACTTTCAGTTTCTATCCTGTTTATTCTGCAGGCAAGATATAAGGGTACATTAATCATGTCTTCCTGCTTTTTGTATGAAAGCTCTGAAAGCCTTATTGCAATCTTTGGCTTGCATTCATTTCGATAGCGTTTAAAGCTTGCACTTAAAGTGTTTTTTCCTGCCTTGCATTCTATTGGAATTATATCGCCTTCATTCTGAATCAAAAAATCAACTTCGTAATTTTGATTTGGAGAATAATAATGCGGACTTATTTCAAACTGTGGCTTTAGCTGTTGTAGGACATAGTTTTCAGTAAGCGGGCCTTTAAACTGAAACCCAGTATCTAGGATAATATCTTTGTTTGAAACTCCTGCTGCAAATTTTAAAAGCCCGACATCAAAAAAGAAGAGTTTAAAACTTGAAAAGTCCTCAAATGCATTTAGGGGATGCTCGGGCTTTTTTACATCATAAATTCTAAGTACGATTCCACTTGAAGCAAGCCATTCTATGGCTTCTTCAAATTCTCTTGCCCTCGCCCCTGATTTTACACAGCCGTAAATAAATTTTTCGTTTTCTTTTGAGAGCTGACTTACAAGACTTCTGAATACAAGAAGTATTCTTGCTGCATTTACTTTTTTGTTATGCTTTGAAAAGTCATTTTCATAGATGCTTATTAATTCTTTCTGAATCTGAGCAACGGTTCCTGCATTTTTTTCTTGGACCCAGCTTACGACGCACTCGGGCATTCCTCCTACAATCAAATAATTATGATACTGTTCAATTAATCTTGCATGCTGAATTTCTATTATTTCTTCTGGAGGCGTCTCTTCTATATATTTTAAAAGGCCTGGATTTACAGCCCCTAAGAATTCTTCAAAATCAAGAGGTGCAATATGCAGTAAATTTACCTTTCCCACAGGATAACTCATTGGTTCAGCAAGTAATGTTCCAAGGAGGCTTCCGGCAGCAACTATGTGATATTCATTTGCTTCTTCATTAAAATACTTTAGTGAGTTAAGCGCATTGGGACATTCCTGGACTTCATCAAAAATAATAAGATGCTTTTTAGGTTCTATCTTGTCATTAAAAATAGTTCCAAGCAGTTCTATGATTCTGAATGGATCTTTGTTTTTCTCGAAAATGCTGGAAAGTTCTTCTTCTTTATCAAATGAAAAGTAAAAAGTTTTTTCATAATAGAGGCGGCCAAATTCTTTCATTAGCCAGGTTTTTCCAACCTGTCTGGCTCCCTGTAAGACAAGCGGCTTTCTTCGTGAAGATTTTTTCCATTCTAAAAGTTCTTCTAATGCTTTTCTTTGCATAAAGTTATTTTATAATAAATTTACACGAAAATATAGTAAAAAAAAATGAATTTTACACATTTTTATAGGTGTTTTAGACCTGTTTTTACACATTTTTATAGCATTTCTTTTAGCCGCTTTGCGTTCTTTGCTCCGCTTCCGTCGGGATGATTGTTAAAGAACACTGCTGTCGGGATTTCCCCTTTGCTTGCTGCCTGAATTACCGGTACAAATTCCTTCAGTTCTTTGTCAGAATAATCGTAAAGGTAGCGTCCTGATCCGTTTGGAGTGTCGCCGGAAGAATACCATGCTCCTGCATTCCTTCCGTGCAGGCGGATGTATGCCAGGCTTCCTGCAAATGATGCTGCCTTGCCTTGCAGGTCTGTCCTGCAAGGCAGTGCGCTCAGGTTAGGCATGTCGCAGAAGGCGAGCGATGCATTGCGTTCTTTTAGCCCTGAAAAGACTGATTCCCTTATCCATTCCCTGTGGCGGAATTCTACTACTAAAGGAAATCCTTCAAACTGACTGATTAGTCCTGCAAGGTAGATTCTGTTTTCCTTTGTGTAATGAAAGCTTTGCGGAAATTGAAACAGCACTGCCAGCAAAGTTCCTTTTTCTGCCAGCGGCCTGACTGCATTCTTGAATGATTCGGCTGCATTTGCCCAGTTGCTGCTGACTTCATGTGTCAGAAGCCTGTTTGCCTTTATGCTGAAGGCTATCTTTCCTTCTGAACGCTCATAGAACGAGAGCATCTGCCTTGGGCTTGGCATGCTATAGAATGTGCCGTTCAGCTCCAATGCATTGAATTGCGTTGCATAGTAAGAAAGGAAATCTTTACGCTTTAGGCCTGAAGGATAAAAGATACCTTTCCATTCCGGGTAATCGTAGCCGCTTGTGCCGATGAATGTTTCAGCCATGCTGTGATTTTACAGCATTAAAATAAAAAAATCATGCTATAATAGGTGCATGGACAGTTTTTCTCCTGAACGGCGCCATTACATTATGTCTCAAATCCGCTCGAAGGATACCAAGCCTGAAAAACAGATCCGCTCAGCCCTTTTTAAGGCGGGGTTCAGGTTTAGGATCTGCGACAAGCGCTACCCGGGAAAGCCAGACCTTATCTTTCCCAGATACTATGCTGTCATTTTTATAAACGGATGCTTCTGGCACGCACATGAAAAATGCAGGCTTTTCGATTTTCCTAAGTCTAATAAGCCTTACTGGCAAAAAAAGTTTGCTCGCAATAAGGAACGTGATGCTCAAAACCTTAAGTACTATCAGGATCAGTGCTGGCGTGTCTGCTTCGTATGGGAATGCGCCATCAGGGGCAAAAACTCAAGGCAAAAGATAGAAAATGTAAAGGATAGGATTATTCAATGGCTGGAAGAGCCTGACGAGGCTTTTCTTGAACTCAGGGGGCCGGTCGTAGAAAAGGAATAAGGCTCTTGCCTTTATGCGCCATGTATTTCAAGAGTGAGCGCTGCCTGCCAGCTGCCGTTCTTGCGCTCAAAAATCGTGATGTTGTCTACCGGAAAGTCTTCTGTCAGGTTCAGTTCGTTCATCACCTTTAAGGCATCTGCCGTGATTCCTTCCGGAATGTCTCGGTTGGCAACTGTTGCATGCGGCTGGAAGGGCCTTTTGTCTTTCTTTGTGCATCCAGGACAGGCTTCAAGCACTGCCTTTAAGGTTTCATCCCTAAGCCTTGTCCATCTTTCGTCTGATTCAACTTTTGCAAAGACTGTCCTGTCGCCAAATGCAGAAAAATTGTCTATGCGTGCTGTAAATCCAAGTCCTTCAGAAAGCATGTGCATTTCAATGGACGCTGCCAGATGTGCAGTGTCGCATTCCTGTGGCAGGCAGAATGGAGGGACTAGTGTTACGTGTATTGGTGTTCCATGCCCAGACTTGCAGCCGTAGGATTCTTTCATGTAGCGCCTGCAGTCTTCAAGGGTAAGGGTAATGTCTTCCGGCAGAAGCACTCCTATGAAATGGGTCTGCCGGATAAAGCTGTTCTGTCTCATCTAGAATTTTACGGTTTTCGGGGCTGCCGTAAAGCTTGAAAGCGTTGCCTCTGCATTCTTAAAGTAAAGGACTTCTGTATTGCTGTCTGTTGCAGAATACATTGCCTTTAAGTCTGGATATGCGTTAAGCATTGCTTCTTTTGGCTCAACCCTGTCATCGCGTACAAGCTCGCCTGCCAGGCGGCACCACTGGGAACCGTCAAAGCAGCAAATTTCTACCTTTGGGTTTTTCTGAATCTGCTTTGAAACTTCCTTTGACTTTCCTGTCTGGATGTAAAGCTTGCCTTCAAATATATTGACTGTTCCAAAAGGCCTTACGTGCGGCTGTCCATTTGCATCAACTGTTGCAAGGTAATAAGTTCCGCACTTCTTTATGAATTCATAAATCTCGTTCATTAAAGACTCCTATTTAATCCTGTAAACGTAATTCTTTTTGCGGGGAGCGGCCTCTTTTACTCCGCCTTCTGCCTTGTAGCCTAATGCTACGTGGCCGATTCCTTCAAAGTCTCCTGTTATTCCAAGATCCTTTAGAATCTTTTTGCCAAAATCGCTTTCAAATTCCTGCTTGGCGCGGTGAATCCAGATTGATCCGACTCCGAGTGCCTCTGCTGCATTCATAAGGTTGCCCATTACGAGCGAGCCGTCATAAATGTAGTTTGCGCTTACTGCCTTGTCTGCAAGGACGATGAGGATTACCGGTGCTCCGTAAAAAGGATCAAAGCCTTCGCTCCATCCTCCTATCTTACGGTTTTCTTCGCTTATCTTGTCCCTAAGCTCTTTATTTGTAACAGCAATGATGATTGGTGACTGAGTGTTCATTCCGGTAGGCGCAAAGGTTCCTGCCTTGATGATTGCATTCAATTCTTCTTCTGTAATCATGTCGCCTTTAAATTTGCGGCAGCTCCTTCGTGATTCCAGAACTTTTAGTGTTTCGTTCATACATTTCTCCTGTTGATTATTGCTCGGTCTTGCCGGAATAATCAATGATTCCGCCTATTTCGATTATGTTTTTGTATCCATAATCAATAAGTTTCTGACTTGCAAGCTTGCTGCGCCTGCCGGAACGGCAATACACGTATACTGTCTGGTTCTTGTCTGGCAAGACGCTGGCTGCTTTTTCCCTATCCATTGTTTCGTTGGTAAGCTGTACTGCTCCAGGAATATGGCCTGCCTGATATTCATCGGGCCTGCGCACGTCAAGGAGGATGAAGCCTGAATCGCCTTGCATCATTTTAAGGCCTTCTTCCATAGATACAGACTTAAAGGCTTTAGCTTCTGATCCTGAATTGCTTTCTGTCAGGTCTATTTTTCCTGATTCGCTTACCTTTACTTTGTAAGTGCAGGTTTTGTCGGCAGGAACGGTTTCCCAAGGGCGCTTGTATTCAAACTTAATTGATGTTTCGCCGGCTTTTAAAGAATGGATTGTATATACAAATTTGCTGGGTGCTCCGACCATTCCCTTCTTGCCCTGATACTGAACGTCTTCATCAATCTTGACTATAGTTTTGTCTTCAATGTCAAACTGCCATGTATAGCCGGTTGTAGGATTTCCTTCCAGCTCAAGGGTTTCCTTCTGGCTTTTAAAAGAAGTTGAAGCACAGGCGGAAAGAATCATGGATATGATTCCTGATATTGTAAAAAGCTTAAATGTCTTTTTCATGTTTACTCCAGGCTTATGCCTAAATTCATTTTACAACATTATGGCCTGTGCTACAATTGCTTCTGTCATCCTATAAGATCGGGATATTCTTCCTGCGCTATGCTCCAGGCTTCGCTGTCAAGCAGTACTATTGCAGCATCCATTTCTGAGCCGTATTTTTTTATTGTGCGGACAGCGACTTCAAGGGCCTTGTCTTTGGGATATCCGTAGATTCCGGCACTTATAAGTGGAAATGCAATTGACTTGCAGCCGTTTGCCATAGCCAGCTTAATGGAATTTTCATAGCAGCTTTCAAGGAAAATTCGGTTTGCTTCCTTTGAGTTGTAAAAGTAAATAGGCCCTACAGTGTGGATTACATGGCGTGCCTTTAAGTTGTAGCCTTTCGTAATCTTTGCTTCGCCAATATTGCAGCCTCCAAGCGTAACGCATTCTTTTAGCAGTTCCGGTCCTGCGGCCCTGTGGATTGCGCCGTCTACGCCGCCGCCCCCAAGCAATGAAGGGTTTGCTGCGTTTACTATTGCATCGACATCATATTCTGTAATGTCGCCTTTGTATATTGCTAAAGGCATGTCAGCATCCCTCCTTTATTTTATTGTAAACAGAGGATAGTCAGAATTATCCGAATCGCAGATAAGCTTTGCAAATATTTCGCTTACTTCAAAAGTAACCCTGCCTCTTTCTTCAAGGGTTTCTTCATGTGAGAACGGATATGGCTTTCCGTTTACATAAGAGCTGTATGTTACAAAAGAGACTGGCTTACGCTCATCATTATTCATTTCAAACTTTAATTTGAATTTATGCAAGTCAATGTTCTGATAGTGGGTTTCATAGATGTATGAATTGATCTTAGAAAAGAGCTCTTTGTTATATTTTAAATAATAGTCAGTCTTTCCGCTGTTATTCTTTCCATAAATGATGAGGATGTCTTTTGAAAAGTCAATGTTAGTTCCTTCTTTTATGATTGGAACTTTTATGTCAAAAGATAAAGACGTTGAATAGTTGTATTCTACCTGCTGTTCATTGGAAAATCCGTTAAGGTTCTTCCGCAAAAATTCTATGTCGTTTTTGTCTTCCAGGCTTTCAACGATCATGTTTACTTTTGTATATATAACATTTTCCCTTGAGGACATTACGTCTGATAAATCTCTTGTGTAGATGCTAAAGTTAATGTCGCCTCCGCAGCCTGCAATAAAAAAACATGCTGATAAAACCAATAGATAAAGGTATTTTCTCATAATAATCTCCTATTAAGATGCAAAAAATGTATCCTAAGCAGTAATTATAACATAGTTTCCCCGTAAAAATAATAATCATTGCTGGATTTACCTGTTAATTTGGAAATTATTTTAATTTTCTGCATACATAAAGCGGCAGTTCTGTCTTGACTAAGGAATGATAATTGACGCGTGCATGTCAAAAGTGTTAACATAGTCTAACATTTATTAAATGGAGGTTTATGTGAAAGATTCAAAAAAGCTTAATGGCAAAGACTTAATTAATGTAGGTGTTTTTACGGCAATATATTTTGTAATAATAATGGTTCTTGCAATGCTTGGATTCATTCCTATTTTTATGCCCCTTTATTCTATGCTTATGCCGCTGTTTGGAGGAATACCGTTCATGCTTTTCCTTACTAAGGTAAAGAAATTCGGAATGATTCTGATTATGAGCGTCCTCTTGGGAATTCTTATGTGGCTTACGGGCATGTCCTTTTATGCACTTGCAATAGGAAGCGTAACAGGCTTAATTGCAGAATTTGTCTATAAAAGCGGCGGCTACAAAAGTGCTAAGAAGGCTATACTTGCTCACGGCATTTTTAGCCTGTGGGTATGGACTAATTACATTCCTCTTTTCTTTTTTGCAGAAAAATACTGGTCCACAAGGCAGAATTTCGGTCAGGAGTATATAAGCGCCCTTACAAAGCTTATGCCTGCCTGGTCGTGTCCCGTTCATTTTATCCTTTGCTTCCTTTTTGGCATTCTTGGAGGAATTTTAGGGCGTGCTGTGCTTAAAAAGCATTTTGTTAAGGCAGGAATTGTGTGATGCAGATTTTAAATTCTGTATGTAAAAAGTCATTGCTTGACCCTCGTACAAAGATGCTGCTTTTGTCTTGCGTTTCTGTCTTTGTGCTGGGCAATGCAGGCGGCGACAGTGCTGCAGAATTCCGCGTAGCGCTGAACTACCTCCCTCTTCTGCTTTTAATTGCTTCCCGCAGATGGGGAATTTTTGCCTATGCTGTATTTTTATATACTGTTGCATACGGACTTGCCTGCCTGGTCATGCCTCACTGTACAGGTTTGCTCTGCTACCTTACGCTTGCTTTCAGCGGAATTATCCTGCGCTTTTTGCCGGGAATCCTGACTGGAATGTATGTCGTTTCAACAACGACTGTAAGTGAATTTATCTGTGCAATGGAAAAGATTCATGTTCCCGATGCAATAACAATCCCTCTTTCTGTTATGTTTAGGTTCTTTCCAACAGTTACGGAAGAAGCCCGGTTCATAAACAGGGCAATGGCAATGAGGGACATAAGGTTTGGAGGAACTAAAGTGTTTCAGATGCTGGAGTACCGCCTGATACCGCTTATGACGTGTTCCTTAAAGATAGGGCAGGAACTTTCTGCTGCTTCTTTGACAAGAGGCCTGGGGGGCCCTGACAGGCGCACTAACATATGTAAGATTGGATTCGGTTTCTGGGACTTTGTAACTTTTATTCTGCTGGGAGCAGGCATTGCATTTACTGTTCTTAGGGCAATTAAAATAATATAGTCAGGGTAATTGAATGATTGAGCTGAAAAATGTCAGTTTTGCATATTCTTGCGGCCAAGAAGGGGAAGGTGAGTTAAGCGGAAGCCTTAAGGATTTAAGCCTTACGGTAAATGACGGAGAGTTTGTCCTTTTGACAGGCGGCTCTGGCTGCGGAAAGACTACAATACTTCGCCTTATAAACGGACTTATCCCAAATTTTTTTGAAGGCAGGCTTCAGGGCAGTGTCCTTGTAAACGGCAAGGATATTTCCAGTCAGGAATTGTACGAGACTGCTAAAGCTGTAAGCACTGTATTCCAAAATCCTTGCTCTCAGTTCTTTAATGTTGATACTGCAAGTGAACTTGCCTTTGCCTGTGAAAACCAGGGACTGCCTGAAGAGGAAATCCTTAAGCGCATAAAAACTACAGTCAGTGAGCTTAAGCTGGAACCCCTCATGAATAAAAGCCTTTTCAATCTTAGTGGGGGACAGAAGCAGAAAATTGCATGTGCCTCTGTTGCTGTAACAGGAAACAGCATTATCCTTTTGGATGAGCCAAGTGCAAACCTTGACCTGCAGTCAATAGATGAGCTTGGGACGCTCCTAAAAAAATGGAAGGATGAAGGGAAGACTGTAGTTGTTGCAGAACACCGCATTTCATACCTATGGAATCTTGCAGACAGGACTATTGTTTTAGAGGAAGGGAAAATAAAAAAAGAACTTTCAAGAAGCGACATGGATTGCATTACAGAAGATGAACTTTATGCAATGGGACTGCGCTCAAATAAGGCCGATATCCTGCTGCAAAAAAAATCTGGCCTTAATGCAGAAGCAAGAAGTTCTGATGTTTCCGGCAATTCGCTTGTGATTCAGGACTTTAGCTATAAGTACCGCTACGGATATCTTGCCCTTAACATTCCCCATATGGAAATAGAAGAGGGCAAGGTTACTGCAGTAACCGGAAACAATGGAGACGGCAAGACGACATTTTTGAATACCCTGTGCGGCCTTGGACATAGGGCAAAGGGGATTCTGTCCTATAAAGGCAAGCAGTACAAAAGGAAAAAGCGGCAGAAACTGATTTTTCTTGTAATGCAGGATGTAAATCATCAGCTATTTACAGAAAGCGTCCTTGATGAAGTTTTAATAAGCCAGCCTGAAGAAAATGAGCAGGAGGCCCTTGCCATTTTGGAAAGCCTGAATCTTGAAGCATTTGCGGACAGGCATCCTCAGTCTCTTTCTGGAGGACAGAAGCAGCGTGTTGCTGTAGCCTGTGCCATAGCAAGCGGCCGTGATATTCTTTTGTTTGATGAGCCTACTAGCGGCCTTGACTTCATGCACATGAAGCAGATAGGAAAAATATTAAGGGACCTTAAGCAGATGGGTAAAACCGTTTTGGTAGTAACTCATGACAGGGAACTTATCAGGGAATGCTGTGACAGGGAAATTTGCCTGAAAGATTATAATCAGATTTAGTAAGGATGCCGCCAGAGGATTGTTCCCCTAGCGGCATTTTTTATGCTTTACTTGAGCCTAGATGCTGCCCACTGCCAGATTGATACATTATCTGCTGTCTTAGGATTGTTTCTTAGTGTATAAATCCAAGACCAGTGGTTTGAATATTCAACAGTATCTGTTACGCCGTCAAGGTTATAGTCTTCTGCAAACTGCAGCTTTGCTTTAGTTCTGTCAGAATCTGTGGTGTCATACAGTGAAAGGACATATTTCTTGTCTGCTGTCTGTGTTGTAGTAAAGTCAGAGTCAAAGTCCTGCTCAAACTTTTGTGAGCTGGTTTCCTTGCCATCAGCAAGAGCCTTGAACAGTCTCTTTGAGCAGTTTTCTGTGTCTACTGAACTGTCGTTTTCTCCCTGTACAAGGTAGATTGCCGTACGTGAGTTGCGGATAGAAGCAAGTTCTTCATCTGTAGGGGTTTCTCCGCCCCTTGCATCTGCAATGTCGAGGGCGGGGCAGTTTATCATGGCAGCACTAAAGAGGTCTGGGTATTTTATAATCATCCTTGTTGACATGTATCCGCCTGCAGAGCAGCCTGAAAGAACTATGCGCTTTTTATCTATTCCGTACTTTTTTACTATGTCCTGAATTTCTTTTTCTGCCTGTTCCAAAAGGGAATCGCGGTTTGCATAATACCATGTATCTGGAGCCTGGAATGCCATTACATAAGCGCCCTTGAAAATGTCTTGTGCTTCTTTTGTTGCCCATGCAACTGCACCTCTGTTTGCGCGGATTTGGGCTACATTGTTGTTGGAATGCTTCCAGTCGCCTTCACCGTTGCCGTGAAACCATACGATGAGTGTGTTTGATTTCTTTTTAGGTTCAAAAAGCTGATAGTTTATGCCGCCTTCTACAATTACAGATTTGAACGATTCTGTTTCGCTGTCTGTGACTTTATTGTCGCATTTGTATTCTGCCGTATAGCTTTCGTTCTTTTCTCTGCCGCGCTTTATGGAAATAGGCTTATTCTGCTCAACCGTATATGTCAGTTCTGCAGGATAATTGCGGGCTGCAGAAAGGTAGGCGAGGGTAGCGCCTTCTGCCTGATTAAAATAGAGCGTAACTACATTCTTTTTTACAGAAACTTTTTCTATCTTGCGGCTTATTTCATAGTCGCCATAGCTTGTAACGTCAGTCCCTTCTCTTACATCCTCCGTAGATGCAATGGCCTTTACAGAAAATGTTTCTGTATCTACAGATTTGACTTTAGCGCCTTTGCCAAAATCGATTACAAGCCTGTCTACAACTTCGCCTGCGTCTGTTACAGTTGCAAATAAAGATGCGTCATAGCTGTCGAGAGCCTGTGCCGACAGGGAAATGAGCAGTGCCGAACAGATAAGCAACAGGTGCTTTCTAAAAAATTTCATTAAGAACCTCCTAAAGTTCAATTTTAAATAAAAAAAAACCTGACTTCCCTGTCGATGCAAGAAAATCAGGTTTTGCCTGTTTATACAAACAGTAACAATCCTAAAAAGTATGATTTGTTATTAAGAATTGTAACCGAGTAACAGAACTCTGTCAAATAAATTTTTTTACGCAGTAGTACTAAATTATTAGATGTGATATATTCTCTCATCATGAATGAGAACTCCCGCAAGTTATGGGGCATTTTTCTTGCCGCCTTTTCTATATTTATATGGGGCATTACTTTTGTATGTACTAAATATCTGCTGAACGACTTTTCTTCTCTGGAAATTCTTTTTTACAGATTTATAGCTGCCTATATAGGACTTTGGATCTTGCATCCTAAATTTGAAAAGATTGCAGCCCGCGACAACATTCTTTTTGCATTGGCGGCACTGTCTGGCGTTGTCCTGTATCAGCTGACGGAAAACATTGCAATTCATTTTACTAATGCTTCAAATGTAAGCGTCATTGTAAGCATCTGTCCTCTTTTTACTGCAGTCATAAGCCAGATTTTCCTTAAGGAAAAGCACCTTTCTTTCTGGTTCATTACAGGCTTTATTATTTCCATACTTGGCGTTGGTCTTGTTTGCTTTAACGGAAATTCTGCACTGGAATTTAATCCTAAGGGTGACGTGCTTGCCTTGCTGTCTGGAATATGCTGGGGCTTTTATTCCATGCTGGTTTCCATCCTGAACAGGCGTAAGTACAGCAGGTTCTGCTCTACCCGCAGAATATTCTTCTTTGCCGTCTTGATTATGATTCCACTTTCCCTGTTTGGGTGGGGCCTTACGCCTCGCTCAGAACCTGCAGCTTCTGCTGTATCGGCAGACGGATTTGTGCAGTCCCTGTATTTTTATATAGATTCTGCTTTGAATGCTGCACGCTTTGCAAAGCCTTTGAACTGGATAAACTTGCTCTTTCTTGGCGTGCTTGCCAGCGGAGTATGCTTTGCTACGTGGAACAAGGCTTGCGAGATTGTAGGGACTGTTAAAGTCAGCTGTGCAATTTACCTTATTCCTGTCGTCACTGTAATATTTGCATTCTTTGCCCTTGGTGAAAAGATTACTCCAATGGGGGCCTTAGGAACTGCCATTACAATAATTGGGCTTTTTATAAGCGAAAAGTAATGCTGCCTGTGAATGAGGCGTATCTAAAGAATGTCAATGAAGACTAGTTCCGGCCTGTTGTAAATTCTCGGGACTCTTGTTGATTCTCTTGCAAGGCCTCTGCTGACTATCATCTTAGTTGGCAGTTCATCATGCATTCCTCCAGCATACTTTGGAAATAAGCCTTGGTTTGGGGCATATACCCCATCCAGCAGCCCTGGAATCCTCCACTGTCCGCCATGAGCATGTCCTGATAGTACAAGGTCAAATCCTCTGTCCTGATATGCTTTATAGAATTCTGGACGATGGCTAAGGAGGATTGAGTAAATGTCTTTAGGAAGCTTTTCTGTTACAGATTCAAGTTCATTATAAAAGCTGTTTTCTTCATTCTGAAGGTATCCGTCTGGATCGTCTATGCCGCATAGCGCTATGTCAGTTGCCTGAAAGCGCAAGGTGACAGTTTCACCTGCCAGCCTTACGGCGCCATAATCCTTTAGTATTTGCATGCATTCCTTGAACTTTTTTTGTGAAGCCCAATATTCATGATTGCCTGTAACATAATATATAGGGTATTTGCCTTTTAATTCCTTTAGGAAAGTTTCGCAATTATCTGCTGGCAGCCTGTCGTCAAAGAAATCTCCGCCCAGGAGTATCATGTCTGGGCTTTCCTCATTTATTGCTTTTGTCAGGACTTGCTGTTTTTTGCCGTACTTGCAAGAATGAAGGTCCGTTACAAGTGCAATCCTGATTCTGGCATTTACTTTTTCTGACTTTAATTCGTAGCGGACTGTTTTTAGGCCGCTATAAAGTCCGGGTGCTAAAAGAAGGATTATTAAAAGAATAGCCAATGGTCTGATTCGTAAAGAATCTTTTGTTTTAAATGCCAGCTTATTTTTCATATTAATGTCCTTTAGGATTATAGAAAGTAGGGATGCCTTTTGCAATATACTGAAGCATTTAATCATGACCGGTGCCGGCCATGATGCAGCGTTGCGATTTACCACCAGGAGAAGAAGAGTCCTGCAAGTGGCGAAAGGACAATCATTATGCAAGAGAATGTAAAAGACTCTATGCTTATGAGCGTTGCCCTCTGCTCCGACGGGAACATGTCCTGAAGCCTTGTATTTGTCCTGACCTGCAATGCGTCGTCAGCCATGGAAGCCATAAAGCCGCCAAGTGTCATCAAGACGTAAAGGCCCGTATGCTCAATCGCGATTCCGGCTAAAATCATCGCGGTTGAAATTGCGAAAATCAGCCTGTAGCGCGCTTTCTTTGCAAAAAGAATAAGACGGGCGCCGATGATTCCTCCTGCTTGAGTTGCAAGAAGGGCAGGACCAAGAACCCATTCTGGAATTCCAGCCATCGGAAGCTTTGCCTGCAGAAAGAACAGAAGCAGAATGTCCAGTGCGCCCACAAAGGAATTTGTGAACATAAGGAGCATCGCCTTCCTTGCTTCTTTTAGAAAGAAAAGACTTTGCTTAAAGCAGGAGAGCATTTCCTTCCAGACGTTAAAGTCTTTTTCCACAGGAGAAATCCTTACTTCGACTAGTCCAAAAAGGATTGCAAGCTGAACGCAGGAAGCAAAGACTCCCGTTGCGTAGGCAATCTTGTAACCCAAGACTAGGGCGAATCCAGCAGTCAAGGTTGAAAGGCCTTCGCACGCACGGTAGATGACCAGCTGGCTTGAGGCGTAACGGTCAAACTTTTCTTCCTGTCCCACCGACTTAAGAGAATCGTAGGCAAGAGCGTCTCCAGAGCCTGAAGCGAAGTTGTAGCAAAGTGCGTGCAAGCCTATTGAAAGGCAGACCAAGGCAAAGTTGTTTGAAAAAATCATCACGATGTCTCCCGCCATTCTCATAAGAGCGGAAATAATCAACGTCTTTTTTCTGCCCAAAACATCCGCCAGAACTCCGGAAGGAATCTCGAACAGAATGCTTACGATATGAAATACCGTTTCTGCGAAACCGATTTGCGCTAGGGAAAATCCCCTGGCCGCAAGAATTGCAACCCAAGCTCCGGAAAGCGAAAGCTGTCCAAAGATTGAAGATGCATACAATCTGTTTATTTGCTTTTTTATGTTAAACATGATGAGCCGCCCCTTTACGGCAAATATTTTGCTAAACAGGACGCAATAATGGTGCGTCGTCGATTTAGCGAACAAAGGGGTTGATGGACTTAACTGTGCTTGGATTTTTCAAAAAGGATTTTGGAATACAGTTTTCTGAAAAAGGCCCACTACCCCTATTGAAGGGAAGGAATATAGCATTTTTCTAACAATAAAACTGATGTTTTCCACATAACAAGTTTAGATTAACTCAGGATTGGGATTTTGTCAAGGAAGATTTTGCCAGAGAAACAATTTAAGGATTGCGTATTAGGTCAGGAAAAACGGAAGGCCAGCAAACAAACTGTCTTGCGTGAACGCTTGTAATGTTCGCTCAAATTTGCGATGCTTAAGGAATGCGAACCTTTGCCGTCAGCCTGCATTTTTGCACGGAGGCCCAAAATAAAATAGAATCCCTTGTTCAAGCTTTGGTCCAGGCATGCAAAAATGATTTTAGGATTAAAAACAAAATTCCCATTCACATGACCTTGGGAATGTTCAAGGCGGAAAGCGAGAAAATCCTTTTGCCAGCCTTTGAAACTTTTTGCAATGCCTTTTCTTTTGCGGAAAGAGAAATAATTTTTGACCGGGCTGAAACTTTTATGGACAAGGCACTCTTTCTTTTGCCCGACAAAGCGAGCGAGTCTTTTTTGTCGAAAGCGAACCAGATTCTTTGTAAAGAATTTTCTAGCACCGCCCATCCTGCGAACAATGGCCTTTACCTTCCGGAAAATTATTTTCCCCACATTGCGCTTGCGACAGGCTTGTCCACGCAGCAGTTAAGGAGCGCAAAAGATTTTATGGCGGGGGAAAATTTTGGGAAAGGCATTTGCACGCGGGCGGATTTTTTGGCACTGGCAAAGACGAAGCCTTATGCAGTGGTGGAAAGAAGAGGATATTGACTTTCGATTATTCTGAAGATATACTTCTAATTACTAAAACTTTTCCTTAAGGAGACGCTCTGCCGATGAGACTGTAATTCTGATTTCCGCAAAACAATTTAATTTCTCGAATGAAATTTATTTTTGGAAGTCAGTTACAGTTTAATTTTCAATGTCGGTCAGAAGGGCGCACTTTCTGTAACTGGCTTCTTTTTTGGAGGCCAAATGTCAATTCAAATTACAAACCTAAACTTCTCTTATCCCTCAGCGTCTGCGAATTTGTTCGAAGACTTTTCGATTCAAATAACGGATGGCTGGACTTGCGTGGCAGGAAGCAACGGATGCGGAAAAAGCACTTTGCTTAAATTAGTTGCAGGAATCCTTCAGGCTGACGGCGGGAAAATTTCTATCGGAGACAAAGGTCTAGGCGATGTCGTCTATTGCCCGCAAGAGACGGAGGAAGTTCCTGAGAATCTGTATTCGGCTTTTTGGTCAGATGACAATGAGGCGCGAAAGTTTTTTTCCATTCTCTGCATATCGGAAGAAATGCTTGAACGCTACGAAAGTCTTTCAGGCGGGGAGAAAAAGAGAATTCAGATTGCTTCTGCACTTGCGGAGCGTCCATCGGTCCTTTTGCTTGACGAACCTACAAATCACCTTGACTTAAAAAGCTCCGGTATGATTTTGTCAGCACTCATAAATTTCACCGGCACAGGAATTATCGTAAGTCACGACCGTACCTTTGCGGACAGTCTCTGCAATCGGACGGTGTATCTTTACAGGGAATCAGAAGCTTTTGCAGGCGGCAGGGACTTGATTGCCTTTGACTCCTACCCGTGTGGCCTTACAAAGACCCTGGAACTAAGAAAAGACGCCGGACAAAAATCCCGTAGCGATTGGGAAAGGCTTAACTCCAAAGCGTCACTTGAAAAAGAAAGAAGTGCAAAGTTGGAAGCTCAAAACAAAATGTCCAAGAACCGTCTTTCAAAAAAGTCGATTGACAGCCACGATCACGACAGTCAGTCTAAAATAGACGCTGCAAGAATCAGCGGCAAGGACCGTTCAACTGGAGACGCAAAGGCTCACCTTGAAAGCCAGATCCAGAAAACAGAAAGCGAGCGTGACGGCATAAAAAAAGCACTTCAGAGAAAGGAAGGATTTTCGCTTAACGGAAGTGATTTTTCAAAGCCCCTCGTGGTGGACCAAATCGTTTTGCAGGCAGGAAGCTACAGCCTAAAGATTCCTCACATCGAAATAAAGCGGGGAAGCAAAATTGCACTTACTGGAGAAAATGGAGCGGGCAAATCCCTGTTCGTAAAGCACTTGATGTCCTTACTTGAAAAATACGGCCGACAAAAGGAAGTCCTGTATTTGCCGCAGGAAATTCCTGATGAGCAAAAAGATTCTATTTTTGCAGAACTTTTCTCTTTGGAAGAAAACGAACGCGGTCAAGTGCTTTCCACCCTCTACCGATTGGGAAGCGAACCAGAGCGTTTGACAGAACTAAAAAATCCGCAAGAAGAAAACGATGCTCTTCCCTCATTAAGTCCCGGTGAACTTAGAAAACTGATGCTTGCCCTTGCGGTTCAAAAGCCCCTGTCACTCTTGATTTTGGATGAACCGACAAACCACATGGACATCACAAGCGTGGTCGCCTTGGAAGACGCACTTTCCTCTTTGGATTGCGCCATGATTGTAGTAAGTCACGACAAAGCCTTTTTGCAAAAAATATGCAAGTCAAACCTGGAGGCAGTTCGAAACAAAAATCAGGGCGAAATAAAATTGCTTTAGCATAGGAAAATTAATTATGACAATAAAAGAAATAACAAGGAAGAAAAAAGATTACCTCGACCTCTTGCTTTTGGCAGACGAACAGGAAGACATGATAGACCGCTATCTGGAAAAGGGTCGTATGTTCGTACTTGATGACGGCGGAATAAAAGCAGAATGTGTCGTAACGGACGAAGGCGGCGGACTGCTTGAAATTAAAAACATTGCCACGACTCCCAAAAGTCAGGGAAAAGGCTACGGCAAAAAGCTTATCGAATTTGTAGCGGAACATTTTAAAAATGATTTTTGCACGCTGCAAGTTGGAACAGGTGACAGTCCCCTCACGATTCCCTTTTACGAAAAATGCGGATTCAGGCGCCACCACACTGTCAAAAATTTCTTTACAGAAAACTACGACCATCCCATCTTTGAAGCTGGAGTCCAGCTGGTGGATATGATATACTTACAGAGGAGGATTGGGGGATGGATATAGTATATTCATGTAAAAGCAAAAGTTTCTATATCGTTAGATTTTATTGAAAATTTGGGGTACGCATGGTATAATATGCTCGCTTCAATGTTATAGATTTTACGAACTAGCTTTACAACATTTAGAATACTATGAATGGTGTTTTTTTATGAGTGATATTTTTGACATTAATCAAATGACAGAAGAAGACATCAAACTCCAATTTATTACTCCCGCTTTAACCGCAAAGTGGGATATCAAAAAAATCACTATGGAAACATCACCTGCAAATAAATTCACCGATGGTAAAGTCAGAATCAAAGGTAATGTTCCAAGCCGCGACAAAGGAAAACGCTGTGATTATGTTCTCTGGTATAACAGGGGAACTCCACTTGCAATTGTAGAAGCAAAAGATAACAATCACTCTTCATCATTTGGTATGCAGCAGGCAATCACCTACGGCATTATGATGAATGTACCTTTTGTCTATACTTCTAATGGAGACAGTTTCTTTGAACATGATTTTACAACTAAACTTGAAAAAGAGCTGCCACGTTCTGAATTTCCTACAGCAGATGAACTTTATCAAAGATGGAAAGGTGTTGATGCAACAAAAATTGTTGAAGTAGAAAACCGCGAACGCTATGCAATTGATGGTGAGACTAAAATCTATGACGTGCCACTTTGCTTTGAAGAAAAGCTTTTAAATACACCCTTCTATTCTGGTGCAGATTGCTATCCACCCCGCTACTATCAGCGAAATGCTGTAAACAGAACGCTTGAGGCAATTGCAAAACAACAAAACCGAATACTTATTGCCATGGCTACTGGAACTGGAAAAACCTATACAGCATTCCAGATTGTCTGGCGACTTATTGAATCAGGGACTAAAAAAAAGGTTCTGTATCTGGCAGACAGAAATAATCTTGTAGACCAGACAATAAATGGTGACTTTAAGCCTTTTGAAAAGGTAATCCATAAAATCAATTTTCAGAAGGAAGATAAATCAAAAATATCTGCATATCAGGTTTACTTTGCCCTTTACCAGCAGCTAGATTCTGCAAAACATAAGGGTGAAGATGACGAAGAAACAGATGAAGAAGCTGAAGAAGTATTGTCAAAATACAAAGAATATTTTGATTCAGATTTCTTTGACCTCATAATTGTAGATGAATGCCATCGCGGTTCAGCAAAGGCTGATTCCCGCTGGAGAAAGATTCTTGATTACTTTAGCGGAGCAACCCAAATTGGTATGACCGCAACTCCAAAAGAAACAAAATACGTTTCTAACATAGATTATTTTGGCGAGCCTGTTTACAGTTACAGTCTTAAGCAGGGAATAGAAGATGGATTCCTTGC
>JAILPY010000073.1 GCA_024699235.1 Treponema sp. | reverse complement strand
TTATTATCGCGTTTAACCATTAATTTCAGGTAGGAATTAACCATGTTTAATCGTGAAGAGTATCTTTCAAATTCAGAATGGAATGCTTTTTTAGAAGCATCTAAGGATTTTGCTACCCCAAATATCTTTATAAACACAACATCCATTCATCATCGTTTTGTGCAGTTAAAGGATTCATTTCCTTATGCACATATATACTATGCAGTAAAGTCAAATCCAGGAATCCCTGTATTAAAATTGCTTGACCAGTTAGGTTCAAACTTTGACATTGCATCTCGATACGAGTTAGACAGAGTTCTTTCGCTGGGCATATCTCCAGACAGGACTTCTTACGGAAATACAATAAAAAAAGCAAAAGACATAGCCTACTTCTATGAAAAGGGAGTCAGGATGTATGCCACCGATTCAAAAGAAGATTTAAAAAACATTGCAAAATACGCTCCTAATTCACGCATTTATGTACGTATTCTTGTTGAAAATTCAACTACAGCAGACTGGCCTCTTTCCAGAAAGTTCGGCTGTCACCCAGACATGGCTTATGACCTTCTTGTACAGGCCCGAGACTTAGGATTAACTCCATACGGCATCAGCTTTCATGTAGGAAGCCAGCAGCGTGATATCGGACAATGGAATGACGCCATTGCAAAGACAAAGTATCTGTTTGAATCTATTGAAGAAGAAGAAGGCATAAAGCTTTCAATGATAAACATGGGAGGAGGATTTCCTGCTCACTATATACAGCCTACAAATGAACTACAGGAATATGCTTCTGAAATAACAAGATACCTTCAGGATGACTTTGGAGACGACATTCCTATGATAATTCTTGAACCTGGACGTTCTCTCGTAGCAGACTCTGGAATTCTTTCATCAGAAGTTGTACTTGTAAGCCGTAAAAACAATACAGCCTTGCAGCGATGGGTATATCTTGACACTGGAAAATTCAATGGCCTAATTGAGACTCTTGGAGAATCAATAAAGTATCCTATAATAACTGAAAAAGACGGCGGAAAAGAAGGAGAAGTAATTCTTGCAGGTCCAACTTGTGACAGCGCTGACATTATGTATGAAAATGAAAAGTACAAGCTGCCTGTAGACCTTAAAATTGGAGACAAGATATACTGGCTTTCAACAGGTGCATATACATCAAGCTATGCTAGCGTCTGTTTTAATGGATTTCCACCAATAAAAACATATTATATGACAAAAGACGGCCTTTTTGACGAAAACGACAATCCTGTAAAAGCAGAATAAAAGCTTTTATAATAAAAAGGAAGGCTGCCCTTTGGAAACATAAGTTTTCAGGACAGCCTTTTTTTTGAAACCTATACGTATAACTTATTTAAGTATTAATATACAGAAAGAATCTTCAGAAGCTTTTCTTTTCCTATGATCCGCATGAAATTTGCAAGGCGAGGCCCCTGATCTTTATTAATAAGTACATGATACATAATAGTAAACAACTCTTTTGACTGCATATTCAATGCAGTTGCTATATCGTACATCTTCTGCTGCAAATCTTTGTCAGTTGCAAATGAATCCAAAACAGGAACTACTTCATCACGAATCTGACGGATTGCTGTCAATGCAGGTTCTGCAACTTCAATGCGACTTCCGTCTTCCCTGATAGCAAATTTAAAATCTTCCGGAGCACATTCTTTTACCCAGTACCATGCACAAACTGCACGCTGCTTGATACGCTCTACATGTTCAGGCTTTACATCCGGTAATGAAGCAATAACCTTATCAACATCACCAGAATATGTCTGCAGAAGAGTTGTCAGCTGACGGAAAGGAATCTGATAAGGCATTACATAAGGCATTCCTGGCTCTACCTGACTTAGTTCATAAACGCGTTTTTCCTGACGCTCAAGATTCTCATTCTTTGCCTTATCTACACCCCAGGCAATGCGCTCTGTACGGTCATAGGCTTCATACATTGTAATAACATCAAGATCAAAACTGATTGAGAATTCATGGTCAACTTTATTAACAGCAAAAATATAGCGCAAAACTTCTGGCTGATACACGAGCAACGCATCAACAAGAGAAATAACCTTTCCCTTTGAAGAAGACATTTTTCCAGGAACGCCCTTAAGCTTTACAAAGTCATATTTCATTGTAACAGGGGCATCCCACCCATAAATTTTTTTACTTACAAGCTTTGCAGTATCGTAACTTCCGCCTGGACTAATGTGATCTTTTCCGCCTGGCTCAAATACTACTTTTTCTTCATTCCAACGCATAGGCCAGTCAACGCGCCAGCCGAGCTTAAATTCTTTGCTTGTACGAAGATCGCCTTTTTCTTCATGACCGCAGCTCGTACATCTGTAACTTACTCCATATTCCCCGTCATAACCGGTTATTTCAGTAGTGTCTTTATTACACTTGCAGCAGAATGCAGCAATAGGCCAATATACATCAGAATCCTTCATTTTATGTTCATCATCACGATAATTATTCAGGCACCATTTTATAAGGTCACGGTTCTGCATGGCTTTCTTCATGCCTTCTGTATAACGATTGTCCCTATATCTGCTTGCCTGATACAAAAATTCAGGATGAATGCCAACCTTAGGCAATTCCTGTTCAATATCCATCTCATGATGTCTGGCATAATTTTCATTACGTCCAAATGTATCAGGAACCATTGTAATAGGATATCTAAGATATTTCTCAAGAACTTCAGGCTGAGGCATATTAGCAGGAACTTTTCTAAATACATCATAGTCATCCCATGAATATATAAAGCGAACATTCTTGCCGCGGTCTCTAAGGGCACGGACAATTAAATCAACAGTAATAATCTCACGAAAATTTCCAATATGAACAGTGCCTGACGGCGTAATGCCAGAAGCACAAGTATAAGAAGGAAGGTCTCCTTTCTGCTTTATAATGCGGTCTGCCTGCTGGTCTGCCCAGTGGCACAATTCTTTTAAGTCTCTAGATGTTTCGTTACTCATAGTTTTTAGAGTATATATAAAAACTCATTACTTTTCAATCATGTAGCAGTCGAATCCAGCTGCTTTAAGTTTCTTTCCCATGGTAAGACTTTCATTTTCATCTACAACAACCAGATAGCGGATTTCACCGTCAGAACGAGTTTCTGTAAGTATATAACCTTCAAAACCTGCAGAGTCGAGCCTGGATATAAGTTTATCAGCATTTTCTTTTATCTTGAAAAAACCGGTCTGCTGCTTCTTTCTAGAATGAACAGCAGGAGAAACTTCTGAGGATTTTTTTTCTTCTGCCTTAGAAACTTCATTCTTAGAAATTTCATTTTCAGGTACATCAGAAACAGGCTTAATGGATTCCGCCTCTGACTTAAAGGAAGCGGCTTCGCTTGCAGGATTAGCATCAGCAGCTGAAGCTCTTGGTACAAAATACCAGAAAGGAATTGTCATGACTTGATTTTTTCCATTAATAATTGAAACTTCAGGGCTTAACGGGTAATCTTTTTTTAAGCTGTCTGCATAAGATTTATCATTAGTAAGATACCAAAGAGTAAAAAGAACTGTAGACCGAACAGACTTCATGGAAGAATCTTCAGCAAATGACTCTAGGTTAGCAATAACACCCTTCGTTTCATTGAAATCTTCAGCCTTGCACAAGGCACTCCATGCTGAATATAAACGTTTTTGAGCTATAATAGAAGTCTCTTTGGAATAAATTACAGGAAGAGAGTCCAGATACTTATCTGCACTTACAAAATCACCAGCCCCCAAGCTTGCGCGTGCAGCATACAGATAAAGCTGCTCATTCGTTGCCTTAGGCATTCCCTTTGCATCTTCTTCATTAATCGCAGCTGCATCAGCATATGAAACTGCAGCTTCTGCATAATAGCCTAACAATTCCTGCAAGGTACCTGTGTAATACAGAATAGAACGCCTTTCTCTTTCAGAAGAAGCGAGAACAATATGACTGGTAAGATAAGAAAGACTCTGCTGTACATCATCTTTTAAAAGTGCATTTGCCCTCAAAGTCATGGCAGACTTTGCACCAGTATCCATGGAACCAGCATGAACACTAAGAACAATAAAACAAAAAAGAATTACAGCAGATAATTTCCTCATATTATATTAATCGGCTTCTGACGGTATATGTTCAGTATCAGAATATTCAATTGATGAAGATTCTGGCAAAAGAGTTGTATCAGAAGTCATAGTATCATTTCCTGCAACTGCTAAATCAGATGACTGAGAATCAACAGGAGTCTCAGCTACAGGCTTTTTTGACTTTTTATCCTTTTTATCCTTTTTCTCCTGCTTTGCCTGAATTTTCTTAGCCTTTTTATCAGCTTTAAGTATCTTTTTATCTTCTCTAGTAACACGCCTTCCCATTGTAAAAGGGAGCGTAATTACAACTCCAACCATCACAGACACTATGATAGTAATAAAAACAGGCACATTCTTGAATGTGTGAATAATCCATACATCACAGGAATTTCCAAGATTATAACCAGTAAATACGGCTGTAAGGACAGCCACAATGAGCATAGCAATTAATTTAATAGGCATGCTATAAAGTATATACTAATAAAAGATAAAAGTCTATTGAATAAGAGTTCCTTTAAAAGTATTACCATTCAAGCTGTCAATATGAACGTTTACAAAAGTTCCTATCAATGATATGAGGCCCTTAAAAGCAACGCGTTCATTTTGCCCAGTTTTGCCAAGCAATTCATCTTTATTGTCACGGCTTATTATGTCAGCGAGGACTTTTATTGTCTGACCTACACGCTTAGACATTACTTCTTTTGTAATATCAAGCTGCATGTCTATTATTTTCTGCAAACGCGATTTTTTTGTTTCCATATCTATCTGATTTTCCATCTTTGCAGCAGGAGTTCCCTCACGAGGATTATAATAGTACATGAATGCAGACTCATACTTAACTTCCTGCATAAGGGAAACAACATCTTCAAAGTCCTTTTCCGTTTCGCCAGGAAAACCAAGCATAATATCAGTCGTAAGGGCAAGGTCTGGGATTCGGTCTTTAAGTTTCTGAACAAGGGTAAGATACGATTCTCGCGTATAACGCCTGTTCATGGCTTTTAGAATGCCTGTAGAACCGTGCTGTACGGCAATGTGTAAGCCATGACATATATGACTGTCGCTTGCAATCAAATCTATCAGTTCATCTGAGAAATCCTTTGGATTGCTTGATTCAAAGCGTATCCATTCAATAGAAGAATTGATTTCATCAATATGTTTACTGATTTTTTTCAAAAGGGCCGTAAAGTTTGTTCCATCAGCATCTTTGTATGAATTTACATTCTGGCCAAGCAATGTGATCTCTTTTACACCTCTCTTAGAAAGAATGTCTATTTCATTTAAAATCTGGCTTACAGGACGGCTCACTTCCCTGCCGCGGACATACGGTACAATGCAGTATGTGCAGAAATTATTACATCCGTGCATAATAGGCACAAAAGTAGAAAAAGCACCTTCTTCATACGATGTATCTGCAAAGGTATATACAGGCTCTTCATCAATTTCTACAGGATCTTCATGATTTTCTACAGCCTGAATGATATCTCCGAATTTATTTTTGGCATAAGTTCCAACTACATAATCAACAGCAGGCCATTCTTTTTGAAGAGTTTTGAGAAGACGTTCTGCCATACAGCCCATTACTACTATTGTTATTGGAACTGAACCATTTTTCTGCACGTATTCAGCAGCTAGTTCCATATTACGGCTCTTTGCACCCGGCTCACAGTTGCGAAGTTTCTTTAAGCCTGTATAAAATCCCAATCTCCCGAAAATTCTTGTTTCTGCTGTAGCGCGGACAGAACATGTATTTATTATTATCAGATCACTCAACTGTGCATCAGAAGCCTTCGTCCAACCCCTGCTTATCAAAAGCTGCTCAACTGATGCAGATTCTGCAATGTTCATTTCGCAGCCATAGGTTTCAAAGAAATACGTCATTGTACATACTCCGTGTAAGCATACGCATTATGATTATGTATGCTTTCAAAATTAGTGCATTCAATGCTAAACCATACAAAAGGTTTTTCACACTTTTTAAAATCTTTCAATGCAAGATAAACTTCCCTTACAACATCTTCTACAAATCGAGGATTTTCATAAGCATGTTCCGTTACATATTTTTCATCAGGACGCTTTAAAATACTGTATAAGCCACTAGAAGCACTCTGCTCTATCAGCTCTATAATGTCTTCAATCCAAAAAAGACTGGTATTCTGCAACTTAACAGTAACTATCCCCCTCTGATTATGAGCACCGTATTCACTTATCGCCTTTGAACACGGACAAACGGTTGTAACAGGAACTGATACGCTTATGTAAAACTGATGAGAATCTTGAGAGACTTCACCTTCATACATGCATTCATAACTCATAATGCTTTTTTCACCTGAAACTGGGGCTTTTTTTTCCATAAAAAATGGAAACTTCATTGTGCCAAAAGCTTTTTCTGCCTGTAATGACTGACGGATTTCATCTAACATAATGAGGAACTGCTTCATGCCCAGATTTTCCCGATGCTTATGAAAGGTTTCTATAAAGCGTGACATATGAGTTCCCTTATAATTGTGAGGAAGATTCACGAAAAGATTTACATCTGCAGTAGTCATTTGCGTAGCATTCTGACGGTCAAGGACCTTTACAGGATACTTCAAATCCTTTATGCCAACCTTTTGCAATGCAATTTCTCGCGTATCAGGGGTATTTTGAATGTCAATCATACAGATTCAGCAGCCTCCAGAGTATTATAAATCAGCATTGCTATAGTCATAGGCCCAACACCGCGAGGAACAGGAGTAATATATCCTGCAACTTCCTTTACGCCTTCAAAATCTACATCACCGCATAAATGGAATCCGGATTTTTTTGAATTGTCAGGAATTCTGTTAACGCCTACATCAATGACGGCAGCTCCAGGCTTTACCATATCCTTAGTTACAGTATTTACATGACCGGAAGCAACGATAAGAATGTCAGCAGTCCGTGTATAATCGGCAAGGTTCTTTGTACCTGTATGGCAGATTGTAACTGTTGCATTGTATTCTTTCTGAACTAAAAGCAAAGCCATGGGCTTTCCTACTATATTACTGCGGCCTACCACAACAACATGAGCACCATCTGTTTTTATATTCATAGTCTTTAGCAGTACACAGATACCATGAGGCGTACATGGTAAAAATCCCTTTTTACCAGAAAACATCTTACCTATATTGTATGGATGAAAGCCATCTACATCTTTTGCAGGAGATATAGCATTCGTAATAATTTCAGCATTAATATGAGAAGGCAAAGGCAATTGGACTAAAATTCCATGAACAGTTTTATCATTATTTAATTGATTTATAATAGAAAGTAATTCCTGTTCAGTAGTAGATTCCGGTAATTCAAGGCTCCGGTCTTCCATTCCTGCCTGGGCAAGCGCCTTTCTTTTACCCGCAACATAACTAAGGCTTGCAGGATCTGATCCAACCAAAATTACTGCAAGGCACGGAACAATGCCCTTTTCCTTAAGCTTAAGGACTTTTTCTGCAACATCAGATTTTACTTGCCCTGCAATGGCATTACCGTCTATAATTACAGCACTCATTTTGTAACCTTCCTTCATAAAATCTTTTTAAACTATAAAAGTAATTATCAGCAAGAGCGATTTGCATATGCATACAATAATTTTTTGTTAACAAGCCTTTTGCGTAAAAGCTTTTTTTTACTTTATGTTGAAACAATATGCCAAAATCAGTATTATTGTTTCATAAAAAGAGTTTTCTTACTATATATGATTTTATTATAAATTGCTATACGAGGTATTATGAAACGTATTCTGCCATTTTTGTGCATGATTTTCCTGTTTGCACCTATAGTACATGCACAAAGTTATTATGACAACGATGATGACTATTACAGTGAAGATGATGACTATTACAGCGAAGATGACGATTATTATGATGAAAATGACTCATCAGATGATGACTATTATGATGAAGAATCAGAAGATGATGATTTTTATGATGAAAATGACGACTATTACGATGAAGATCAGAAAGAACATGAAGAAAATGATGAAGTCTCATATATTATAAACAAAACAAGAGCCGGGGACCAGTGCATTAAAATTTCTTTAGCCCTTAACATTCCAATGAATTTTGGCAATCCTTGGCCTACAAAAGACGGAAATCTTAAAATGGGTGGAATAGGAACAATTGGATACCATTATTTTTTAAAGGATTGGTTTGCAATTGGTGCAGACGTAGGATTTGGATTTAATTCTACAATCGGAGGAAATACTTTCAACTGCATTCCTATAGTTGTGTCAGCGACAATACAGCCTTCAATAAGAAACTTTGAATTTCCTATTTCCATGGGTATTGGCATGGCTTATGAATCTTATATCAATAAATCATACTGGCCAGGACTCGTAATAAAGCCTGAAGTCGGCGTACATTATAAAATAAATCAAGGCTGGTCCGTAGGTTGCGATGTTTCTTATACAATTCTTCCTCAGTTAGGAAAGACTTGGGATACAGGATCAAAAAACATTTATGGTAAATTTGTAACGGTTGCAGCCTGTGCCCGTTATTACTTCTAACTTTCTAAGGTAAACTCTATGAAAAAGGCTTTTTACATTATTTATATTGCATTCACGATGTTTATGATATCTGGACTTACAGCTTGCCATGACAGCATTTTTGAAAGCATTGAAAATGAAATTGCATTGGATGAAAGCGGCATTCGAGGCAGCATGGGTTCTATAGTTGAATACGGTGAGTATTTATATATAACGCCAATGAATAAAGGCGTTATATATAGAAAATCTGCATCAGCCACGACAAAAGGCGGATGGCAATCTATAAGCGCACCAAAGACGCCTGTAGCAGTTTCCCTCGATGGAAGTACATTATATATGCTGGCTGTTGACTGGGAAGAAGGAACAGGTGACTGGGAAGGCTATAATGTACCAAAATACTTTGAATATACGTCTACAAATGGAACAGACTGGAGTTATACAGGTTCATCATACAGTTATACATCAGATGCGAGCGATGTCCCTTCAAGATACAAAAATCAGTGCTGCAGCATAACAGTTGGAAGTTATACATATTCAATTCCTTCAAGTTACAGCACAGATACAATAACTGTCAGTAACGGAACAACAAAAGATGTCGATGAAGGATACATATATGCAATAACAGCAACAGGAAATTCCGTGATAGTTGGAACAGAGCAAGGTATTTTCAGCATGCCTATACAGTCAGACGGATCCTTAGGTGACAAAACATCAACCGTCGCAGGACATGATACAAGTTCAACATTCACAAGTGACGTGCCAATAGTATATGTTCCTGAGGCTTTCAGAAATGTTAATGAAGGAGACGGCCCAATTTACGCCTATAATTCACCGGTAGGAAGTTCCGGTACAACAAACGAAGGCTTAATGGCATATTTCCCTGGTTCTGGATGGAACAGAGATAAATAAAATTTATGTCAGACTTTTCATCGCTGTTTGATGCCGTACAAAAATCGCATGAGCCTCTAGCAGCAAGGATGCGTCCCAGAACGCTTGATGAATATATTGGTCAGGAGCATATAATTGGCAAAGGCAGATTGCTAAGACGTGCCATTGCTGCTGACCAGCTTACATCCGTAATATTTTACGGACCACCAGGCTCTGGTAAAACAACTCTTGCCAGAGTAATAGCAAATCATACAAAATCTAATTTTATAACATTAAACGCAGTTCTTACAGGCGTAGCTGACATAAGGAAGGCCATTTCGGATGCAGAGCAACAGCGTTCCTTATACAGCAAAAAGACAATTCTTTTTGTAGATGAAGTCCACAGATGGAATAAAAGCCAGCAGGATGCCCTTTTGCCATGGGTAGAGAACGGAACCATAATATTAATCGGAGCAACGACAGAAAACCCTTTTTTTGAAGTCAATAAAGCACTTGTAAGCCGAAGCCGTGTATTTCAGTTAAAATCTCTTACATCACAAGACCTAATGAATGTTGTACGCCAAACGCTTTCAGATACAGAGCGCGGTTACGGACACTGGCGCATTGAGTTTGAAGAAGGAGCTTTAGAACATCTTGTTGAAACAGCAAACGGAGATGCCCGTTCACTTTTAAATGCCCTTGAATTAGCTATAGAAACAACTCCTGAAAAATGGCAGCCTGATGCAAAGCCTCCAGTTCCTTCATGGGGAAGCTTAATATATATAAGTAAAGAAGCGGCAGAAGAATCCATCCAGAAAAAGGTCGTTCTATATGACCGTGATGGAGACTATCATTACGATATTATATCAGCATTTATAAAAAGTTTAAGAGGGCGAGATCCTGATGCTGCATGTTACTGGCTTGCAAGAATGGTAAAGGCAGGTGAAGATCCACACTTTATCTTTAGAAGAATGCTTATAAGTGCTTGTGAAGATACAGGACTTGCAGATCCTCATGCCATTTCTGTTGTAGAAAGCTGTGCTGCTGCTTTTGATCGGGTAGGATTGCCAGAAGGCAGATACTTTTTAGCGCATGCAGCCTTATACCTCTCTACGGCACCAAAATCAAACAGCTCCATGGCCTTCTTTGATGCCCTTTCAAGCGTAGAAAAAGAAGATGCTGAAGTACCAAATCATTTAAAAGACCCTTCCAGAGATGCAGAAGGCTTTGGTCACGGAACAGGTTATTTATATCCTCATGCATACAGAGATCACTGGGTGGCTCAGCAATATCTTCCAGATATTCTTGCAGGCAAAGTTTTCTATAATCCAACCACCCAAGGATATGAAGCTACAATAAGACAGGATGTACTTTCGAGACGAGAAATACAAATTGCATCACTATTGGAAAACAATCCAAAAGCAAATGCAAGCAATGATGCACTTTCAGAATGGTGGGGAAAATCAGGTCATTTTCATGGATTTGAAAAAACAGAGGAAAATCTTACATACAGTCCCCCTGACAGTAAAAAGGATGCTATTCTAGATAAAGCAGAAAAGTCATGGCGCTCTAGACTGGAAACAAACAAAGCTGAGATTCTGATGTTTATCAGGAACAATTTAATTGAAGAAGCACAGCTTTTCAGGCATACCAGAAACCTTATCTGGAATGCAGACGATGCGTTACTAATTTTTGAAGTTATTCGAAAAACTCCCGAAGGAATTACTTGCGGAGTGTGCCGTACAGAAGATGGAATAAAGGTACTTAACCAATATGCTTCAACTTTAGATGAAATTGACAGGCCTCAGCTCACTGTTAAGCAATCTGGAAAAAAAGATTTCGACATATTCAGGCAGACATTAAACACATTTAAAGACATTGAATTCGACAGATTATTCTTTAGGGATATATTTGCAAATGCAGAAGACATAATGAAGGCAGCAATGGCATTTAAAAATGCTTTTTGCGGTAAAATAAAAGAAGGAAAAGACATAGCTTTTAATGAAGATGACAGGCTTGAAAAAGATGAACCTCCATTATTAGATAAAAATGCAGTAATAATTATATCACAAAGGATTCCATGCCACGGACAGAAAATCAGCGATATAATCAGTTCTCAAATTTTTGAACATTCTATTGCAGACTCTAACATTGCAAATCTTATTGATAAACTAAATACAGCAGAAAAACAATTTTTTTCAAATAAAGAAAATTCACTATTCAATTGGGATTCTCATACAATACAGGAAATATTCGAAAAAGAAAATTTACTTACAATCATAAAAACGAATTATCTTGAAGAAAAGAGAGTTATCACTGAATTAGACATTGAGAAATGGTTTTCCAAAACATCTTCGTATGGAATGCAGATGCACACATCTATTGGAGAAGATGGAGTTAAAACAGTAAAAGACATTCTTTTAAAAGAAGCCAGAAAAAAACTGTTTATCTGGCGTACAGAAAATATATTTGTTACTTGTAGGTTTCATTAAACTGATATAAAATAATTACAATACATTTAGGAGGACACTCATGAATTTTATATTTTTAGGACCACCAGGAGCTGGTAAAGGAACACTTGCAGGAGACGTAGCAAAAGAATACGGCATACCTCATATTTCGACAGGTGATATTTTCCGTGCAGCCATAAAAAATCAGACACCTCTAGGAGTAAAAGTAAAAAGCATTATTGATGCAGGCGGACTTGTCAGCGATGACATAACATGTGAACTTGTAGCAGACAGACTTAAGCAGGACGACTGCAAAAAAGGATTTATCCTAGATGGTTTTCCACGCACCATTCCTCAGGCAGAAGCATTAGAAAAAATCTGCCCGGATGTTAAAGTTGTAAATTTTGAAGTTGATAACGAATTAATAATTGCCCGTTTAAGTAACCGTCGCGTATGCAAAAGTTGCGGAACAAACTTTAATGTAAAATTCAAGCCGCCAAAGGTAGAAGGAAAATGTGACAGCTGTGGAGGAGAGTTATATACTCGCGACGATGACAAGCTCGAATCAATTACAAACCGACTTGATGTATATCGAAGTCAAACAGAACCATTAATCAGTTTCTATCGCAATTTAAATAAACTGACAGACATTGATTCTGCACGTGACAGTAAGCTAGTACTCGTTGACTTTAAGAAACTTTTTCCTGCTGACTAATTGATTTTACAAGGAATACATTATGAAAATTCTTCAAAATGTATTCCTTTTTTATTTACAAATCTATTAAAAGTTGAAATTTTTCAATTATTTTGATATAATATCTGAATATGGCAAAACCTAAGACAGAATTTACAGTTAATCAAAAAATAGTCTATCCAAGTCAAGGTGTTGGAAAAATTACAGAAATCTTTAAAAAAGAATTTAAAGACCAGTTAGTATATTACTACAAGATTTATCTTGAAGTTTCTGATATGTATATTATGGTCCCTGTAGAAAAAGCAGAAGGACTTGGCATACGTTCTATTGTTTCAAAAGATGAAGCACAAAAAGCTTTAGACATGATAAGCGAAGACTTTGAGCCGCCTACTTCTGACTGGAAGCTTCGCTATCAGCAGAATCTTGAACTCCTAAAAAAAGGTACTATTGAAGATATAGCATCTATAGTCCGTTGCCTTTACCATAGATCTAAGGTAAAGGAACTTCCTATTCTAGAAAGAAAACTTTATGACAATGCAAAAAAACTACTTGAAGATGAAATAGCAGATGCTTTTGGAGTTTCTTCAAAAGAAGTGGAAGTAATGCTCCATGCAAAACTTGAACCTCTCGGAATAAAGACAGAAAAGAAATCTACAGTCTATGAAGACGATGAAGATGATGAAGACTTCGAAGACGAAATAGACAATAACGAAAAAGACTCTGATGATGAAGAATCTGACGATGAAGTAGATTCTGATGACACTGATGACAGTGACGAAATGGATGAAGACTAGTAACATCTTTTTAATATTAGCCGCTGCCGGTTCATCAACTAGGATGGGCATGGGTATCAAAAAAGAATATATTGAGATAGGACAGGGAACTGTCTTATCTCAATCAGCAAAAGCTTTTTTACTTGCTACAGAAAATAAACAATCTATTTCACATATAATTATAACAATACCAAAAGATAATGAAGAACTTGCAAAAAGAGCTCTTTTTGCTGATGAATCTGTCTATAATTTATTAAAAAAAATCCCATATTCTTTCATTCCGGGAGGAAATTCCAGGCAGGAATCTGTCTATAATGCTTTAAGACATATTAAGGCATTAATTGAGAATTTATCTTCAGAAGTTCAGCAAAAGGCAATAGTCCTTATTCATGATGCTGCACGCCCATTCGTTTCAGAACAGATTATAACAGATACAATTGCATGCACGCAAAAATATGGAGCCGCAGTCCCTTACATTCCTGCTGTCGATACTCAAAAAATAATTACAGAAGATGGAACAATTCAGACTCATTTAAAAAGAAGTTCAATCGCAGCAGTACAAACACCTCAAGGATTTTTATTTTTACCTCTGCTTGAATGCCACGAACAGGCAATCCTGATAAAAAAAGAATTTACAGATGATACTGAAATTTGGGATGCATATCCAGACATTACAGGCAACAGAAAAGTACATATTGTTCCAGGAAACATACAAAATAAAAAGATTACATACGCAAAGGATATTGCACAAAATATGACACACATTGGCATTGGTACAGATTTACATAAACTAGTTGAGGGCAGGACTTTTTTCCTTGGGGGCATTTCAATTCCTGCAGAAAAAGGCGAACTAGGACATTCCGATGGTGACGTCTTACTTCATGCCATTACAGATGCTTTGTTAGGTGCAAGTGGATTAGGCGATATCGGATCATACTTTCCACCCGAAGACATAAAATGGAAAGATGCAGATTCTGCAAAGCTTTTACAGACTGTTTGGAAAGACATACAAAATAATGGATGGCATTTAATAAATCTTGACTGTGTGGTAGAAGTAGAACGCCCTAAATTCCTGCCATGGAGACAGAAAGTAATAGATTCCATAGCCTCTATTTTACAGGTTTCAAGTTCACAGATTTTTGTAAAAGCAAAGACTAATGAAAAATTAGACTCTGTCGGAAATGGAGATGCAGTAAAAGCGTATGCAGTATGCCTTCTAGAACGATAAAAAAGTACGCCAATAATATTTATAAATCCTATAATTATTGGCGTACTCTTATAAATAAAGAAACCTTTCAATTAAATGTCTAGGAAACTAATTCCCAGACACCTTACCATAATCAGTCATCATCTTCAAAACCTTCCATCTGAAGTATAAGTTGAACCTCACTTAACGATAATCCCAGACTATTTGCAATATCTTCATTTGTCCAGTTACGAATTTTCAAATCTCTTACAGTATCTTTGACTTCTGGAGTAATGGAGCGATTCTTTGAAGAAGAAGAAGTTCGCCTTCCTACAGGTGAAGATTTAGAAATAGTATGCAATGTTCGAAGCTGTTCTTCAGCTGCATCTGAAAGCCTCTGGATTCTATCCTCTGCATCTTCGGCAACTTTCTGAATTCTATCAGCAGCGTCATCAGATACCTGCTGTATATGATCTTCAGTCTTTGAAACCTTATCTTTAGCAGTATTTACCTGCTTAATCTTTTTTTCAGTATCGGCTACTATTTTCTGCAGATTTGTAATCTTATCAACAGCATCATTAATAGTTTCGCTATTACTCATAATATTATCTACATTATCCTGCATTTTCTTTATTTCATCAGGAAGCTTTGTTATCTGATTGTTACACTGCTTGAGGCGTTTTTCCAGTTCACCAATCTGACCAACAGCATTATCTACAGTCTTAGCAACCTGATCAACAGTCTCCCCTTTCTTTTCTATGCGGTCATACTGTTTCTGAATGTCATCAAGGGACTGCTGAAAATTCCTTACAGTAGCCTGCATATTAACTAGATCATCACTTTGAACCGTAAGATTTTCTATCTTTTGGTCCATAGAAGAACTCATTTCCATAAGACGAGAGAATTTCTTATCTAGATTTGTTAACGTAAGATTTTGCTTGTTGTAATTACTTATTGTCTCATTGACATTATCATGCAGATCCTCAACCTTTTGAATATCATTAGTAATACTGTCAATCTTTGCTTCATAAGATGCTATTTCCTTAATTTTACTGCGCAGGATTTCTATAGACGCATCAAGCTGAGATTTCAATTCATTTGCCCTATCAAAGACTCCTGTCTGAGTTGTAAAGTTTGCAATACTCTTATTGATTGCATCAATTTTATTTTGCAGAGCATTAGTTTCTGAATTGAAGTTTTCAATCATTCTACGATAATTATCTCTATCAGTAGATTCCATTTCAGCAAACTCTTTACGCAAGCCTTTTATATCTTTATCAGTCTGAACAGTATGCTCATCTACAAGTTTCTTTGTACGAGAAAGCATATCATCAAACTGCTTCTTTACTTGCTGTAAAATATGCTGAGATTGCTCATCATAATATTTAACTGCTTCTTCAGTCTTACCCTTCAAAGAAGAAATATCAGCTTCTATTTTTGTATTTGAAACTGAAGACCGCTGCTCAAGATCTTCTATTCCCTGAACAGTCCTATCTTTAAATTGAGAGAACTGAGTCTTAAAGTCTTCACTTACAGCAGCAAACTGATTTTCCAAATTCTTTTTCCACTTGCCAAAATCTTCTACTGCATTTTCAACAGCTTTTGCATTTGCACTTTGACTTTCACTATAAGACCGTTTCAATTCACTCATCTGAGAAGCGAAAAGATCCTGATTTTTACTCAGCTGATCAGTTACCTTTCGATTGTATTTTTCAGTTTCACTTTTCAAAATTCCATCCGCCTGAGCAGATGTCTTTTCAAGTTCAGCCTTATAACGATCCATAAACTCTTTAAACTTTATTTCGACTGTATTAATCTGTTCCTGAATAGAAGAATTATTAGTCTGGATAGCATTTACAAATTGCTTTTCCTGATCAGAAGTTTTTTTCTGAATATCAGCAATTCGGGACTTTAAGTCTTCAATATAGTTTGCCTCAATCTTTTTACGATTTGCTTCATATTCATCTTCGAATGCAGAAAGCCTGCTATCAAAATTTTCCTGCCATTCAAGAAGTTTTCTAGAAATATCCTCTTGGCGGTTTTTTAAATCTGCAGTAAATGATTCTTCAAAAATCTTTAAATTTTCACTTGTCTTAACAAGAGAAGTCTTTTTCAGCTCATCAACTCCATTCCTAAGAGTATCAATATCATTCCTTAATTTCTGACCTTTTTCCTGAATATCATTTTCAAATTTTTCAAAATCATTTACAACTTTGTTCTGAGACTTTTCCCGCAAAACCTTCATAGTC
>JAILPY010000055.1 GCA_024699235.1 Treponema sp. | reverse complement strand
TTTGTCTGAATGTTGTTGATTTCATCAAGAAGGGCAGCAAGCTTTGAAACATCAATTCCAAGGCGGGAATAATAATTGTCCGGCAAGGCACCTTTTAGAGAAGGATTTTGTTTTTCTATAGTGTTTAGTGCTGTATCGATTTTAAGGGCAATATCATTCTGCTTAGCATTCTGAATAATAAATGACCAGCGGCTTTCTTGAGGTACAAAGAATACATTTTTCATTGTATAGAAGGACTGAACATCAATATATTTTTCTTTTCCTTCTGCCTGAATCTCTGCACGTCGGGTCTCAAATTTATCATTTACGAATTTTAAGAAGATAAGACTTAAAACTACATGCTTATATTCTGCAGGTTCTACAGTTCCACGAAGCTTATCGCAGGCACCCCAGAGTGCGTCTTCGAAGCTGACTTGTTTTTTTGCTTTTGCCATTTATGTATTCCTTATTCTTATTTATTTTAGCATAAATTTATCTGATTTTAATGTGAAAAGCCATGAAATATAGAAATTAATGCTTTACTCAAGTTCCTTAAGCACAAAATGGCTTTTATGGGTTTCTATAAGCCCTTCTTTTGCCATCTTGGAAAGTTCACCGCTCATTGCCGACCTTTCAAGGTTAAGGTAGTCGGCCAACTGCTGGCGGTCAAATGGAATGTCAAATTCCATGGACTTATTTACCTTTGCCTGATAGCTTAGATAAGCAGTCAATCTTTCCCTTATCTTTTTAGGGGAAGTAAACATGATTTTCTGGGACAGCTTAAGGTTCTTTTTACTGCAGATATTTACCAATATATAGGAAAGCTTAACTTTAGAGGGCATGTCGCTGCCATTCATTATTTCATTAATTTTTACAAAGGCAATTTCGCAGTCTTCAGTTACTTCTACATCTACCATTAAAGGTTCACCTGTTATTGCATAGGTTTCTGCAAAAATTCCGCCTTTTCCTATTTTATCAAGAATTATCCTGTTTCCCCAAAAGTCATTCTGTTCTATCTGAACGTTTCCTTTTAATACGACTCCCATCTTTTCGATTATTTCTCCAGAATAAAAAATAATCTGACCTTTAGAGTAAGACTTACGTTCCTGAGCAAAGTAGAGCAGCAGATCTGAAATATTGTCTTGAATTTTCATAATGTTAATTATTAAAATCATATTACTTTTATTTCGTTTTTATCTACAAGCAAAGACCTATTTTTAATAAATTTTAAAATTTCAACTATACAAGAAGAAAGTATTCCTTACTTTGCATTTTTCCGGCAGAAAAAAAAATTTAATTAAGAGAAAAAAATTTTTTTCTGGTAAAGAAATTTTTTTTATTAAGGGAAAAATTTCTGTCAATTTATTATGAGATGAGTTAAAATTTTTAACAGGCAAAAGAAATTCACACATATTAGAATTTATTAAATTTATAAATTTTAGTAGTAGTAATAATAAGTCCTGTGAATTTATGGAAAACTGCAATAATTCTTTGCAGTAAAATGACTTTTAAAGTGCAAAATGAAATGTTTTGAATTCACAGATTTTACACTTATTCACTTTAAAAGTCATTGTTCACGTTTTTTACACAATTCATGATGAATTTATTCACATTTGTACTATTTTTAAGGCAATAAAAAAAGGCCGTCCATTGCAGGCGGCCTTCTTAATGAATTTACAGGATATCTTATTTCTTAAAGTCCTTTATTTCTCTCATTAGCATCTGGATCGTAGTATCAAGGGCTGAATCTACCTTGAGCTGCTCTGTAATCTTTTCGCATCCATGCATTATAGAAGTATGGTCTCTGCCTCCAAATTCATTTCCAAGCTCAGGATATGAGTAGTCGAGCATATTTCTTGCTATGTAAATGGCAATATGGCGAGGGACAATGTATTTTTTATTTCTCTTTTTGCTCTTTATGTCGCTTAAAGATATGTTGTAGTGATTGCATACGACTTTCTGTATGTTTTCAATGGTAATGAGTCCATTTGCAGGCTGACTGAAAGTGTCGCGAAGTTCTTTCTGTGCAATGTCAATCGTTAAAGGCTTTTGAAGGAGCTCTGCGTATCCAATCATTTTGTTAAGGCATGACTCAAGGTCTCGCACGTTTGTCTGCACGTTCTTTGCTATGTAATCTACTACATCTGAAGGTATTTCCTTCTTCATTATTGAAAGCTTCTTCTGCAGGATTGCACGCCTTGTCTCGTAGTTTGGAGGAAGCAGGTCTATGCACATTCCCCTAGAAAATCGCGTGCGAAGACGGTCTTCTATGCCTTTTAATTCTGTTATAGGACGGTCACACGTAAATACCATCTGGCTTTTACTGTTGTAAAGAGCTTCAAACGTATGGAAAAGTTCTTCCTGGGTAGCTTCCTTATCCTGCAGGAAGTGAATGTCATCAAGCAAAAGTACGTCTAGCTTCCTGTATTTTGCCTTGAATTTTTCCATAGTGCTGTCTTTTATGGATGATGTAAACTCGTTTGTAAAATTTTCTGCAGTAACGTAGCATATTTTTACTATGCCGTTCTGCTTGCTGTATATGTAGTTTCCTATGGATTCCATTAAGTGGGTCTTTCCAAGTCCTACGCCTCCATAGATGAGGATAGGATTGTATTTTTTACCTGGATTTTCTGCTACTGCCTTACATGCACTGTAGGCAAAGTCTGTGTTTTCTCCTGCAACGAATGTATCGAACGTATAGTCTTCATTCAGCTGCGGATGTTTTTTAATGTTATTCTTTATTTCGCTTACAGATACTTTGCTATTCTGCTGGGCAATGGCTGCATCATCTGTATGAGGTATTTCTTTTGGATTTTCGACTTCAGTTTTTTCTGGTGCAGAAGGCTTTTCGGGGTAAACAGGCTTAAATGAAATTGGCTGTCCTGTAAGTTCCTGAATTTTTTCCTGCATCATGCTTTCGTATTTTCGCGTGACCATCTGCTGCCACATGAATTTTGAAGGAACAGATACTGTTATTTCGGAAAGAGTATCTTCTACATACTCCATCTTAAACCATAATTTGAATTCGTCTATTTTGTTATTATTTTTAAAATCTTCTTCAATTTGGCGAAGGGCTTCGTCAAAAAAAACTCTATAATTCTGTTCGCTCATAACGGTATATTATAACTTGCCTTTACTTTTTTTTTCAATAAGGGTATACTTAAATTCCGCAATTATTCAATATTAGGGATAGATTTAATCTTAGGGAAAACATGTCAGACGAAGCAAATCAGTATTCAGCCAGCAGCATTCAGGTTTTAAAAGGTCTGGAAGCTGTTCGCAAAAGACCAGGTATGTACATAGGTTCTACTGGTCCACAGGGACTTCATCACCTTGTTTATGAAGTTGTAGACAACAGCATAGATGAAGCCATGGCAGGCTTCTGTAAGAATATCACGGTTGCTTTGGAGCGTGATGACATTTGCCGCGTAGAAGATGACGGCCGTGGAATTCCAGTTGAGATGCATCCTACAGAGCATGTTTCTGCCTTGGAACTTGTTCTTACCCGCCTTCATGCCGGAGGTAAATTCGATAAGTCTAACTATAAGGTTTCTGGAGGTCTTCACGGTGTTGGCGTAAGCTGCGTTAACGCCCTTTCAGTATGGATGGAAGCCTTCGTTCATAAGGACGGCAAAAAGTACGAGCAGAAGTATGCAGAAGGTAAGCCTAAGACTAAGGTTGAATGCATTGGAGATACAGACAGGCATGGTACAGTAATACGCTGGAAGGCCGATTCATCTATCTTTAAGGAAACTACTACATATAACTTTGATGAGCTTGCAAAGCGACTTCGCGAGCTTGCATTCCTTAATCCTGGAATCAGCATTATATTCCGCGATGAGCGCCTTGAAAACGTTAAGGAAGTCGTATTCAAATTTGACGGCGGAATAAAGCACTTTGCCTCATTCCTCAATGAAGGCAAGAATGTAGTTCCTGATGAGCCTGTATACATAAACGGTGAAAATAATGGCGTACAGATGGAAATTGCAATGCAGTACAATGACGGCTACAATGAAAACATCTATGCCTATGTAAATGACATTAATACAAAGGAAGGCGGAACCCATCTTGACGGCTTTAAGATTGCACTTACCGTTACCCTTAACCGCTTTCTTGAAACAAGGGAAAAGCTTCAGAAAAAGCTTGAGATAAAGGACAAGAAAAGCAAGGATTCTTCAAAGAAAGACGACAAGAAGATCAACTATGAAAAGCTTTCCGGTGAAGATGTCCGTTCAGGCCTTACTGCAGTCATTTCAATAAAGGTTCCTGAACCTCAGTTTGAAGGGCAGACAAAGACTAAGCTTGGAAATACTGAAGTAAAGGAATATGTAAATACCCTGGTTAAGGAAAAGCTCACCCTCTGGTGCGAGCAGAATCCTAAGATTACAGACATGATCCTTGAAAAGGCTGTAAATGAAGCTTCTGCCCGAATTGCTGCCCGCCGTGCCAAGGAAAACATCCGTAAGAAGACTGGACTTGACTTTGGCCTTCCTGCAAAGCTTGCAGACTGCTCTCTTAAAGATCCAGAGAAATGCGAAGTATACATCGTTGAGGGAGACTCTGCAGGTGGTTCTGCAAAGAAAGGCAGAGACTCAAAGACTCAGGCAATACTTCCTCTGTGGGGAAAGATGCTTAACGTTGAAAAGAGCCGCATAGACAAGGTTATGAACAACGAGAAGCTTGAGCCTGTAATTGCTTCCCTTGGAACTGGCATTGGAGAAGACTTTGACATTACAAAGCTGCGCTATCATAAGATTATAATAATGGCTGATGCTGATGTTGACGGAAGCCATATCCGCACTTTGCTTTTGACTTTCTTTTTCCGCTACATGCCTCAGGTTATTGAAGATGGATACGTTTATCTTGCCATGCCTCCTTTGTTTAAGGTTCAGTACGGCAAGAAAATAAAATATGTTTACGATGAAGATGAAAAGGCTTCTGCAATTGCTGAATTCGGAGTACCTTCTGAAAAGCTGACAGTACAGCGCTACAAAGGTCTTGGTGAAATGGATGGAACTCAGCTTTGGGAAACAACAATGGATCCAGCTCACCGCAAGATGATGAAAGTAACTATTCCTGATGCTGTTGCTGCGGATCAGATTTTCAGTACATGTATGGGTGAAGCCGTAGAGCCTCGCCGTAAGTTTATCGAAGAGAATGCAGTATATGCTAATCTCGACGTATAAAGCATGCTTTTATCTGTAATCCTGAATGGAGTGAATTATAATGGAAAATGAAATTGCCACCCCTGAAGGTGGAACACTGATAATCCGTCCTATTGAGCAGGAAGTAAAAAAGGCATACATAGACTATTCCATGTCTGTTATTGTAAGCCGTGCCCTTCCTGATGTGCGTGACGGCCTTAAGCCTGTTCATCGCCGCATTCTTTATGCTATGGATGAAAGGGGACTGACTTATAACAGGCCTACGCGTAAATGTGCAAAGATTGTCGGTGACGTACTTGGTTCTTATCACCCTCATGGTGACGCTTCTGTTTATGATGCCCTTGTCCGACTTGGACAGGATTTTTCACTCCGCTATCCAGTAATTACCCCTCAGGGAAACTTTGGTACCATTGCCGGAGACCCTGCTGCTGCTTACCGTTATACAGAAGCAAAGATGTCGCGCCTTGCAGAGGAAATGGTTGCCGACATTGATAAAGATACTGTAGATTTCCTTCCTAACTTTGATGAAACTACAAAAGAGCCTGTCGTTCTTCCGGCTAAATTTCCTTTCCTTCTGGCTAACGGCTCTAACGGAATTGCAGTTGGCATGGCTAC
>JAILPY010000044.1 GCA_024699235.1 Treponema sp. | reverse complement strand
CTATATGCTCCAGAAACTCTTGAAAAGGATGCGAATTATGCAGTCTGCATAAAGACTCGCCCTAATTCTGAAAATGTATATTCCTTGGGCTTTAGCGATATTGTTACAGTTGCTTGATGAAATGTAAGTAATCTGAAGGCTGGTCTGCTTGCTTGCAGATCAGCCTTCTTCTCTATTATACTTTTACCTTGCCGCTAAGTATGTTCTGGTAATCTTCATAATTTTTCTTTAGCAATAGAGGAATGTCCAGTCCGTAAGGACACTTCTTTTTGCATGAGCCGCAGCCGGTGCAGTTTGGAATCTTGCTGAATGCATCCTGCCAGTATTGGCTGAGCCATGTTGCAGAAGGACTTCTCCTGATGAGCTGAGACATTCTTGCACAGTTGTTTATTATTATTCCTTGAGGGCATGGCATGCAGTAGCCGCAGCCTCTGCAAAAATCTGCTCCGAAAGATTTTTTATCCTGCTCAATGAATGCTTTTGTTGCTTGGTCATAGACGGGTGAATCCTTCATGAAGGAAAGCCATTCTTCCAGTTCGCTCATCTTCTGGACTCCCCATATTGGAAGTACATTGTCAAATTGCGTCATGTAAGTGTATGCTGCTTTTGAATTAGTAATGAGTCCCCCTGCAAGTCCTTTCATGGCAATGAATCCTACGTTATTTTCTTTGCAAAGGTTTATGAGGCTGATTTCTTTTTCTCCTGAAAGATAGCTGAATGGAAACTGCATCGTTTCGTAAAGTCCTGAGCGGACTGCTTCTTCTGCAATGCCTATTTTGTGAGCGGTAATGCCTATGTGCTTTATCATTCCCTGCTTCTTAAAGTCTTCCATGCATTCATACATGCCAGTGCCGTCACCAGGGCGATAGCATTGCTCTACGCAGTGAAACTGATAAATGTCTATGTAATCAGTCTTTAGGTTTTTAAGGGATGTTTCCAGATGCTTTTTCATGTCATCTGGATTTTTTGCCTGGGTTTTTGTTGCAATGTGAATGTTATTGCGGACATCGCTTAGGGCAAGGCCCATCTTTTCTTCACTGTCTGAATATGCTCTGGCAGTGTCAAAGAAAGTCATGCCCCCCTCGTAGGCACGCCTTAAAATCTTGATTGCAGTGTCAAAGTCGTCACGCTGGATTGGCAGCGCACCAAACGCATTCTGCGGTGAACTTATACCGGTACTTCCTAAAATTACAGCCTTCATGCCTGTATTATAGCATATCTTATGGAAAATATGATAGAATACCGTTAAATTTGTCTTTGCAAAGGATTTTTATATGAATGATGACGAAAAAAAAATGTTGTTTGAAGGAATAGGGCAGCTTCTTTCTATATATGACCGCATTAATCCATTACATGATGATGGGACTTTTGATGCAAGCGGCGTAAGGCAGTGCATAATGGAAATGTCGGATGGCATTATGCAGAACAGTCAGGAAGCCTGTGCTTTTAAAGAATGGATGGGCGAAAAGAGTGACTTTATGAAGTCTCCTGCATCTACGCATTTTCACGGAAATGTTGAAGGAGGGCTTGCAGCTCACTCTCTTAAAGTCTTGCATCAGTCTTTGTGCTTTGCCCGTCCTGTGCTTGAGAATTTCTGGCAGTGTAAGCTAAAGGATTCCTACTCAATTTCTGCAGAGGACATTTTTGTCAGTGCAATAGCGCACGATTTTTGCAAGGCTGATACATACCGGATTGAGTACAGGAACCAGAAGGATATTTTTGGTAACTGGAAAAAGGTTCCTAATTACAGGACTCGCTCAGATTCTCGCAATCTAGGGCATGGGAATGAATCTGTATTGAGGCTTCTGGAACTAATGCCCTCTTACATTAAGAAACGCTATGTCCTTGAGGCTATAAGCCGCCACATGGGCTTTTCTGATCTGTCAGATTCAGAAAGCTACAACTATTCTAATTTTCTGCAGAATCCTCTGGTTGTACTGATTCAGCTGGCAGATGAAACTGCAGCACAGTGGTATAACCTGTAGGTTAACCTGTAAGTTGCTTTTAGGCTTTTATGACTGTCGTAATTTACAGTACAAATTCTAATGTATATATCGGCAATGACTTTGACGTCAAGACATTTCCTTTGAATGCCAGCCGCTGGGAATGTCTTGCAAAGTCATTGCCTGAGCACAAGTTTATTATCTGTACGCAGATGCCAGGAATGTTCCTTCTGGACGTGAGGGGAAACGATATTTGCCTTAGGGCTGACAATGTTGAGTACCTGCTTTGCGAGCATGATTCTTCTTGCCCGGCAGGGGGGAGCATTGCAGATGCAATGGCAAAAAAAATTATTCCGCTTAATCCGGACATTGCAATCGCTGCAACGTTTTGGGTAACTCCCTATGACTGGCTGGGCATTCAGGATGGAATGGTTGCAGATTTTTTAGAAAAGGCAGGAATAAAGACCTTCTGCCACCCCTTGCAAACCTCTCTTGTCAGCTTTGACAAATTCCGTACGCATCAGGAGCTTGAACGCCTTGGAATGAAAATACCCCCTGCTGTGTATGTGCATCATGACTTGTACTGGTGCGAGCGAAGCCGTCGCGAACTTAGGGCGAATGTATATAAAGAATATGTATTGAGTCAGATTAAGGACATGAACTATCCTGTCGTAATAAAAGATACTGTAGGACTAAGTTCTTATGGCATGGAAGTTGCCGTAAGCTATAAGCAGGCTGTGCACTATCTGAATTTGGGACGTACTAATTCTGACCGCCTTGTAGAAGAGTACATCGACGGAATTCCTTTTGGAACAGAGATATATGGCTCTGACGGAAAGTATGAAGTTATGCCTCCCTTTATGTTTTCGCTAAACAGATATGGCATTACAAGTCCAAAGCAGAGCGTAAAGCTAGGGCCTGTTCTGTCAGAAAAATACAATGTTTTGTCTCTTAAAGAAATGCTTGCAGGTCTTGCCTGTAAGATGAATTTTTGTGGAGTCGCACAAGTTGATTTAATTTTTAAGGGCGGAAGCTGGTATATAATAGAAATTAATCCGCGTCTTTCTGGCATGACGGAAACTTACGCTTCATCTCTTGGACTTTCTGTGCCGGAAATCCTTTTTAATGTTGCAATTGGAAAAAAAGTGGATTCTTCCTTAATGAAATGCGTCTGCAACATAAAGCTTCCTCTTTTATCTGATGAGCAGATGGAAATCCTTTATGGCGAAGAATATGTCCTGTATCTTCACCAGCTGCATAATCTTGCCGCCAAGCAGGAAAGGGAAAAGGGCTACTGCGAAGCTGTCATTGGCGGTACTGAGTCAATGCAGGAATTGGCATCCTGCCTTGATTCTTTTGCAAGCCGCCATCCTGAAATGGTGGAAGATGCCTTTTTGTCTACTGCCAAAGAAATGATTGGTAAGGCTTTATAAAATTGCCGTAATATATGGCACGCCTCTGCATTTTTTAAGTTTTTTAACTAGCGTTTAAGTTCCTTGATTATCCTTAAAGTACTTTCTATTCTGAAACCATGTGGCTGAACTGTTGTTATCTTTCAAAGAGGTGACATTATGAAGAAGTTATTTTCAGCTGCATTTGTGCTGCTTTTTGCTTATGTCCTGTCTGCTCAGTCTTTGCAGGTTTTAGGGCAGGCAAATTCTCATGCTAATTCTTTTATGAAGATGAATATACAGAATAAAGATGCTTCAAGTCCTTGTCCTGTAAGGATGAGCAGCATCAGCGTAGATGCCAGTATTATGGGGAATACGGCTGTTACTACGCTTGATATTATTTTTCAGAATGATACTGATCGAGTGCTTGAAGGTGAATTTGAATTTCCTCTTGGAGAAAATGAAAGCATTGTAGGCTATGCCCTTGATATAAATGGCAAGATGCGTAAAGGCGTTGTTGTTGAGAAGGATAAGGGCCGTCAGGTCTTTGAAGCCGTAGTCCGACAGGGAATTGATCCGGGACTTGTTGAAATGACAGAAGGAAACAATTTTAAGGCTCGCGTTTATCCTATTCCTTCAAGAGGCAGCCGCCATTTGCAGCTGACTTATCAAAGTGAGCTGAAGAAGGCGTCTTCAAAAGACAGCAGGGTGTATGTATATTCTGCCTTGACAGATGACGTTTTGGAACATTTTGACTTTAAGATAACAGCTCTTGGAAATAAAAAGGATGTTATGGCATCTGGCAATGTCCTTCAGTTTGATGACCTTGATTCTGGATACACTGCTCATTTTTCTAAGGAAAATGTTTCTGTTGACGCTCCTGTTACTATTGTAATTCCTAATGCATATACGAATTTAAAGGATTCTGCCTCTGCATTCCTGGAAGACAAAGGCAAGGATACTTTCTTCTATTGCTATCTTCCTTTGGATGAAAATGCTGTGGCAAAAAAACTTCCTAAGCGCCTTGCCGTATACTATGATGTTTCATCTTCTGCTGCAAAGCGTAATGTTCAGGCAGAGCTTGCCCTTTTAGCAAGGTATATAGAAAAGCTAGAATCTCCAGAAATTATTTTTGTTCCATTCAGCAATAAACTTTATGATTCAAAGAATTTTTCTGGCGGTACAGAAAATATCATGACAGGCATTATAAAGTGCATTCAAGAGTGCGGCTTTGACGGAGCTACTGACCTGTCTTATGATTTTTCATCATTATTGCCTGCGGATGAAGTTCTTGTCTTTACAGACGGAATCTGTAACTGGAGCGGCTTGAAATCTGAAAAAAAGACGGATGCAATTACTTATGCAAACAATGCTGTCGTAAATACTGTAAATTCATCTTTTACTGCTGATTATGCATGGCTGCAGAAAACTGCACGCGTTAATGGAGGGGTCTGCATAAACATTAATGCTTCTTCAATAAGTGAACCTGTAGAAAAACTTGATTATAATGCTGTAAAGGCAAGTGATGTTTTGGAAGACGACCTTAAGCTTCTTACAGAAGAACCTTTGCGCCTTATACATGCAGAATATGACAGTTCTGCAGTTAAAGATGTATTTCCTTTGGACGGTAGCCTTGTAAAGCCTGACTTTTCTCTTTCTGGAAAACTTTGTCGCAAGCAGGGGTCTGTTACTCTTCAGTTTGGCCATGGAAAGACTGTAGAGCAGACTGTTCGCCTTGAGCTTAGCACTGTAGGCGGGGTATATGCAGATAATGTTGCAAGGCAGTGGGCTTCAAAGAAGATTGATGCACTGAACTTTGACTATGACTCAAACAGGAACGAGATAGTGGAACTTGCAAAGCTGTATGGCATTGTAACAAAGGATACTTCTCTTATTGTTCTTGATACAGTACAGGATTATGTCCGTTACGGAATCGTTCCGCCCGCAGAGCTGAAAGAGGAATATGACAGGATTGTGTCTAGGACTTCTGCAGCGGTAAAGCCTTCTGGGGAAGAAAGCGGATCTTCCATACCTAAGAAAGTATATTCTAAATTTGAAGAATTCCGCAAATGGTGGAATACTGATAAAAAAGACTTTAAAAAGAAACAGCCTGGCAAGGGGGAAGAGCCTGTCCCTGTTCCTCGTCCTCCTATTCATCCTATGAACGAAACTTCATCAGATATGTCAGTAATGGATTCTGCTGTATATTCAGAGTCTTCTTTTGAGTCAGAATCTGTTATGTCTGCACCTATGGCAAATGCAAGGATAAGGTCTTCGGGCTCAGGCTCCTTTTCTGAACGCCGCATGAGCAGGGCTGCATCTCCGTCACTTGCAAAATCTAGGGCAGAAAAATCTTCTGGGCAGGCAATACAGCTTCAGGCATGGAATCCCGATGCAAAATATCTTTCAGTTCTAAAGAGAACTCCAGTTGCTTCAATGTATGCAGAATACCTTGACTTAAAAAAGCAGTATGAAAGTTCTCCTGCATTCTATATGGAAGTAGCAGACTATTTTGCTGAGGAAGGCTTGCAGGATGAAAGTCTTCGCATATTATCTAACCTTGCAGAATTGGAACTTGAAAATTCTGATATATTGAGGGCCTTGGGAAACAAGCTTGTTGAGCATGAGCAATATGAACTGGCTGTGCCTGTTTTTGAAAAGCTTGTTAAGATAAGAAGTGAAGTTCCTCAGTTTTATAGGGATTTGGGAATGGCCTATTATTATGCAGGCCAGGCACAGAAAGCTGTTGATGTTCTTTATTCTGTAGCGTATAAAAAATGGGACGGCCGCTTTGATGAAGTTCAGCAGATTGCATTGAATGATATGAATGCAATTATTGCTGAAAAATCAAAGGAACTTGATTTGACTGCCATTGATAAAAAGCTTGTTGAGAATTTTGACATGGATGTCCGAGTAATCCTTACTTGGAATACTGACAATTGTGATGTTGACTTATGGGTTACGGATGCTGACGGTGAAAAGTGTTTTTACAGGAATAAGCTTACTGCAAACGGCGGCCGCATGTCCCGGGACTTTACTCAAGGATACGGCCCTGAAGAATTCTGCATAAAGGAAGCCCCAGGCGGTAAGCTCAAGATAGAAGCTAATTATTATGGTAACCATCAGCAGAAACTTTTGCAGCCAGTTACCGTTCAGGCAGAAGTTTATACTAATTTTGGCAGAAAAGACCAAAAGAGGCAGGTTCTGACTCTTCAGCTGGATTCTGTAAAGGAGACATTCTTTATTGGCAATGTAGAATGAAGCATTGATTTAAAGATGTTTATGCTTAGCCAGGCAGGCAGTTTATTTGTCTGCCTGGTTCAATTTTATGTTTTGCTGCTTAATAGTCAGGAAATTGAATGTGTTATATTTAGTTCAGCTTTTAATTCATCATAACACTTTTACGGAGGAAACATGATTAGACCATGCGGATTTCTTTCGGACGAAGAAAAAGAGAATATGCCAATAGCTGCGACGACATTTTCTGGAGAATGCTTAGATATTGTAAATCGACATTCATAAAAGAAAAGCAGAGCATGATAATCTGGAAGTCAGTCAGCACGGGAAATAAACATCGCCCAGTTTCAAATGCTTTTTACATGAATTGATTTCAGGTGTGCCCATGAGCCACTAAAATTCAAGGATTTTGATTAGGCAAGTTATCACCCATATAAAAGATTTTCTAAAAGTGTTATAATTAAATGATTTTACGCGGAACTGTGTAAAATCAGCAATAAAGGCCTAATTCACAGGTTATACTAAAAATTACCTTATTTGAAGTAAAGTTTACACTGACACTTTTTGCAGAGGAACTTTTTTACTAAGGATAGGGGGAATATTTGTTATGGCGACAGGCCAGTGGCCTGCTTTTTAGGAAATGAAAATGATAAGCGAGTATAAACTTGAGCAATTCTTGGAAGTTGCGACAAAAAAAAGAAAAATTTCATGGTCTGAAATTGAAGATTTTTTTGGTGAAGGTTTCATAGATACAGAAGATTTTGATGACTTGTTATATAAATTAGATAGAGAAGATATAAAAGTCATAAACGACTCTTTTTCTAAAGATGATAAAGACGATTTAGTGTTTGAAAGCTATATTGATTTTGATACTCCTGAAATGGTTACTCGAAGAGAAGAAATTGGAGGGAAAAAAGAACTTAAGCCAAATAATTCTTTTAAAGAGTATTTAATAAATGCTTATCTTATTATGAATTACAAAATCGAGGATATTTCACAAATATATGGAATATCGATTGAAATACTCAGAGACTGGATTTTCGTTTATGAGAACAATTATGAGGTAACAGTTCCGCATTGTTATTTTTCAACTTCATCGCAAAGTGATTTCCGCTTTCTTTGGAATTTGTTCAACTTTAATTCATATAATAATTACTCCTATATTAATACAAAC
>JAILPY010000210.1 GCA_024699235.1 Treponema sp. | reverse complement strand
CTGTTCCAATGTGAATTTATGTGCTAAGATGCTTTCTGCAGGCTGCGAATGCGCAAAAGCGTATCTTAAATCAAAAAAGCAGTAGGTGAAAGCAACGAAAGCGCCCGCCATTGTTATGAAGCTCTTGTCTTTAGTGCTTGCTGCAAAATGGAATGCGAACTTCCAATCGAAACTGGAATTGTAAAGGCATAAGTAAATTCATTGACATATAAAACCGTTCGATTTATCATTAAATATATTAATAAATAATGCGGTAAACTGGAGGTAGATATGGCGATTCCAAAATATGACAATACGACGGCTGCAAAATTGATTCATGCTTTTGTGCCGATCAGCCGCCTGAACAAGGGTGAGGCTGGAAAAATCATCGACGAAGTAAAGGATGACGGAATCCGCGTTATCGTAAAAAACAATGTCCCTGAATGCGTCATGATTACCGTTGAAGAATACGACCGCTTTGTTGAACTTGCTTCCCGCACAGTCACAATAGAGCAGACTCCGGAACAGGTTGCAAGGCGCAAGGCCTTTATTCAAAAAATCCGCCAGAATGTTCCCCCTCCAATTCCGCCGACAAGAAAACTTGCTGATGTAATAAAGGAAGTTGGCCCTCTTGATATTGATGAAGATGCTGTCAATGAATTGAGGATGCTTGGCTGATATGGTTTTATTCGATACAAATGTTCTCATTGATTATTGGCGCCAACCTGAAAAGCTTTTGGAATTAAAAATCACTCCTGATAAATTCGCTCTATGCGGAATTGTTAGAACCGAATTGCTTCAAGGCGCTAAAAATGACGAAGTTGACAAGTTGCTTGAATTTTTCCAGGGATTCAACAACCTTGTAAATGACGACTGCGACTGGGAAGGTGCTGGCTTTTTGCTTCAGACCCTGCACTCAAACGGCGTTCAGATTCCGCTGGCGGACGCCTTTATCGCATTTACCGCAATGAAATACGACATTCCCCTTTGGACGCGGGACAGTCACTTTAAGTTTGTCCAGGGCTATTATCCGGAACTAAAGCTGTACGAAGAATAAAGACCCTGTAAAATCCCGCCTGCAAGCCTGTGTTTAATTGCATCTTTCCTCTTGCTGAAGGGCGATGCGCAGCCAATAGTAGCGAAAAAGCAACTGTTTCATGGTGTTAAGAGTGTTGCTCCTGTGCTATGCTCTTTTTTGGAGGAGCAAAATGATATTTTCCGAAAAGCTTGTTGTCTTGCGAAAGAACAAAGGCCTTACTCAAGAGAGTCTTGCCGAAAAGATAAATGTGTCCAGGCAGGCGGTTGCAAAGTGGGAGTCAGGGCAGGCCTACCCAGACATTTCAAACTTGATACAGATAAGCGACTTGATGAACGTAACCGTTGACTACCTTGTTCGAGACGGCGAGTGCATGATGAATGCCGTTTCCGGTGACAATCCTGACATTGACCAGCTGATTCAGTTCCGACTTGAAGCAAACGTGAACACTTATGCCGCCTTTATGAACGAGGTTCAGTCCACCAGGTTGGATTCCCACGACTTTAGGTATGAAAATGGAAATTACGTTTACCACGATACTTATGTCGGAGGCGAGCAGTTTGCTGGACAGGAAGCAATTTGGAGAGGAGGCAAGTCTGTTTATGCAATGAATTACCTTGGCCGAGTCCTTTCAAAAGAATTCAGCGGAAATTTCTTAAAGGATTCCCTTCGCCATGCCAGCAAAAAAATGCCTTACCGCGGCCCTGAGTATTACCAGGACGGCGAGTTCACATATAGGTGCAGCGTTAGCGGAGACATTAACTGGTTCCAAGGCTATGAAGAAATCTTTTTGACCGACAAAAAACTTTACGAGTGCTATTTTCACGGCGGCTTAATGAAATAGTAAGGCCGATGCTGAATCGTCTGCTGACATTCCTGCTGTTTTTTATAGAATTATTTTAGTGCCGCCTGGCCGCCTTGCGTTGCCGTCATAGCAGTCTAACTTACCGTCATTAAAGGAGTAAATATGTTTGACTTTAAGTATTACACGCCTACAAAGGTTGTATTCGGAAAAAACACGGAAGAAAAAGTTGCAGACCTCATTCATGAGTTTGGTGGAAAAAAAGTCCTTATCCATTACGGTGGCGGAAGCGTACTCCGTTCTGGACTTTTGCAGCGCGTTACCTGTATGCCAAGTACAGTCACTGGATGTCAACCGACCCGGCACTTGGGGAATATATTCCGCAGGCTCCAGTCAGCGACGAGGCGAAGAAGCACAACCAGAATCTTCCGGGAATGGGCGGTGTGTTTAACACAGTCAACTTTAACCTGTACCACTACGCAGGGAATAATCCGGTGAAGTTCACAGATCCCGATGGGAAAGTTGCACTTACAGCAGTTGTTCTTGGAATTGGAATTTTTGTTGCTTGTGTTAAGATTTGTAAGTAAATAATTACAAGTCCATCACAAAGCGAGCATTATGCACGAAACAACTCAAACGTAGATATAGGAACTGATTGGAACAGTGCAAATGAATTAGCTCAAAGTGGACAAGCAATAAAAATGTCTGAAGGAAAAGACAGTTATCATGAACAGGGCTCTGCTACTGACCATAATCCGAGTCTTAATGATAAATTTGTTTCTCTTGATGGAAAAAATGAAACTGTATATAACAGAGAAACAGGACAGAAAATTACAGATCCTGTAAATCAAGGAACATATAACAGGGCAGATCCGAATTCAGATCCTATTTGGCATTTCTTTCAAGATATGGTACCTTACTATAGGTGGGGTAATTCTCCTGATGATCCTACGACAACTTGGGAACGAATTACAGGCTCGTATAAAGGAGATGTAAATGCAACAAAAGAAGAAGCTAAAAATTTCAGAGCCCAGCAAAATGAAGAAGCTCGCAATAAATCGATGGAGAGATACTATGAGCATCATTAAATCTTGTTCTCTTTTTGCATTATTTCTCATATTTGTTTTTCTTTCTGTTATTTTCATGTCTTACTGTTCAATTCGTCCATGGAAAACGATTAAATTCATAAGTTATCCAGTGGAAAAGCTAGAGTCTTTTGAAAAAAAGGATTTGAATGAAAGTAATGATGAAATTTCAAACTGCATAATTGGAAATGTTTTTTTTTATTTCATTACAAATGGAATAGAAGATGATATGTACACAACAAAAGAACCGTGTTCCATAAATTTTGTATTTGAATCTTTTGATAAGAATACAATTATTACCATTAATTCCATCATGCTTTCTTTTGACGGTAAAAGTATACCTATTGATAATACCATTTTTCCATTGACTGTCATGATTGACTTAAAAGGCTATGTAAATCCAAATTTATACTCTGGCAGTTTTAAGACAGGTTATGATTACAATTTATCAGATGTAAAAGAAATTTCTGTAGCTGTTAATGTAACGGTTAATGAAAATGGGGATGAAGTGACAAAGAATTTGAAGGCAAACGCATTGAAATTAGAAAAAAAAGGAGTAATGCAAGTTAGATATTAATAATTTTCTTTGATTTACAAACCAACATCTTTCTTCTATTATATTCAGAAGATTGCAAGCAGTTCTTTGAAAATAGTCACACGGGTGCAACAAAAGAAACACCGTTAGATTTTTTGAATACAAGTGAGTCAATGAAAATGTCTTTGGAGACAGAGAAAGCAGGTGGCACAGACCATTTCTGCCCGCCGTGAAGGGTCTTTATGCTACGATATCCATGCGTTCAAAAAAATCCCTTGACGGCAATGGCTTTTTGTATTACATTAATTGCAGAAGGTCTCCATTAACCTGCGGTTTCAATCCGTGAAGAGATGGAGATTAAAGAAAGGCTGCTTGTTTTTTCAAGCAGCCTTAGTTTTTTTTGAGGCAAAAAATGTTCTCGCTGAAAAAGAATCTGAAATTCATCACCATTGACC
>JAILPY010000202.1 GCA_024699235.1 Treponema sp. | reverse complement strand
TTAAAGTTTACAGCGCGACCCTGATTCCCATCGACGGATGGAGAACTTACAGCGAGGAGCCAGCAAAATTGCGCAATGATTTTAACGAATGGCTCATGACCTCAAAAGATTTTGACGGCTGCGTGGATTTTGACAGGGCGGTTCGCGACTCAAAGAATCAAAAGGCCTTTGCGAGCGAATGTGATTCAGGCGACCACCTGCATCCAAGCGAAACGGCCTGCAGGCTGATGGCTCAAGCTGTACCTGACAAGTTGATTTAGTTACGTAAATAAAAACAAGTTCTTTTTTCCCTTTTCATAGAATTCGTGCTATACTTTTTGTATTAAATGTTGTACTAAAGGCGCAGCGTTTGGGAGTTTTTATGTTCATAAATAAACTGAACAGGATTTATAAGCCTAAAAGAATTCTCTATTATATAATTCCTACGGAAGATGAAATTAAAGCTTTTTACAAGGGAATTCTTCCTGAAGAACTCAAGTTTTATAAAAACGCCTTCGGTTCCTATGATTCTCCTGGAATATTTTTTTTGCAAAATCTTGAAAAAGAGGTTCTTGGAATTGAATTCAGGATAAACGATGCTCGCATTAACTATCCTGCAGGCCTAAAGTCCATTGAACTGGAAGAAAATTATTTTTATTTGATAGAGCTTGATGATGACATTACAGTCACTGAAGGTTTTATAAAAGAAGTATTTGCTTCAATTGCAAAAGATGAAGAAGCCTGCAGGATGTATCCTGACTTGGCGGTGCTTGAAAATCCAAGTTTAATTGGCGTGTTTGCTGAATTTAAAAAAAACAGGGTCCTATACGAAAGGAGAGTCGAAAACGACAGCAGCAGTGCACAGAAAGTTTCTAATAACAGTGCAGAAATGTTCGATAAAAATAAACTTTATAGGCTTGCCTTTTTTGATCCTATTACCGGGCATTACAACTGGAATTATCTTGTAAGTTATCTTGAAAATCCTAAGGCCAACGGAATCAGCGATTACGCTTTTGCTCATTTTGATGTAAAGGACTTTCGCGTTATAAATGAAATTTACGGTCATGCTGCTGCCAATGGCGTGTTGTGCAGGGTTGTAGAGGCTTTGAATAAGGCAGATTTTGTTTATGCCAGCGGCCGCTGTCACGAAGACAACTTTGCTATAATGATTAAGGATATGCCTGAGTCAGAAGCTATAAAAAAGCTAAGGCAGTTTTTTGATGGAATTTCTTGCCTGGAAGAAGATCCGAATTATAAAATCTTTTACAGGTGCGGCTTTGTGCCAATGCAAAAGGCAATGCTTTTAGGAAACCGGGTTCCTGATGCCGGAAAACTTGCTCAGTCTTTTGGACAGAATCACAATGAAACGCAGATTATCACTTACACAGATAAAATGCACAATGATATTTCCTGGGGAAATTACATTAAGACTTATGTGGAAACTGCAATATGCAAAGATGAGTTTGTAGTCTACCTTCAGCCTAAGTTTGACGTGAACAAGGGTGTCATAAGAGGCGCGGAGGCCTTGATCCGCTGGAATTATAAAAACAAGGAATTCCTTTTGCCGAATAGATTTATTCCTTTCTTTGAAAAGGACGGCTCAATAGGGAAGGTTGATGACATTGTTTTAAAGAAAGTCTGTAAGGCTCTTTCCCGATGGAAAAAGGAAGGCAAGTCTCTCTACCCGATTTCAATCAATCTTTCACGAAACCGCATGTACGATAATAATTTGATTTCTCATTTTTCATCAATTGTAGATGAGTACGGCATTGACCACAGGCTAATAGATTTTGAGCTTACAGAAAGCACTGGCTACGATGACACTGAAAAAATGATAAGCGTATTGAAGGAACTTAGGGCTTCTGGATACAAAATTTCTATGGACGATTTTGGCACTGGATATTCTTCATTTTCTCTTCTGACAAAAATGCCTTTGGACACATTAAAAATTGACAAGAGTTTTGTAGGCAACCTTTCTTTCCAAAATGGGCGGAAAGAAGATATTGTAGTTGTAAAGCACATCATAAACCTTGCAAAAGAACTTGGCTTTATATGTCTTGCAGAAGGCGCTGAACAAAAGCAGCAGGTAGATTGCCTGCGAGAGCTTGGCTGCGAAGTAATTCAGGGCTTTTACTACAGCAAGCCTATTCCCATTGAAGAATACGAAAAGAAATATCTTTGAGACAGGAGGTAATGATGCCAATTGCAGCAGCCTTTATGGTTCCCCATCCGCCAATGATAGTTCCAGAAGTTGGCCGGGGAGGCGAAAAGCAAATTGAAAAGACGATTGCGGCCTATGAAAAAGTTGCGGATGAAATTGCAGCGCTTAAGCCAGAAACTATTATAATATCAAGTCCTCACAGCGTAATGTATGCTGACTACTTTCATATCTCTCCTGGAAGCGGGGCAAGCGGTTCTTTCTCGGACTTTGGCGCGCCTCAGGTAACCTTTGACGTGGAGTATGACCAGGAACTTGTGAGGCTTATTGAAGGAAATGCCAAGCTTTCCGGCTTTCCTGCTGGCACTCTTGGTGAAAAGAATCCTAAGCTTGATCATGGTACAATGGTTCCCCTGTTTTTTATTATGAAAAAATACAAGGACTTTAAGATTGTCAGAACTGGACTTTCTGGCCATGACCTTTTAAAGCATTATGAATACGGCATGCTCATTAAGGATGCCGTAGAAGATTTGGGGCGACGGGCTGTTTATGTAGCAAGCGGAGACTTGTCTCATAAGCTGCAGGATTACGGTCCTTATGGCTTTGCAGAAGAAGGCCCTGCTTACGACAAGCGGATTATGGAAGTGTGTTCCGCCGGCCGGTTCGGAGAGCTTTTTGATTTTGACGAAAGCTTCTGTGAAAAGGCTGCTGAATGCGGGCATAAGTCATTTGTCATAATGGCGGGCGCCCTGGACGGCAAGTCTGTTGAAGCAAAGCAATATTCCCATGAGGATGTGACCGGCGTTGGCTATGGAATCTGTTCTTTTGTACCAAAGGGCGATGACGAAAGCCGTCACTTCCTAAAGGCACACCTTAAAAAAGTAGAAAGTGAACTGGAACAAAAGAAAGAAAAGTCAGATGCCTATGTAAAGCTTGCCCGTGCTTCTGCAGAAAATTATGTACGTAATGGAACAGTTTTAGAAATGCCGGATTGGGTGCCAGAAGAACTTCTGAATGTGAGGGCAGGGGCATTTGTTTCGGTGCATAAGTTTGGCACATTGCGGGGCTGCATAGGGACTATAGCCTCAACGCAAGAAAATCTTGCCCTTGAGATAATTCAAAATGCAGTAAGTGCAGTTTCCAGAGACCCTCGCTTTAAGCCTGTTGAAGAAAGTGAATTAAAGTATCTTGAGATAAGCGTGGATGTTTTGGGCGAGGCGGAAAAAATTTCTTCTCCAGCAGAACTTGACGTAAAAAAATATGGAGTAATCGTAGAAAGCGGCTATAAAAGAGGCTTGCTCCTTCCAGACCTTGATGGCGTTGATACGGTTGAGCAGCAGGTTTCAATTGCAAGGCGTAAGGGCGGAATTTCTCCTGACGAAAAAGCTGATTTGTACAGATTCCAGGTTGTGCGCCATTGAGGTAAGATATGGCGGTTTGTGACGTATGCTTTAGGCGCTGCCAGATAAAAGAAAACTCGACAGGATTTTGCGGGGCCAGAACTTGCCGTGACGGAAAGATTCTTGCGGACAATTATGGAAGGCTCACCGCACTTGCCCTTGACCCTATAGAGAAAAAGCCTCTCAAGGCCTTCCGTCCTGGAAAGATGGTTTTGTCCGTTGGTTCTTACGGCTGCAACTTGCGATGTCCTTTTTGTCAGAACAGTTCCATTTCTTGGTCGCAAGAAGCATTCAGATGCAAAAGTGAAGCAGAATATTATTCTCCCCAAGAGATTGTTCAAAGCGCCCTTTCGCTAAAAAGCAGGGGGAATATCGGAATAGCCTTTACCTACAATGAGCCTCTTATTGGGTATGAGTTTGTCCGTGATGCTGCAAGGCTTGCTAAGGATGCCGGCATGGAAAATGTTCTGGTGACAAACGGAACTGCAAGCCTGAATGTTCTTGAGCAGATTCAGCCCTACATTGATGCAATGAACATTGACCTTAAGGCTTTTACCGATAGCTTTTACAAAGATTTTATTGGCGGCGACTTTCAAATGACAAAGGATTTTATAGAAAAAGCAGTTCAGTCTTGTCATGTTGAGCTTACATCTTTGATAATTCCTGGAGAAAATGACAGCGAAGATGAAATGCGTCAACTGTCCGCCTGGGTGTCAAGCCTTGAAAGTAAATGCAAGAAAAAAATACCCCTTCACATCACAAGGTTTTTCCCAAGATTCAAGCTCACAGACAGAGGTCCGACTCCTGTGGATACGATTTTCCACCTAGTCGAAGTTGCAAGGGAAAGCCTTGAATTTGTTTTTGCTGGCAATGTGTAAAGGCTAATTCCTTTTTGCCTGCTGATTTGACTTAGTAGGATTCTTGCTGCAGTCAGCATTTTGCCAGCGGCTGGCATTTACAGGCTTGAACGCGCTGAATAAGAATCTTGCTTGCATAATGAATTTTTAAGTACAATGACAGTGCCTGCTATCATTATCATGAGGGCTATAGGATAGGCCGCTGAAAGTTTTTCATTCAGTAAAATGAATGACAGGAATGAACCTATGAATGGTGCAATTGCATAGAAAGCGCCAGTCCTTGCCGCTCCAAGAGTTTTCTGAGCCCTGATATAAGTAAAAATGCTTAAGCCGTAAGCTATAAAGCCTAGCAATAATATCAATGAAATTGTTTTTAATGCAGGAAAGCTTTCTCCCAAAAGAATTGCTATGATTAATGAACCTGTCCCTGACCCTATGCCTTTGACGGTTACAATCTGGTATGTGCTTTTATTTGATATGGCTCTTGTACAGTTATTTTCCAGGCCCCAGCATATTGTTGCACATATAACGAAGACAGAACCAAGTGAAAATGAAAATGCATCATCTCCTTCAAAGGAAAGCATTATGCTTGAAAGTGTAATAAGGAAAATTGCAAGCCATAGGCTTTTATTAACTTTTTCCTTAAAGCAAATCCTTGCAATGATTGCTGTTGCCACAATTTCAAAATTGCCAAGCAAGGTGGCATTTGCAGCTTTGCCAAGTTCAAGTCCTGTCATTAAAAAGACAGGCGCTATTATATCGAGGACAACCATCGCTATAGTATAAGGAAGATCTTTTTTTTGCAGCCTTTCAGAAGGAGATTCTTTAGCGTGAGGAAAAAGAGCAATGGTTCCGACTCCTATTCCTGCTCCTAAATAAAGGAAAGCTGCCATAAAAGTAGGAGATGCTCTATCCAGCAGAAGCTTAGAACATGGCATATTTAAAGCATAAAAAACAGCCGCAAGAAGTGCATAGCAGACAGGCATTGTATCTCCTTGAAAAAATTTTATTATTAGAATACTCTTTATAAGATATCGAACATTTTGTTCGTTATTTATATTAGGATGAGAATGGTCATTTTTCAATAATCAGTTTTTGTCAATTGTAAGTTACAGAACAAAAAAATGATTTTGTACGGAAAAAAGGTATGGACAGAAGACAGCGCAAAACTAGAAACTTAATTTTTTCTGCTTTTTCAGCAATGCTTGAAAATAAAAGTTATTCTTCAATTACTGTACAAGACATTATAAATCGTGCTGATGTTGGCAGAAGTACTTTTTATGCACACTTTGAAACTAAGGATGAACTGTTAAAAGAAATGTGCAATGATATATTCAACCATGTATTTTCTGATGAAATTGTTTCAGAAGAGAAGCATGATTTTTCTCATAACACATCCTTTTTAGATAAGCTCGCTCACATCCTTTACCACTTGCAGGAAAAGCAGGAGCACGTAAGAGGCCTGTTTAAGGGTGAATGCGGAGATATCTTTATAAGAAGCCTAAAAGAGCACCTTTATCGAGTATTTGATTCCCGAATAATAAATAGCGATGCTGTACCTCATGACTACCTTCTGGATTTGAGCGTAGGCAGTTTTGCAGAAACAGTCCGATGGTGGTTTGAACGCCATGAAAATTATTCTCCAGAAGAAATAATCCTGTTTTATTCAAACGGCATCAACACTTTTGCCAGAAAATAATATATAGTCTTATTCCTCTTGCAGCAAAAAAATTCTTGCAAAAACCTTAGGCCAGCAGATATACTGAAATATAACATATAAATAAGCAACAGGAAGTTTACTGAAATGAGATTAATATTTGTCCGTCATGGGGATCCTAATTACGAATTAGACTGCCTTACAGAACTTGGACACAGGCAGGCAAAGGTAACAGCACAGCGTCTTTTAGATGAAGGAATAGAAGAAATATTCAGTTCTCCCATGGGCCGTGCCCGTCAGACAGCCCTGCCTTTTTCGGAACTGTCAGGAATAAAAAACATTCAGATCCTTGATTTCATGAAAGAAATCCGCTATGGCCATGAAAACGATTTATATAATCAAGACTTGAGTCCATGGGTTGGCGTTGACAGGCTGGCAGACAAGGGCGTGGATTTGCAAGATTCAAATTGGCGCAGGTTTGATCTCTTTACTGATAATACTGCTACAATAGACATAGATAAAGTTGCAGAAAATGCGGATAAATGGCTTTTAACTTTAGGATATAAGAGAGAAGGCCTTTACTATAAAAATATTAGGGCAGATGATTCTCAGCATACTGTTGTGCTTTTTAGTCATGGAGGCTCGTCAACGGCATTCCTTTCCCGCGTATTGAATATACCCTTTCCTCTTTTGTGCGCTTCTCTCCATATTCCTCATACTGGAATTACAATCCTTAGGTTTGATAGAACGCCGGGAAAAGTTTCAGTTCCTGTCATAGAATTGATGAACGATGGAAATCATGTAAAGAAGGCTTGCAACTGAACTGGAAAAATGGGAAAGCAACAGTCCTTGCAGGCCTTGTCTGAATTGAGGACTTCCGACGAGGTCTAGTAAAAACCCTGAGTTTCGTGTTATACTTACTTATGTCTGTAATTTAATTTTGTCACGGATTGCAAACTTTAAACAGTAGCTAATTTATTTTGGACACTGGTGATTTTCCTGGAGTTATGCCTTGGATTATGTTTGGATAATTGAAATAGACAGTTTCTGCTGCGTGGTTCTCGGAATCATTCTCTACAGCCTTTTTAGAAATTATGACAGGCAGACAAAACAGCGTTACTATATGAAAGCCTTGCTGATGGGAGTGATTTCATTTATTTGTGAAATAAACTGGGCGCTGATTGAAGGTAAAATATTATACGAACCTCGCTTAATCAATTATCTTACAAATGCAGTTTATTACGTTTCTTCTATTTTAATGGGCTACAACTGGTTATGCTATGTTGAAACAGTTCTGGAATCGAATGTATTCAAAAAGCCTTTGTTCAAGGCTATAATACATATTCCTGTGGTGATTGTAATTGCAGGAGTAATAATTTCCTATTTCAACGGACTGTTCTTTTATATTGATTCAAATAATATTTATCACAGAGGCAATCTTGTCATGCTTCACACATCCCTTTGCCATTTTTACACAATAGCAACTTCTGTCCATGCCTTCGTCATGGCTATAAAAACAAAGGTGTATGTTAAATCTGTAGAATACCGAATTCTTTCCATGTTCCTGTTATTTCCCCTGACAATAGGAATAATTCAGATTGTCATGCCAAACATTCCTACAGTAAGTGCTGGAATTACCCTGGCCTTTCTTTTTGTTTACATAGATTTGCAGAATCTTTTGATTTCAGTCGATACTTTGACAGGCATTAACAACAGGAATCAGTTGATGAGATATCTGGGTGCTAGAATCAGAAACGAATCGGAAAACGGAAGTCTTTATGTTTTTATGCTGGACGTAAATAAGTTTAAAAAGATAAATGACACCTATGGCCATGTTGAAGGAGATGCAGCTCTTATCCGTTGTGCAAACGCTTTAAAGCTTGCAAATAGGCATATAAAAAGTTTTATTGGACGATACGGCGGAGACGAATTTATTGTTATTTCTGATATAGAAAACAAAGAAGAGGCAGACTCTTACTGCCAGAAAATGACTGATGAGCTTGCCAAAATCTGCGAAGAAGAAAAGGTTCCCTATGATTTATCCTTCAGCATTGGATATGCTCAATACAATAAATCTTTGAAAACTATTCAGGCCTTTATTGCCGAAGCCGACAAAAAGCTCTACGAAGTAAAGAAAAGGCGGGAAGTCTTAACCAGGTAAGGCAAAGCAGAACCGTAATTAACACCCCCTTTTTTAATATCGTTCAGTATAAGACAATATAATGGTAAAAGGGCAGCAGCCTGTTAGTATTAACGTCAGAAATAAAAGACTTCTTCAAATTTTTTGTCTAAGGCGATACACAAAGTTAATGCGAGTTTTGCAGTAGGACAAAACTGAAGCGTTTCTATTGAACTGATTGTGTTTCTGGAAACACCTACCATCTGGGCAAGATCTGTCTGGGAAATTTTTTTTTCTGAACGGATTTCCTTTAGGCGGTTTTTAAGAACAAGGCTTTCGTTCATAAAGACTCTCCGCTGCTTCCATTAAGCTTTCCCGTAATTTGCAAAAGGAAAAAAATAAGAAGGAGAACAAAAATCACAAGATAAGAAAGTGCCACAAAAAGCTCGTGCTTTTTTTTCAGCTCTATAAATTTTACAAAGAAGGCAACTGAAAGCATTCCAAAGAATACAAGCCAGCACTGGACGCTTATTTTCTTTGAAAAAATCCAATTCAAAAGTGAAATCAAAATACAAAAAGCAAATGACGAAAAATAGGCTATCCTTGCCGAGCTTTTCTGAACTTCTAAATCTTCAATATCTTTTCCGCCATTATCATTCCGGCTTTTCTCTAAAATTTCTTCTTTAGTCATTTTCAAATGTCCCCTTATTCATTCTATATTTTAAGACACTGCTTTTACAAGCGCTTATACATTCTCCACATAAAATACATTCTGCAGAATTGATTTCTCCTTGCGTTAAGAACTCAGTTATCTTTAGGCTCATAGGACAGGCTTTCTCGCATTTTTTACAGTACAGGCATTTTTCTTTATCTGCCTTAATTTGTAACTGTGGCAAGTGCAGGAGTCTTCCAAGCTTATAGCCAACAATCATGAATGGTGCCATCCAGCAGATGTAGTGGCAATTGGCCCTCTTTCCATGAATCAAAGCTGGAATCAAAAACAAAATCACAATTCCATAGTAAATTACATAACCGTAAATATCCGAAATTGAGATTCCATGTTTGGTCATAAAAAAAGGTTGAATTGTATAATCCCCTTTTCCAAGAAGATGACAGGCAACTATGCCGCTTATCCAGATAAACCAGATTCCGTATTTCAAGTAATTTCTCCAGCCCTGTTTTGGTTTTTTATCTTGAAATGCAGCAAAGCATTCTCCCATGGCACCCGTTGGACAAAAAAAGGCGCACCACAAGCGTCCGAAAAAGATTCCAAACAAAAACATCAGGGAAAACACAATAAAGCTTCCATTGATAATATGCTGAACGGCCGACATGATAATCAAATAAGGTGAAAAATAATAAATCGTAACGGGAAAAAGCAACATTGAAAGGAGTAAAGTAAATCGCCGAATTTTTTGTAAAGTCATAAAAACTCCTGAGAGCAATAGTCTGAATATGGCATTGTTCCAAGTACACTTGGTATAATTCTGATAATACAGCTGCAAAGTAAACTTGTCAAGTCTTGCAAAGTATATTTGGCACCGCTTTTATTATGGCTTATTTATTTGCTTCAGTAATACATTTGATAGTCAGTCGGGGATTATTGATGTAATATTGTTATTATAATTTGTTAAGAAAATGCAAGGCTTTTTGACGGATACTCAAAAGGGAATTGGAAACTGTGTTTGACGGTGAAAATAATTCCCGACACATTTTTCACTACCTGCATTCAATGGACCGCTTTTTTATAAATCCCTGCGACTATGTTTACGAAGGTGAAAAGCTTTTTGGCATAGATGAAAAACTCAGTGTGATTGATCCAAAACGGGAGGGCTATATTTCTGACACAGGCATTGTAATTTCTCGCAAGTAGCTTTTGGATAACCTTGATTATGTTAAGACAAAGATTGATTCATACTTTGAAATGCTAATCTTTGAATCTCTCTTGCAAAAGCCTGCGGACTGTGACTATACTAGATTAGAATTGATTCTGGCTCAGTTCCGTCACATGATGTGACGCTTCGGAGCAAAGCTGATTTGCTTTATAATCAATTGGAGGCAACTTGACAACAATTTATTTCGTACGCCACTGCAAGCCAGACGGGAAGGTTTCGGACGACAGAAACAGGCCTTTGACGGAGGAAGGCCTCTTGGATAGTAAAAAGGTTGCCGAAATCCTAAAGGATAAAAATATTGATGTCTTTATCTCAAGCCCCTACAAAAGGAGTTATGACACCATAAAGGAAGCTGCTGATTCTTATGCTATGACAATTCAAACGGATGAACGCCTCCGAGAGCGGAAGGCCGGAAAGAACAGCAACAATCATGAAATGTTCAAAAAACGCTGGGCAGACCTGTCTTACGCTGAAATTGACGGTGAATCAATCGGGGCGGTGCAGAAAAGGAACATTGAAGCGTTGAATGAGATCCTGAAAAAATATCCAGGCAAAAATATAGTTATTGGAACTCACGGAACAGCGCTTTCAAGCATAATAAACTTTTATGATAAAAGGTTTGCTGGCGACAGTTTTATGGAAATAATTGATTTCATGCCCTGGATTCTCAAAATGGAATTTGACGGCGAGACATTTATTTCCAAGGAAGACGTCTTTCATATTAAGAAAGAATACAAGGGTTGAAACTAGCAAGTACAGCTGT
>JAILPY010000195.1 GCA_024699235.1 Treponema sp. | reverse complement strand
TCGATAACGATTGTTTCCACGGCCTTAGCACTTGGCTGGGCAACTGCTGGAACGCAGAATGCAAGCGCAAGAACAAGGCTTCCTAAAACGACTACGCCCTTTTTCATTAGAAATCTCCTTGAATCACTGTTCCCCCGTTTTCAACTGGAAAACACCTTTCTTTTACTTATCGTCATGACTTCACAATTTCAACACAATTTCTCCCTTGAAAAAAATTACGCAGAATTAGAAATCATAGGTTTATTATATTTCCATATTTGTACTTTGTCAAATGGTTTAACTGCAACCTTTTTTCATTTAGACAGTTTTTATCTTGAATTTTAATGATAAAAAGCGTATGCTACTATGTGAAATCTATCTAGGTTATAGATACTATTATAGAAGTACATAGGAGTTTTTATGTTCAGTTACAAAGATCTTGGTCTTGTAAATTCAAGACACATGTTTGAAGCTGCAATGAAAGGCGGATACGCAATTCCAGCTTACAACTTTAACAACATGGAACAGATGCAGGCTATCATCCAGGCTTGCGTCGAAACAAAGTCACCTGTTATCCTGCAGGTTTCTAAGGGTGCACGCAACTATGCAGACAAGTTCATCCTCCGCAATATGGCTCGCGGTGCAGTAGAATACGCAAAGGAACTCGGCTGCGAAATTCCTATCGTCCTTCACCTTGATCACGGTCCAAACTTTGAAGTAGCAAAGGACTGCATCGACAATGGATTCTCTTCAGTTATGATTGACGGTTCAGCACTTCCATATGACGAAAACGTTGCAATGACAAAGCAAGTTGTTGAATACGCTCATGCACATGACGTTACAGTAGAAGCAGAGCTTGGCGTTCTCGGCGGCGTTGAAGATGACGTTGCTGCAGAAGAAAGCAAATATACAAAACCTGAAGAAGTTATAGACTTTACAAGCAAGACAGGATGCGATTCACTTGCAATTTCTATCGGTACAAGTCACGGTCGCTGCAAATTTACTCCAGATCAGTGCACTCGCCGTGAAGACGGAACCCTTGTTCCTCCACCACTTGCATTTGATGTTCTCGAAGCAATTGAAAAACAGCTCCCTGGATTCCCTATTGTACTTCATGGTTCTTCTTCTGTTCCACAGCAGTATGTCAAGGAAATTGAAAAGTATGGCGGAAAAATCCCTGATTCTGTAGGTATTCCAGAAGAACAGCTCCGCAAGGCTGCAAAAAGTGCAGTATGTAAGATTAACGTTGACTCAGACGGACGCCTTGCTATGACTGCCGCTATCAGAAGAATATTCTCAGAACAGCCAGATGTATTTGACCCACGCCTGTATCTTGGTCCAGCTCGTGAAGAACTTAAAAAGATGTATGCAGACAAAAACGTACACGTATTCGGTTCTGCAGGACACGCTTTTGACTAATAAATGGCCGGCAAATAAAACAAGAACTGCCTGAAGTGAAGTGCACCCAAATTATTGGACGCTTCAATTAGGCTTATTTTAAGGACTGATTCCTGAATTGTAAGGGTGTCAGTCCTTTTTTAGTCAGTATATGCGTATTGCAATTAACAGATAAAAACAGGGACTGTCAGAAGAACAGTCCCTGTTAAGCACCATTATAAGGCTAACGGTAAGAAATATTAAATGTAAAAGAAATGCATCCTTATGCTTACTTTTTGTTCCTATTGCGAATAAAGTCTAAGAATACGGCAAGCAATATTACAAGACCCTTTACAACATATTGCCAGAAGGAATTGACATTCAAAAGATTCAGCCCGTTATTTAAGAATCCTATTATCAAAGCACCTATTATTGTACCGCCTATCTTTCCAGAACCTCCTGACATTGACGTACCTCCAACAACAACAGCAGCAATGGCGTCCATTTCAGCCCCATTTCCAGCAGTCGGCTGTCCAGAATACATGCGTGATGCAAGAACGATTCCTGCAAGACCTGCCATAAGACCAGAAAAAGAATATATCCAGAATTTAACCTTTTCAACAGAGATTCCAGAAAAGCGGGCAGCCTGAACATTACCGCCTACAGCATAAATATGACGTCCGAGCCTTGTATTATTTATAAGAATCGAGGTTGCTATAAGTACTATAATAAGTATTATTACAGGAGTTGGAATAGGACCTATATAGCCAGCACCTATAAACTGCCATTCCTTTGTAACAACACGTACTGGAGAACCTCCTGTATATACGTATGCAAACCCTCTGGCAACATTCATAGTTGCCAGAGTTACTATAAACGGAGGTATCGTTGTCTTACATATAATAAGTCCGTTAATCATACCGAATATTACACCTATGGCAACACCTATAAACAGGGCAACAGGGATGCTCATTCCGTGCCTTGCAACACATGCAGCAGCCACACATCCAGACAGGGCTATTATAGAACCTACAGAAAGGTCAATTCCGCCCAAGATAATAATCATCGTCATTCCACAGGCAAGATAAAGATTTGTAGAAAGCTGACGCAAAACATTAAACATATTCTGTCTGGTCAAAAACGCTTCTGACGTAGCAGGATTTATAGCAAGAAATAAATAGAGCACAGCAAATGCTGCCAGAATTCCGAGGTTCTCTTTAAAATAAGTAGTTACACCTTCGGTAACTTTAGCCTTTTTTATTATATTATTAGTCTGCATAAAAAATTCTCCTTCAATTAATATTACTCTGCAGTAGCCAGAGACATTATTTTTTCCTGAGATACTTCACCATGCTCAAGACAACCCTTTACAAATCCCCCTGCCATCACATAAACACGATCACTCATGTTTATTATCTCAGGAAGTTCCGATGAAATCATAATTATTGATATTCCTTTTTTTACAAGTGAATTCATAATGGAATATATCTCAGCCTTAGCACCGACATCTATACCTCGTGTCGGTTCATCCAGTATAAGAATGCTAGGATTTGTAGCTAGCCAGCGACTTATCATAACTTTCTGCTGATTTCCACCAGAAAGATAATTTACCGGCTGCTCAAGAGATGCGGTCTTTGTATGCATCATTCCATTAAAATTATTTGCAATGCTTTCTTCTTCCTTATTGTTAAGGAAAATGCCTCGTATAAACTTACCAAGAACTTCTATTGTAGAGTTATACTTAACACTCTGTACATGATACAGTCCTTCAAGCTTTCGATCTTCAGGAACAAGAGCAAGTCCACAGTCCATAGCCTGTACTGCAGAAGCAAAATGTACAGACTTTCCGTTTAATGTTATCGTACCTGTATATTTTTTTGACAGTCCGAAGATTGCCTGCATAGCTTCACTTCGTCCTGCACCAACCAAACCTGCAAAACCTAAAATTTCACCACGACGCAAATTAAAGGATACATCCTTTACCATATTACCGTCATTCAAATGTTCAACATTCAAAACAACTTCACCGCCATCAGAAAAATCCCTGACATAATACTGATGAAGGCTCCGTCCAACCATTTTTGAAATTAAATCATCTTTTGTAATGTCCTTTATTACTTCCGTACTAACATACTGTCCGTCGCGCATAACAGTTACACGGTCACACACCTCCCATAATTCACTCATCTTGTGAGAGATATATATAATGCCGACTTTCTTTTTTGTTAGAGTTCGCATTATGTTAAAAAGAAATTCCACTTCCTTATCTGATATCGAAGAAGTCGGCTCATCCATAACAAGAATTCTGGAATTAAATGATATAGCCTTTATTATCTCAACCATCTGCTGCTGGGCTATAGTCAGATTAACCATTAATGTTTCTGGCGTAAAATTCATGTTATAAGACTCAAGAAGAGCAGCTGTATCGCTGTTCATTTTAGCCTTATCGATGAAAATACCGTTCATAGGCTCTCGTCCCAGAAAAATATTTTCAGCAACAGTCATATAAGGAACCATAACCAGTTCCTGATGAATTACTGCTATTCCATTTTTCTGAGCATCAAAAACCTCATTTATTTCTGTTTTATGACCGTCTATGAATATTTCGCCTTTGTCAGCCTTATATATACCGCCAAGTATTTTTATAAGAGTAGATTTTCCGGCACCATTTTCCCCAAGTAAGGCATGCACCTCTCCTTCCCGTAACTCAAAGTTTACGTCTTTCAGTGCATAAACCCCTGGAAATGTCTTATCTATGCCTTTCATACGCAATAAAACATTCTCACTCATCTGCATTTCCTCTGGATAAAAATCAGAATGTGGAACATAGAGAAAGTGCAGACTGAAACTCTAAATCCTTTTTTCTCTACTTTCCACAAAAACTCATAATAAAGCGTACCATTCATTACAGTACGAAAGCGTTGGAGGCCGCTTTCTAACAACAGACTCTCCGACCATTATCAGAAATTACTGCAATTACTGCCAGCCATCAGTTCCATACTTTGATACATTATCTTTAGAAATAAAGAATGTAGGGACAGGATATCTTGGGTCAACTGCTTCACCGGCCTTTATTTTATACATAAGTTCGACAGACTGCTTAGCAATATTTATAGGGGACTGGGCGCCAGTACCTTCGATAAGTGAAGAAGAACTAGCAAGTTCTCTTTTTATATCAGGGGAACCGTCTACGCCATAGATTCTTGTATTTTTGATTCCAGCTGCATTTGCTGCAGCAAGTGCACCAAGAGCAGTTGGGTCATTGCCTCCAAATATTGCAACTACATCAGGATGAGCCTGAAGAAGATCTTCAGCAATACCCATTGAAACCTGAAGGTTTCCCTTTGCATCCTGCTGCGCTACAATATTAAAATTATGTCCCTTTATGGCATCTAAAAAGCCATTAGTCCTATCTACAACAGAATTCATAGTTGGAGAATCCAAAACAATTATATCACCGCCATTAGGACATTTTTTTACAAGATCTTCACCACAGACTTTACCGGCATTATAGTTATCTGAACCTGTATATGTCGTAACATACTTATCCATATCTGCAACTTCCGTGTCGAAATTAACAATGGGAATACCAGCACTCTTAAGCTGATCAAGAGCAGGTATTATACCCTCTGCTTCTGCAGGATTAAGGAAAAATCCATCTACATTCTGAGCAATAACGTCTTCAACCTGCTGTATCTGACGGGTAACATTATTTGCTGGATCGACAGAAATAAGCTTATCACCACGAGCTTCAACCTCTTCCCTGATTGTTTTTTCAATAAGAACAAAAAAAGGATTTGACTGATCCATACAAGTAAAGCCAAACTTATAGTGCTTTTCACCTCCAGCAGAACTGGCTCCACCCTTTGCTTTTTTTGAGCCGCCATTACAAGAAACAATGCTCAATAAAGAAGCTGCCACTGTAATAAGTACAGCAGCCTTTACAATTTTTTTCATACTGAATCCTCCGTTTTTTATACGGAATATAAAAACTCCGTACATCAATTTTGTTAGAATCAGTATATAACCGTAAAAATATGCCAGCAAGTGAAGTTTGTCATCAGTTTTACATGACAAATGTCATCTGGCAAGCAAATCCTGAATATTCTGCTGAAGAAGGCGAAGTGCTGTATCGGCATTCTGATGATCTTCTATAATACGTATAATTTCACTGTCCGCAGAAGCCATTGCCTGGGCATAAAGTGAAAATTTAGGAACTGCTATTCCACGGCCAAGAATTTCAGCACTTAGGCCAAAAATATAATCCTTACTTCCTTTATCAGATGAATCCAAAGCATTGAAAGGCAATTGAGATGCAGAAACTATACGAAGGGGTGAAGTTCCTTGTCCAGTCCTGCATACGTCAGTCTGGACAGACAAATCATGAACAAGAGTTTTTAAAAGTTCATACGAAAGTGCCAGTTTTTTTGTACGGGAATTAATTCCAAGCATAAGAGTATTTACTTCAGAAATATTTCCTCCGGATATGCCTGCAGGCATAGGAAGGCACCCCCACTCATACGAAAAATCTTTATATACTTTATATGGGTAAGAAATATACGTGCAAAACTGAGCATAAGACATAGGCATAAATGCAACTTTGCCCGCATCAAAATCAGAAGCGGTAAAACGCCTGTCACCAGAATGCTCTTTTATGCGCTGCATAAAGCGTACCGCTTCTACAGTGCGTGAATCAGAAAAGAAAGCACGATTTCCTGTTTCGTCAAACAGCTGGATGCCATTTGAATACACTGCATTCTGCCAGGTATATCCGTACATGCCAGCCTTTGCACTTAAATTGTAGAAATCATTCCAAGTCCAATCTCTGGCAGGCATATCAAGCCCATACTTCTTAAGAAGAGTAACGTTTACTGCCATAAGCATATAATTTGTCTGATATGGAAGAGCATACTGCTTTCCCTGAAACTCTCCAGACACCCATGAAGGTGCAAAATACTCCCAGCGCTTAACAACACCATCTCTTTCAATCATAGGGGTAAGATTTTTAAGGATTCCATTTTTTATGAGCATCATAAATCGGTTTTCAGGAATGAGAAATACATCGGGAGTCTTGCCAGACAGAATTTGTTCTGAAAGCCATTCATCATAATCAGATTTACGGATGCCTGAATAATAGTGTACCTTTACGCCTGGGTGTGCCGCCTCAAATATCGAAATAGCTTTATCTACCGTATGATAGCTGTCTCCATTGGCAATATTCCAGTTGCTTCCTGCAAACATTCCAAGTTCGATTATAACAGGAGACTTACTGGAATAAATTATAAGACAAGCTAAGATAATGCAAGCAACAGATATAAAAGCAAACAAAAAAGATATCTTAAATATTGATTTTATAGGAAGAAATTTCATTTTACACACTCAACGACATCTGCACAGCCCAAATTGCAAGCTGAGTTCTGTCACGAAGTTCCAGCTTGTCAAGTATAGTACTTATATAATTCCGGACTGTACCTTCTGATAAAAATAACGAGCCAGCAATTTCTTTATTAGAAAGTCCTTTTGATACTGCACGAACAATTTTCCACTCTGTTTCTGTAAGACTTTCAATTTCCTTGGAAGACTCTATAAGGGCATTTCCCTCATTTGCCATCTTATAGAAAAGCTGAAGGACCTTGCTGGCGATATCAGGGTTAATCATTGCCTGTCCACCATATACAGTCTTTATGGCAGAACTCAGCTGATCTAATGCAATGCCTTTCAGCAGATATCCGCTTGCTCCATACTTCAATGCATTATATACGTATTCATCATCATCAAATGTAGTTAAAATAATTATCTTTATATCAGGATGCTTTTGCTTTACAAGCTTCGTACATTCAACGCCATCAAGAACAGGCATTCGTATATCCATAAGAATAATATCAGGCGTATTTTCTGAAACGGAACCTAGAACCTCCTGTCCATCAGCTACAATGCCGGTAACAGTAAACTCTCCTTCATTTTCAAGATAAAGCTTAAGGCTTTCACGTATAAGCTGCTGGTCATCAGCAATAAGAACTTTTATCATTAAAATTCCTCCCTTATCATGCTATTACGCAAAGGAATTACAGCTTTTACAGTAAATCCGTCCTGTGGATAGAAATCTACAGTACCGCCAAGCATGCCTACCCTCTCCTTCATATGTATAGTTCCAAAACCGCCTTCAAATTTCTCACATCCTATTCCATTGTCTGAAATAATAATGACAAGTCCCTTTTCATATCCTGAAATCTGAATGTCTATTTCAGAAGCATGACCATGACGGATAGCATTAGTGATGCTTTCCTGAACAACTCGAAATATAGTATTTCCTTCATCTTCATTCAAGCCGGAAAGAGACATCTGGTTCCTATACCTTATTACAATACCTGTAGCACGGCGTGTTTTTTCAAGCATATCTTGAATCTGATTTCCCAGAGGAGATGCATTTCCCGAATCCTGCAGAGCACGCACAGAACGCCTTATATCTGCAATCCCCTCCTTTGCAACTCCGGAAATAACTTTAAGCTGATTCTTTGCCGCAGATGGATTTACATCCATAATAGCAATGCAAGTATCAACTCCTACTGAAATTCCTGTCAAAGAATGTCCTACAGTATCATGTATTTCCATTGCAAGGCGGTTTCTTTCACGAGTCTCCCCCATACGTTCCTTTATGTCTGCAAACTCGCGGAGTTCATTATTAGCAATTCGGAGCTTTGAATAAAGATTTCTTATTTCATCTATAGTGCTTTTCTGGCGACGTATAACCTCAATGCAAAATATTACAAAGAATAAAAATATAAAATTATGCATCATGTAATATATAAAAAACAAGCGCTGCTGCACGTTGCGTTCATAAAACAAAAAATAATTCCTTACAGAAAATAAAGGAATGTAAACGCTCATAAGATCATAATTGCATAATATATATATAAAGGATCCTAAGGTCATGACTAAGAATTTCCTATTACTTTTTATATGATATATAATATTTGCAAGAGTCCAAAGTATAAAGCCGTTTGTATTAAAATCAGTTACAAATACTATAACAATATTCAAAATTGCATCCACATATAAAGTAAAGGCAGTGACAATGCGTACATGCCTAGCAGAAAACTGCCTCATAACAAATGTAAAAAACATTGCAAAGCAAAGGAGTACCGTATAAAAAAACAGTTTTTCAGGATTTTCTGGAACATTTTTTACAGAATACAGAAGTTCCGCACTCCTTCCTGTAACACAGGCTAAGCGGGAAGATGCAAAAATAACGGAAGACATAAATACACAGCAAATAATATTGAGCCAAAGTATAACATATCGGAGTCCAAGAAGATTTATCTTACGCCTCATATTTTAATGCCTCCAATCATTGCCAGCTCATTACAGTAAGAGCATCTAAGGTATCTTTAGTAATCAATTTTACAGGCACAATAATAGAATCTTTTACACTTTGCCCATCCAGATACCGGTAAGCTGCAGACACTGCTTCAAATGCAATTTCAGAAGGATATTGAGCTGCCGTAGCTTCCATAAGCCCCTGGCTCACCTTCGCTTTTCCAGACGGAGAACCATCTATGCCATATACGAGCTGACCAGACAGGACATCATTATTCTGCATGGCAGCTAATGCGCCTAAAGCTGTAGGATCATTACCTCCAAAAACAACGTCAAAATCAATATGCAAATCAAGAAATTTCTGCATTTCTACCATAGTTTCATGAAGAAGCGTAGTGCCAGATGCAGTGTATACAATATCATAAGGAAATCCAGAAGCATCAAGAGTTTCCTTAAAACCATTAAACCGAGAGCAAGTAGAACTTATCTTATTATCATACAAAACGACAATTCGAGCTTTCTGACACTTAGACACCACGTCTTTTGCAATAAGGACACCCGCTTCATAATTATCAGAAATAACTGTAGAAACGGGGTTTGTTTCGCCATAAATTTCAGTATCAACAGCAATAAAAGGAATTCCCCGCCGTTTACATTCTTTCAGGGCCGGTTCTACATTATGACCGTCGACAGGATTTACAAAAATAAAATCAACACCAAGATTCAGCATATCAAGAATCTGCTCATTCTGTTTAATTTGACTGCTTGCAGGATCCCGAGTAATAAGCCTATCACCATTTACTTCCACATAATTTTCAATAAAAGCATTTAATACTTCAAAATACTGATTATCCATAGTCATATATGTAGAACCGAACAGGAGAGGCTTTCTATCCAATATAAAAACATTTTTTAACCAGACTACAAGAATTACAATTGATATAAATACAGAAACAACTAGTAACAGGGCAGAATATGCTGCATTTTTTTTTCTGCGGTTAAGCATGTTTTCATTATATCATGGGTACAAAAAAAAGCAACAAAACAAAAAAAGACAGATTATTATAAGTGAAAAAATAATGACTGACACTTTTTAGAAACTTACATGCATAAATATGATTTATTGCATATTTATGCTCCTTGTGGTAATCTTCATCTATGCATACATTTTTATTGATTTCAATGCCAGCCATAATGATATGGGCAATAATTACAAATCCAGAATATAGATGGACATCATTTGTTCCCCCTGCACTGACAGGTCTTATAATTGCAATCATTACATGTGCCATAAAAGAATTCTTCATATTTTACTCACATATAGCTACAACAAATTCTTTTGCTCATTTTTTATATTTAGCAGCCAGGGATTCAATAATTCCAATGACAGTCCTTTTCCTAATTTTTATGATCTTATCAAAAGATGAGCGGAACTATATAATAGAAAGCATAGTTCCTCTGTCCCTTTCTTTTTTCAGCGCATACATTCCATATTTCATACTTAGAGGAAAGGAACCTCAGTCTATGTTTCTATCCGTAATAAAGCCACTTCTATTCATATCGCTTTCGTTTCTGGCATCAGCAGCAGTAAAATGCATGCATTCATATATAAAAAATAATAATAAGCCTTTCATTGCACTTGCAGCATTTGCAACAATAATATGCTTAATATTGCCTTCTATGATTGAAACAATCTGGTATTACAATATAAATAGAATTATATGGTTATTATTATCTATTATATATATATCAGCAGCATTTTGCTTTACATTAAAGTCTAGAATTCAGTACAAATCATAATAAATCAGCAATTCTTACTAGACATAAACTAATATTTTCTGATAAAATATTTGCTATGCTTATATGAGTGTTTACAAACTGAAACACCAGAGGAGGAGCATTGGCAGACAATAAGGGAATGCGCGTAAATGAACAGATACGCGTGCGAGAAGTCAGACTCATTGATGATGAAGGTAACCAGCAGGGGATTGTTCCTACATTGGAAGCCCTCAGAATGGCAAAAGAGCGGGAGCTCGACCTTGTTGAGGTTTCACCAAATGCAAATCCACCAGTATGTAAAATTCTTGATTTCGGCAAATACCGGTTTGAACAGGAGAAAAAACTCCGTGACTCCAAGAAAAACCAGAAAGTATTAAAGCTCAAGGAAATTCGCATGCAACCAAAGATAGGTTCTGGCGACCTTGACACGAAAGCAAAGCATGTTCAGGAATTCTTAGACGAGGGAGATAAGGTAAAAGTTACAATCCGTTTCCGCGGACGAGAACTTGCACACACCGAACTCGGTTATGATGTACTGAAAGAGGTTGAAAAAAGGCTTACCGAAGGTTCTTATGTCATTGAAAAGCCAGCCATGATGGATGGTCGATTCATGTCAATGACATTAAGTTCAAAAGCCAAAAAGTAGAGGTTTCTTATTATGCCTAAGATGAAAACAAAGAAATCTGCTGCAAAAAGATACAGTCTTACAGGCAGTGGAAAAGTAAAGTACAAGAAAATGAATCTTCGTCATATTTTGACAAAGAGATCACCAAAGCGCAAGATGCATCTTCGTCATGCTGGAATCCTTTCTGAAGACTCAGCAAAGAGAATTCGTAAGCAGATGTTGCCTTACGGTTGATAGGAGTTAATGAATGTCAAGAGCTATTGATGGAACAAAAAGAAAGAATCGCCGTGCAAAAATATTAAAGCTTGCAAAAGGTTTTTATGGTGACAGAAAGTCAAATTACAAAGCTGCAAAAGATGCAGTAGTAAAGGCACTCGATCATGCTTATTCTGGACGTAAGAATAAGAAGAGAGATTACCGTGCACTGTGGATTGCACGTATTAATGCTGCTGTAAGAGACCAGGGAATTACCTACAGTCGTTTTATCGACGGTCTTACAAAAGCTGGCGTTACTCTCAACCGCAAGGCACTTAGCAACATGTCTATTGAAGACCCAGTTGCATTCAAGGCTGTTGTTGAAGTAGCAAAGAATGCCGTAAAGGCATAAGGATACGATTATGATTTCTCTCGATCAAGTTTTATTGTTACAGAAAAAGGTAGAAACTGCTGTTGAAAAGATTGCCTTCTTGAAGGGTCAGATTGAACAGCTGAAATCTGAAAACGATGCTTTACACACAAAATGTGCTGAGCTCACAAAAGCGTTGGATGAGAAAACGGAGTTAGTTTCTTCCCTTGAATCTAATCAAGGCAAGATTGAGGAAGGAATCATAAGTGCACTGAACCGTCTGGACACTATGGAAAATTCCATACTGGACGGTTCTGCAAGTCCTGACAATCAGAATCAGGAATCATCTGATTCTCAGGAACAGGTTACATTTGACCAGCAGGCACCAATAGAAACAGAACAGGCAGCTGATTCCAGTTCCGAAGAATCTAATCAAGCAGAACAGACATCAAATGAAGTTCAACAGGAACCGTTCAGATATGAGATAGTACCAGATGAAGAGAATTCTGAAGAAGAAAACTCATCTGAAGATAATGCAGATTCATTGAACGGACAGTTTGATATTTTTTAATTTGGAAATTTCTTTATGGGAAGACTCCAAATTGATATTTTAGGAACATCCTTCGCTGTACAAGCCAGCGAAGATGATGTTTATCTGAAAAAGTTACTTTCCTACTACACTCAAATCACAGAATCAATAAAAAAATCAAACAGTTTGAAGGATTCCTTGCAAATAAGCATCATGGCAGGGATTACACTTGTCGATGAACTTTACAAAGAAAAGCAAAAGAATCTTTCATATTCAAAAGCATTAAATAATTCAAACGATGCAGAGGCTGAACGCCTTACTGCGGAAATGATAAAAAAACTTGAGAAAGTTCTTTCTTAGTTGTTAGCCATGAATAATACATACACTATTTGGGTAGATGCAGATTCCTGTCAGTCTAAAGCACGGTCTGTACTTTTACAAAAAGCAAAACAAAACAAAATACCTGTAACTTATGTTGCAAACAGACCTATTCCCTTTTCAATTGAAAATTCCCTTTTTACAATGATTGTTTGCGATAAAAAGAAGGATGAAGCTGATAATTATATTGTCAATAACATTAAAGAAAACGATATAATTATAACAAGGGATTTACCACTTGCAAAAAGAATCATTGAAAAAGAAAATACAGTACTAAATGACAGGGGCGTTATTTTTACCAAAAACACAATTGATAAAATGCTAAGAGAAAGAGAATTAAGCCTACAGATGGCAGCTCTGGGAATACGTAATGGAAAATTCAATACTTATGCTAAAGAAGATATTGAAAATTTTTCAAAATCTTTATCACATATTATTGAAGAACGTAATAAGAATTAACTCAAATCTCTATTAATAGCTTCAATACGATCTATTACCTGAAAAAATGCTTCTACAATCTCAGGATCAAACTGATGTCCTGATTCTTTAGAAATTTCTTTAAGAGTATAATCTAATGGCCATGAATCTTTATATACGCGCCTATGACGAAGAGCATCATATACATCAGCAAGAGAAACAATTCGTGCAGCCAGAGGAATTTCTGCCCCTACTAACTTCTGAGGATTATTAATAGGAATCTTCGTTTCAGGAACATACTCCATATAATCAAAGTTATCAGGATACCCCTTAAAGCCTCCGTCCCAACGATCATGATGATGCAGGCACACTTCAAAGGCCATTTTATCCAATTCACTTTCAGCTGGAGTAAAAATCTGAGCACCTATACAAATATGTCCACGCATTACAGCCCTTTCATCATCATCGAGCAACCCCTGCTTTTTTAGGACTTTATCTGCTACGGCAACTTTTCCTACATCATGACATTTTGCAGCAAGCTTTAAGTTATCACGGAATTTATTACGTTCAACTTCAGGAATATGCTTATTTGCAGCATAACGGTCATATATTTCAAGAGAAAAACAGGAAACTCTTTCTACGTGCGCACCAGTTTCACGAGGATCCCTATAGTTTGCCATCTTTACAAGACGCTCAACAAGTTGCTTTGTAAGGTATGCATATTCATAAATCTGAACAACGCTTGCTGCAAAATATGAAACATAGAATTCAGATTCCTCTGAAAAAGGAATAACATTTCCATTCTCATCCTGAGAATTAATTATCTGCAAAATACCAAGAACCTTTCCATTAGTCATTATAAGAGGCAATGTCAGCATAGATTTAGTATGGTAATTTGTATTTTCATCATTATAGCTGTCAAAATTATATGGACGAAGTTCAGTCTTTTCAGCATCAAGATATTCATCCATATTATAAACATCAGGAATATTAACAGCCTTCTTGTATAAGGTGCTATAGCCAGAGATGGAGTGCGTCGTTGCAACCATTGAAAATGAAACATAAGGAAGCTTTTCTCCTGGAGAAAGCCTCTTTTGCTGCGTATCATTCTGAGTATATTTTATTTTCAGCTTATTTTCACTTTCATTATATTCATAAATAGAACCAGCATCAGCATTTACAATTTTTCTGGCTGCAGTTAGGATATTTTCCAAAAGGATATCGACATCTTTTATATGACCCAACTGATCTCTAAGAGTTGCTATCTGCTGCAGTTTCTGACTTCTGGATTCATCGTTCATAATTGCATCACCTTTTATATAATAGTATTTGAAAAATCTACATTATTCAAGTGTTAATCTTTTGTATAAGTGAAAAAAAGATAGGACCAGCACCACATGACGAATCTGGAAGAATATGCAAGCCAAATTTTGTTTTTTCAGCATTTTTTAATACTGACATAACCTCTATTCCCTCCTTTTCTTCAATGATACCTGCAAATGTATTTCTGTTTGTCGAAAAGCAAGAAATAACTTCTTCATACGATGCAATGCGGACGTCATCAAATTTCTTTAGCAGGCGTGAAATAACGTCATCATTTTCCTTTACAGAGAGGGCACAGGTAGAATAAACCATATATCCACCCTTTACCAAAAGCCTCCAAGCAGAAGAAAGCAATGCCCACTGCTCTATTGACAACTGCTTTGTACGAGACGGAGACCATTCCCTCAAATATTTTTCATCAAGCAAAACATGGCGTTCACTGGAACAAGGAGCATCTAAAAGAATGCTGTCGTAGGCCTCAGTTTCTCGACGACACCATGTAGCTCCATCGCTACAGCTTACAACAATGCCTTTAGAAAGCACTTCAGGCAGAGTCTGTGAAATCACTTTTGAAAGCCGCATTTTTCTTTCTGCAGACCGTTCATTACTGTATAAGACAGCCTTTTCAGAAAGATTTCCAGCAAGGACAAGGGTCTTGCCTCCAGGAGCCGCACACAAATCTAATACTTTAGAAGACTCCCTTACAGGCAGGCATAAAGCCGCACAGACGCTTGCAGGATCAAGAAAATAAGGCTGGCTGCCAGAAAAATCCAATTTAACATATGCACCATCAGAAAAAAGCGAATTCCTTAAACTTTCCCACCTATCTCCATACAGTTCATGATAATAACTATCAAATCCTTCTGCCCCGCGTAACTTTTCATTCTTCTTCATTTAAAATTCTTCCTATAAGATTGCCAGACAGACTCAAACTGTAAAAGACGCTGTCTCTCACTTCCCTTTTGTTCCGGCAGACTTACTGAAACTATAATATTTTCATCTTCCTTATCAGGATTTGATTTTACGGAGAGTATACCGGCATCTATCTTATATTTAATTACCTTTTTTTCTGCTTCAAAAACCTTTTGTGCAAACACTGGATTATTCTGACATTCTTTTGAAAGAACCTTGAGAACACTCAAAAATTTCTTCTCGCTTAACATTATAATGTCAACTCCAGCATTCAAAGCCATGACAGCTGCCGTTTCTGGAGAATATCCGTTATCCTGCAAGGCTGCCATAAAAATATCATCACTTAAAATTAAGCCTTCATAACCAAATGCATCACGCAGAATATCTGTACACCAAAATTTACTCAAGCATGCGGGAATGCACTCAAGATTACCAGACTTTCCAGGTTCCAGGAACTCTTTAACTTTTGCATGCGACATTAGTATTCCAGCCGGTTCTGATGCAGAAACCAGGAAAAAAGGCAATAAGAGCTCATCATATACATTTTTTTGCGGCATAGAAATTTCAGGAAGCCCTGAATGAGGGTCTACATTAGTATTACCAGGAAAATGCTTTATAATACAGTTTATACCTCCCTGTCTGTAGGCTCTTATGCACGCAATGCTATACACAACAGTTTTTACACGTTCTCCATAAGACCTATCATCTAAAAATTGTGCATTTTCAGAATTTAAGGGTTCCGTTACAGGGGCAAGATTCATGTCAAAGCCAAGAGCACGCATCTGCTTTGCCTGCATATTATATAATTCGAAAGCCTGTTTTGCAGTATAATTCTCTGCAACAGTTCTGTTTGAAGGTAACGGTACAGTAAGATTTCTAAGTCTGTTTACATAACCTCCTTCCTGATCAACTGCAATATATGGGCGCAGCATACCATGCTTATCGCAATAAGAAGCTATAGAAGAAGTAAATTCAATAACTTCCGCTGCACTTGTGGCAATATTATAATTAAAAAAAAGGCAGCCGCCAGGCACAACAGGAACAATATCATCTGAATCTTTTAGCGTAATGTATTCAACAGGAACATAGCTTTTATCTCCCTGAATGTTCACAAGAAAAAGCTGAGAAAGCCGCTGATGCAAAGGTAAAGAACGAAGGTAAGATTCAACTGCATCATTTGTACGGTTTTTATCAGCGTAAACAGCATTAATAATGCAAAAAAGAATGATAAAAGAAAAAAAGCGCTTAATCATTGTTTCCAGTATAAACAATCAGTCTTTTTTTTACAATAAAGATTTGATATACTATCCTACATGAGAAAAATCATCATTGTTACAGGCGCTTCAAGCGGACTGGGAGTATGTTTTGCACGTCAACTTTGCAAAGAAAGTGCAGATTTTAAACTTAAAGGCAAAGAAGAAAAATCATCTGATGAAATTTGGCTTATCGCAAGAAGAGAAGACCGTCTTATGGATACAAAGAAAATGATTATGCAGGACTCTTCTTCCTATGAAAAGCCAGGACTCTATCCAGAAGTAAAAATAAAACCGGCTGATCTGAGTGGAAAAGAAGGAGCTTTAACTGTAAAAAAGATGCTGGAGCAATATCAAGCAGAAGTTTCTGACTTTAAGATTTCTGTTTTAGTTAATAATGCAGGATTCGGAACTTACGGAGAATTTGCAAACACAGACACAGAACGTGAAATGAATATGGTCGATGTAAACTGTACAGCCCTTACAGGAATTACAGGATTTTCATTGCCATGGCTAAAGAAAGGATCTAGAATCATTAACACAGCCAGCCTTGCATCATTCCTGCCCTTAGGCAATTTTGCAGTATACGGAGCATCAAAATCCTATGTATTAAGCTTTAGCGTTGCACTAGCGGCAGAATTAAAAGATAAAGGCATTTATGTAACAGCCCTCTGCCCGGGACCAGTCAGTACAGAATTTGCAAACGTAGCATCAAAAGGCGCTAGAAAAGAAGT
>JAILPY010000088.1 GCA_024699235.1 Treponema sp. | reverse complement strand
CCTGCAGGCTGCACTGGATTCAATACCGCTAAAATTTAAGACAGAAATCTCTCGCGTAAAAAAAAGCGGAATAGACTGCTGCGATTTTGCTGTAATGCTTGAAGAAGAAAACCACGACCACGACATGGAATACCTTTTTGGACATGAACACAGCAATGAAGGACATTCCCATGACCATGAGCACCACCACGAACACGAGCACCACCACGAACACGAGCATTCACACGAACACGAGCATTCACACGAACACGAGCATGAACACACACATGAGCATGAGCACTCACACGAACACGGCCATGAGCACCATCACTCGCACCGGGGGATGAATGAAATTACTCAGATAATACAGTCAACGCAGATGGCAGACTCCGCAAAAGCACTAGCCCTGTCCATCTTTTCTATAATAGCAAAGGCAGAATCCAAGGCACACGGAATTCCCGTAGAACAGGTGCATTTCCACGAAGTAGGAGCCGTAGATTCCATAGTAGACGTAATAGCCATGGCAGTCTGCTTTGACAGCCTAAACATAAAGAATGTATACGTACCGAATATGTTTGAAGGAACAGGAACAATACGGTGCCAGCACGGCATACTTCCCGTTCCTGTACCTGCAGTAGCAAACATAGTGCAGGAATATTCCCTGCCCATAGAACTTTCTTCTGCAAAAGGAGAATTCATAACCCCTACGGGTGCCGCATTCGTTGCAGCAGTACGCACGTCAGGAACCCTGCCAAAAGGCATGACAATATTGCGCACAGGCATGGGAGCCGGTAAGCGCACTTACGAGCGGCCAAGCATACTGAGGGCAATGCTCATAAAAGAAAGCGAAGAAGAAAGTTCAGAAGAAAGCATAATAAAAATAGAGACAAACATTGATGACTGTACCGGAGAAAACCTAGGATTCGTAATGGAACAGCTGTTTTCTGCCGGAGCAAGAGACGTGTTTTACACCCCATGCTACATGAAAAAGAACAGGCCAGCATGGGTTTTAAACGTAATCTGCCTAAAAAAAGACAGTCCTAAGATGGAAGAAATAATATTTAAGCATACAACAACAATCGGCATGCGTAAATTTAATGCGGACCGTTCTATACTTCAAAGAAAAGAAATGGAAATACAGACAGAATTCGGCACCGCCCGCGTAAAATGCGTGCAGATAGGAGACAGTAAAAGATACTACCCTGAATATGAAAGCGTAGCATCACTGGCAAAAAGTACCAGCCTTGCATTTTATGACATATACAACGCTATAGTACAGTCTGCTGGCAAACAATAACAGCCTTCAGACTAAAAGAATGAAGGCTGTCTCATTAGAATAAAGCTATAAGCCTTACAGATTAACCGTTTTCAGAAGGATTTTCCTGCTGAGGAGCCTCCGTTCCAGGAGTTTCTTCGGCAGGAACTTCATCTGGATCAGACTTTCCGGTCACTACAGGGGAAGCCCTTGAAAACTTTACCAAGCCAATCTTATGCATAAGGATAGGGCTAGGACGAAAGTTTATTGCAATGTGATTAATGTCAGATGCACGGACATCCTCCTCCTTCTCCTTGCCCACAGCATGGAATTTCAGCTTAAAAATGCCAAAATCATCCAGGCGGATAACATCCCCATTCATAAGATGAGCAGGCATGTGATAAAGAAAAGATTCAATCACAGCGCGTACATCAGCAATGTTAATTGAAGAGGCATGAGAAATTTCGTCAGAAATATCCCGAAGACCGACCTCGCGTTCCCAAAAAGGACTTGCATGGAACACCTTTAAGTCGTTCTCATTAGTAGGGTTAGCGAATTTTCTAACTTGATACAGCATAAAAATCTCCTCGGGGCCAGCCTGTCTGGCCAGTCCCTATGTAATTAAGTATGACTTTAATATACAGTAGATTTTTATGCTGAAAATGTAGATTAAGTGCTACAAAATACTAATTTTTAGCTGTTTTTTTAGCAGCAGTTTTCTTTGCGGCTGTTTTTTTAGCAGTTGTTTTAGCAGAAGTCTTAGACTTTGCAGCAGTTTTTGTTTTTGAAGAAGGCTTTGCCTTTGCTTCTGACTTTGCCTTTTCGAGCTTTTCTTTTGCAGCAGCAGCCTTTTCGCGGAGCTTTGCCTGAGCCTTTGCACGCTGGCTGACCTTCTGCATAGAAAATTCTTTGAAAACTCCTGCCATGGTAGGAGCGGTATTTTCATATACCATTTTTGCAGCATTCTGAGCAAGCCACATCTTAAAGGCATTTGCCTTTTCTGAGTTAACAGAAAAAAGAATGCGAAGCATATTTGCAGTATTTGCAAACTTTGCTTTCTGTACACCACCAGCAGTCTGAACAGGGAGAAGTACAATCAGATCTTCCCATACTTTACTAAGGGATGTGTCGCGCTTTCTGAGCTTCTTGATATAATCATCAGTATCGCTATTATCCTTAAAAAATGTCACGACATCGGTTACACAATAGTACCAGTCCTGTTCCTCTTCATCCCATTCGCAGCGAATGGATTTGTCATTAAATAGTTTTCCAACAGTTTTTTGCGTTTTCATGCCTTATATCATAACATACTTAACCCCCAGCGTAAAGTAAAAATCTTTACTTTACGGATAAGGAATACTTATACTGTAATTATTTACTCTTTATATAAAAAAATTCCCCATCATCAAGTTTAATCTACAACCCACTAGACTCCTTTTCATTAAAATACCCTCTTACCACAATAAAAGGAGTATTTTTCATGAAAAATTTAATCACAGTCGGATTCACCCAAAACCAGGCAATCCTTCTTTCGCCGCTGTTCCGAAAGCTGTTTTCGTTCAGGTTCATGCAGACCTGCACCCAGCTTATGCAGCTAAAGGCAATGATTTCACCCCAGGACATAATCATCTGCAACGGCTCATCAGACTTCCTGCAGCTTGATGCCGCCAGCATAATTTCAGAAGAAACCGGTGCAAGCATATCAGCCTGCATATTTACCGACGAAGTAAAGCACGCAACCCTGACCCTTGCCCTGCAAAACAACATTCCAGTCATACTTGCAGAGCTTTGCAGCGAGGAAGAACTTTGCGAATGCGCAAAGGCCATAAAGGAAGGCCGCCGCTACATGTCAAAAAGCCTCAGTTCCTGCAAGATTCCACACTACACTTCTTTCAACGAATACTTTGAGCTTCTTACCATAAAAGAACGCATTGCCTGCATAGGAATGCTGCAGGGCTACAAGCATGATATCATCGCATCAATGCTGCAAGTCAAAAAGAGCACCGCAGACACATACTGCAGCCGCGTCCTCGAAAAGTTCGGCATTAATTCCATTGCACAGCTTTTCCAGTACTTTTCATTCCGAAATATCTAGCTGTCAAGTTTAATCTACAATCCGCCCGCAATATAAACGCTATACTTACTTACGTAATCTTTTGACGTCAAGGCTTACAAGGAGATTTTATGGAAAGAACAGAAGAACTGCTGTCCGAAATGAACGGGCAGCTGCATGAATTGGTGGGAGACCACAGGGAGTTTAAGAGGGAAACCCTTTCTCGCCTTGACTCCCTGGAACACGATGTAAAGGACATCCCTGATTCAAGACGGACTGCCATCTGCGGCTTCATTTCTATTGCATCTGGCATTCTTGCACTTGCAGGAATGCTTGGAATAAAAATGGGAGGCTCTTTATGAAGCAAAGGCCTTACCGCATAAGCACATCATCATTGCAGGTAATTGCAGAAACATTAAAAGAGTCAAGCATTTCTACCCCCTGCATTTACCGCTACCTTCTAAAAGAATTCAACGGAACTCCCTACAAATGGGGAGGCTCAAGCCTTACCGGAAGCGACTGCAGCGGCAGCGTCTGCGCCGCATTAAGCTATGCAACAGGCCATTTTATAAGGGTCACTGCAGACGACCTTTACGCAAATCTTTTTACAAAGCCCCTTACCTATAATTTTGGAACCAAAACGCCAATAAGCGCAGCATTCTTTTTAGACAGTGCAGAAAAGGCCGTGCATGTAGCAGGCCTATGCGGCATAAGCGCAAATGGAGTATGGCAGTTCATGAACGTTTCCAGTTCCGAGCGAAGCAAAAAAGGCACGTTCAGGACTACAGACGAGCTCATGCTCATGTATCCGCACCTAAAAATGGAGCTCCGTGCACTAAGGGAGGATTACGAATATGGACATATATAAGGCATCAGTAAAAGAACTGCTTGCCCATCTGGCAAAAAGGGCTTTAGTTCTGGCAGCAAAGCTTTTAGGATTCAAGGCCTTCTGCCTTTTCCTTACAACAGTCCTGCTCAGGCAGGGAATCGTAGACAAGGAAGCATGGCTTACCGTAATCATTACGGTACTGTGCAGTGCAAGCGGCGTACACATTGCAGACCGGCTTGGAACAGGCGGAAAAGGCATCATCAACAGCAAAATTACAGGAGTAAAAAATGATGGCAGTAAAAAAGATTCTTATGCTGCACCTGACGGTAGCAGTCCTATTTACAGCAGATGCTCAGGCATTTCAGGCAAGGCAAAAGAAGAAGCCCGAAGAAAAATCAGGGAACTGTGCAGAAGGGCAGCCTCTCAACTGGAAAAAGCTGGAAGCTGAATTTAACGGCATTATGGAAGATGCCGTTGACAAGGCTGTAGACCAGGCATTAAGCCAGGCACTGCAGGAATATGAAAAGCAGCTGCAGAAAGAACGCGAAAAAAAGCAAGTATGGAAGCAGGCTGCATTAACTCAGGCCTGCATAATTGCCGCCGGCATTTTTACCGGCATTACTGTATACAAGATAACGCGGTAATCAAATAAAAAGGCGTCCTGCAGTGCAGGACGCCTTTCTCTCATGCACTCAATATATCAGATAGTATCCTGAGCCCCGCCCTTTACATATTTATCAAGCTGGACTTCAGCCTGCTTTACATTAGTAATTACAGAAGGACCTGCTATGCAGCCTCCTTCACAAGCCATAACTTCTATCAGGTTAGGGCAATCCTTAGGAGTCGGTATCTTTCCAGAATTAATCATGCCGTAAGCCTTAAGCATCTTCATGCCGCCTTTATTCAGGCCGTTAATCTTTGCAAGCTTAAGAATTGAATCGTCCTTTAGCCTAAGCCTTACAGCCTCTGCAACCCCGCCCGACTTGGCAAAGTTCCTTCCGCTTGAAGTAGGAATAATAGTGCCAGGCACAGCCTCCATCTTTGAAACGTCTATCTGCTTAGCTTCAAACAGTGCAGAAATCTCTTCTACAGAAAGGACGTAATCTACTATGTCATCATCAAACGCTTCCCTTCGCTTTGCAAGGCAAGGGCCAATAAATACAGTAACGCAGTCAGGATCGGCCTTCTTTGCAATCTCAGCAGTATAATGCATAGGGCTTCTTGTCTCAGAAACGCAAGGGTCCAAGTCAGG
>JAILPY010000169.1 GCA_024699235.1 Treponema sp. | reverse complement strand
AATTTAAAAGATAAGCTTTTTGAATACGATCTTGTTGTAACTCATTATGGACTTACTGCATTTGAAGCTGTAGCTGCAGGGTGTGCCGTTATTCTTTTGGGAACATCCTCATTGCATGAACAGCTTTCTAAAAAATATGGTTTTGCTTGCATAAGTTCTAACGATATAGACAAGAAGAATTTTGAAAAGCTATTGAAAAATCCTGAATCTCTTTACATATCTATGGAAAAGATATTAGGAAAAAGAAAGGATGTCTCTTTAACAGATTTCATAGGCATGCTGTCTCATGGCCACTCATTAAAGTGTCCTGTTTGCCAAAATGATAGTGATTATGATTCTTTGATGCAAAAGGATCCCGTTGTTGCAAGAACTGCTGAGCATACGTTCCGCAGGTGCCGTAAGTGCGGAATGCTTTATATGGGATGGACTGTTGATGCCGAGCAGACTGTTTATAATCATTCTTATTTTTATGAAGATTATCAGAAGCAATACGGTAAGACTTATGAAGATGATTTTGCAGCTATAAAGGCTCAATGTGTCCGAAGGATAAGTATTGTTGACCGAATTTATAGGCATCATCATCGCCATACTTCTATTACTCCTACCGTTTTGGATATAGGCTGTGCCTTGGGGCCTTTCCTTGATGCTGCTAATGATTCTGGATGGCAAGTTTTTGGTACTGATATTTCTGAAGATGCAATAAATTATGTAAAATCAAATCTTCATTATCCAGCTGTAAAATCTGCATTTCCAAAAATAGATGTTTCTGCAGAATTTGGAGTTGAACAGTTTGATGCTGTTAGTATGTGGTTTGTTATAGAACATTTTCAGGATGTTGATTCTGTTCTTTCTGCAGTGTCAAAAATCGTAAAAAAAGGCGGAATTTTTGCATTTAGCACACCTTCTGCTTCTGGTGTTAGTGCACGTTATAATACGCAGAGTTTTTTTGAGCAGAGTCCTTGCGATCACTATACTCTATGGGAACCTTCTAGGACAGCTTCAATTCTTAAAAAATATGGATTTGAAGTTGTACAGATTGTTTCAACAGGAATCCATCCGGAGAGATTTCCTTATGCAAAGAAAAAAAATCTAAAGGAAAGGTCTTTGGAATTCAGTTTTTTAAAATTTACAAGCCGTACTTTAAAATTAGGGGATACGTTTGAAGTTTATTGCAGGAAGGTAAGGTAATTGTATGAATGAAAAATATATACTGATTCTGGGTGCAGGACTTATGCAGCGTCCATCAATTGAGTCTGCTAGAGAACTTGGATATAAGACCCTTGTTGTTGATGGAAATCCTTCTGCTGTCTGTTCTGTTTATGCAGATAAATTTGAACCTGTGGACTTAAAAGATAGGGAAGGACTTGCAAAATTAGCTCTGTCTATGAAATCAGAGCTTGCTGGAGTATTTACTGCTGGAACTGATTTTTCTGCATCGGTTTCCTATGTAGCTGAAAAATGCGGTTTTGTATCTCATTCATTTGAAGCAGCATTAAATGCAAGTGATAAGACTTTAATGCGAAGCTGTTTTTTGAAAGATTCTGTTTCTTCTCCTGCATTTTCAAGAATTTCACGGAACGATATAGTCTCATATTTAAAACCTGAAGTTTTTTCAAAAATGATATATCCTAAGGTTGTAAAGCCTGTTGACAATATGGGAGCTAGAGGATGTCGCCTTATAAGAAATGAAAAGGAGTTTTTATTTTCTGTAGAAGAGGCGGTTCGGTATTCACGAACAGGGACTGCGATACTGGAAGATTATATGGATGGACCTGAATTTTCTATAGATTCAGTGGTTTATGACGGAACGCTTACAATAACAGGTTTTGCTGATCGCCATATATACTATTCTCCATATTTCATTGAAATGGGACATACTATGTCAACACTGGCATCCATTGAAGATAAATGTTCTTTGATAAAAGCTTTTGCTAATGGTATAAAATCTTTGGGGCTTACTGCTGGTGTAGCAAAGGCTGACATAAAGATGACTAAGAATGGCGCTATGATTGGTGAAATTGCAGCTCGACTGTCT
>JAILPY010000163.1 GCA_024699235.1 Treponema sp. | reverse complement strand
AAACCCCTGTACCTGAGGCAATTTTTTATAGCCAGGAATTTTAGACGGCAGGGAAAGGGACGCGCCGCATTAAAACTTTTGCAGGAGGAACTAAAGACAGATAAGGTTGACATCGAAGTTTTGTCATGGAACATGGCTGCGTTCTTAAATCGTTTGATATAGCGGATTACATCACGAATCCGTTCTGCTTTTTCTAAGATTGGTTTTTCTTCCATGTAAATATCCTGTTTTGTTTCTATTATAACAATATCGGAAGAAGTTTAAAGGTGATGAAAAATCATAATCTTTTAATCCTTGCATTTCATCTGTAAAAACATGCATCTCATCTGAAAGTTATTCTTCTTTCCGTTTTATTATTCTATTCTATACTGACCTCACAAACGGTTAAGAAATCAAAAACGGAGGCGGCTTATGAGCAAAATAATCGTTCTGGCAGGAAGCCCTAGAAAAGACGGAAACACAGACAGGCTTGTCGCCGCGTTTGTAAAAGGCGCAGAAAAAAACAATGAGGTTGAAGTTTTCTCGGTTCACGACTACAAAGTGAATCCTTGTATCGGCTGCAACAGCTGCTTTTCGTGCGAAGGAAACAATTGCTTTCAGAATGACGACATGCAGCAGATTTATAAAAAGCTTTCTGAAGCGGACATTCTGGTAATAGCCTCACCGGTTTATTTTTATGGCATCAGTTCGCAGCTTAAGACCGTAATCGACAGGCTTCATACGCCTTTGCGGAACAGCTTTAATATTAAAAAACTGGCTCTGATTTTGGTTGGGGCAGCGGAATTGCCGGAAATGTTCGATGCAATTCTCACGCAGTACAAGCTTACACTCAATTTCTTTAAATTGGAGGATGCAGGAAAAGTGCTTGTGCGAGGGGCAAAGGACAAGGACAGCGTAACACAGGCCGGCTTGGAACAAGCATACAGGCTGGGACTTTCAATTAATGCATAATATTGGGTATGAAGATGCCATTTAAAATAGAAACCGAAAACGGAACTTAACATGGATAAAGAATGGTCAGAGAAAAACAAAAAAATGCAAACGCTTATTTCTAAGGAAGCGACATTTTCTGAGGGCATAAATCTTCTTCTTGAATTACGCGGCAACTTGTTTGAGCAGATTTCTTCTATTGTAAACACTTTTCCTCCAGAGGCTTTTTATCAGCTTCCCTTTGGACATGGAGACAGCCTACGACAAAATCCCGGAATTCTGGGACAGAATCTGGGAAAAATACTTAAAAAACATTGCGGCAGGGAATCCGCCGTCGAATCCTTACGAAAAGGCGGTTGTGGATAACTGCATCGGTGAATACGGAATCTGTATTGACGACCTTGGTGCCAGCAAGTTCCGCTATCTGATTGCCGGAAAATATATGGGCGGTCAGGTTCCGGAGGGAATGACAGTCTACGAATTTCCAAAAAATGACTGGGCAATTTTTGACTGTTACGGTCCTATGCCAAAAGACTTCAGGATGTGAACACAAGAATCTTCAATGAATGGCTGCCCGGCAATCCGGACTGGGAACTCTGCGGAAATGCCAGCATAGAATGGTATGATCTAAAGGCGGAAATGACAGCGCCCGACTACCACAGCGCAATCTGGATTTCTGTTAAAAAGAAACCTCGCTAATTAATTTTCATCATAACTCATGAAAAATGTATCACCGCCGGCCGGCACATGAGGAAATAACAAAATCAGTTAGTAACGGTTATCCTGAATAGAGGATAATAAACACACAAGATAAACATTGTATACAAATGGGCTAATTCCTTGTATTACATTAGATATTTTGTATTCACAATATGACCTTGTATACAAGCCCTATTTTTAACGTTTTTTACTCCAAAGTTCTTCCGCCGGCCGGCACAGGGTAGAATACATTTCAATAAAATTGCCGAGACAAACTTATTTATTACTTACAGAATGACAGGCGTTCGGTTCCCAGTTCAAAATAAACTACATAAAATGAATGCATTTCATCTGTAAAAATATGCATCTCATCTGAAACTCGTTCTTCTTTTTTTTGTTTATTTTATATTGGCAGCAGGGAGAAATAAAATGAAGACAATCGGTTTAATCGGCGGAATGAGCTGGGAAAGCACTATCACTTATTATGAAATTTTGAACAGGGAAGTCGTTTCGGCTTTGGGAGGCTTTCACAGCGCAAAGATTTTAATGTACAACGTTGACTTTGACGAGCTTGAAGCAAATATGTCGAGCGGCAATTGGGACGGAAACGCAAGAATCCTTTCGGATGCGGCAAAAAGACTTGAGGGAGCCGGGGCGGATTTTATCGTAATCGCTACCAATACAATGCACAAACTTGTTCCGCAAATTGAAAAAAAAATCAAAATCCCGATTCTTCATATTGCTGACGCAACAGCCAATGCAATAAGGCGCGATGGAATCAAAAAGGTAGCCCTGCTGGGCACAAAATTCACGATGACTCAGGACTTTATTAAAGATAAGCTCAAAGCGGCCGGCCTTGAAGTCCTTCTTCCTGGCGAAAAGGACATAGAGCTTGTGAACGACGTTATCTTCAATGAGCTTTGCCTTGGAAAGGTTCTGGACTCTTCCCGCAGGGAATACCAGAGAATCATAGCTTATCTCAAAGAGCAGGGGGCTGAAGGCGTTATTTTGGGCTGCACGGAAATCGGCATGCTCATCAGCCAGAAAGACAGCCTTCTTCCTGTCTACGATACGACGATTATCCATGCAAAGGAAGCCGCAAGACTTGCTCTGAAATATGAGGCTGGAGTTATGCATGCTTTTGACGCTCGTTATCTTTGTCCTGTAAGGATTGGTTGATAGCAGAGTAGGGAAGCTGGATTTATTGCTGAAAGAACAAATCCCTGATTGGAGGAAATGTGTGATGATTAACTATAAGATTTTTGGAAGCGAAACCGTTGATATTGTAATAGAAATGGGACTTGGGGCGTGTATTGCTGAGTGGGAAGTGCTTGCGCGAAAGCTCGGTGAAAATCACGGTGTCCTGGTCTATGAAAGGGCCGGTATTAATCATAGTGACAGGAGT
>JAILPY010000145.1 GCA_024699235.1 Treponema sp. | reverse complement strand
ACAAAGGCAAAGGCTCTTGAAGTACGCAAGGCAGCTGAAAAACTTATCACACGTGCAAAAGTTGATAGTGTTCATAATAGAAGAGTTGCTGCTAAATTTATTGCAGATGAAAAGATTCTGAATAAATTGTTCACAGAAATTGGACCTCGTATGAAGGATCGTAATGGTGGATATACTCGTGTATTAAAACTGGGTTTCCGTCAGGGCGATGCTGCAGATGTAGTAATTTTGGAACTTGTTGATTATAAACTGCCTGAACCAGAAGAAAAAGATGCTAAGGCAGAAAAAAAAGTATCAGCTCCAAAAGCTGAGGCCGCAAAGGAGTAAGATATGTCAAAAGCACATCGTGGAACTGGAATCCGTAAAGAGCCAAATCATGGTCGCGGAAAATGCGCTATTTGCGGTACTGAGCAGATCAAGGTTCTGTATGAACAGGATGTTGATGGCAATAAAGTAAAAATTTGCAAATTTTGTAAAGCAGCTTTGAAGAACAAGGCTCGCGTTGAAGCTAGAACTGCTAAAAAGGCTGAACCAGCTTCAGAAGAAAAAGCAGAAGCATAAATAATCGCTTCGTTAGCCACCCTTAAATGACAAGGGTGGCTGTATTTTTATATTACTTATTACATTTCAAAATCTGTACCTAAGTATATTTCCCTAGCTAATTTAGAATTTAAAATTTCATCTTTATTACCTTGGATTACAATCTGTCCAGAAGAAATAATTATAGCTCGATTTGTTATTTCAAGGGTGTCACGGACATTGTGATCTGTTATCAGAATTCCAATTCCTTTTTTTGAAAGCAATTTAATTAATTTCTTTATGTCAGCAACTGCAATAGGGTCAATTCCTGCAAATGGTTCATCCAGAAGAAGGAATTTTGGCTGAATAGCTAAAGATCGTGCAATTTCAGTCCTTCGGCGTTCTCCTCCTGATAATGTATAAGCTTGCTGCTTTCTGATTTTTTGAATAGAAAATTCTTCTATTAATTCTTCAAGAGTGTCTTTTTTTTCTTTAATGGTTAAATCCTGCCTAGTTTCCAGAATGGACCAAATATTTTCTTCTACTGTAAGTTTTCTGAAAACCGAAGGTTCCTGAGGAAGATATGAAATGCCAAGTCGGGCTCTTTTGTACATAGGAAGCTTTGTTATTAATTCGTTATCTAAAAAAACATTCCCATCTGTTGGCTTATAAAAGCCAACAATCATGTAAAAAGTTGTAGTTTTACCGGAACCGTTGGGTCCAAGAAGTCCTAAAACTTCACCGGTGCTCATAGAAAAATCAATCCCCTGGACAACTTTTTTATTGCCAAACGATTTATACAGTGAGCTTACCTGTAATGTATGACTGTCCATAAGTAAACCTTCCGTTATTTTTTATTCATTGTTTTTAGTTTCTTCTACAGAACCTCGGACACGTCCGTCCAATATGATATCCTGCGTGTCTAGGTTAAGTTCAATTTCTTGTGCCCTAAAAACATCTTTTCCCTTTGTAATTTGAGGATTTCCGCTCAAAAATAAAGTTCTTGCATCAGTCTTATAGATTGCATGAGATCCGACGCATATATTGTCTTTTTGCTGCATTGCAACAGAAATCTGCATGATTATAGTAGATTTATTCTGGTCATAATCCATAATTTCTGCATTTGCAATTGTTTCATTTTCCCTGTCTATTAAATGAACCGAATTCTGCAATGTAGCAATTTCAGTTTCTCTGTCGTATAAGAGCTGTCCGCAAGTAAAATCTATTTTATTCTTAACATTAGTCCCTGAAACGTTACCTGTAGCCTCTATAAAACGATAGTTTTCGCCTGAAAGCTCTATAACATCTGCATAGATTTCCATTGTGCTGGTTATAATGCTTGCGTTTCCTGTCAGCTTTGCATAATCTTTTTTTTCAGATGACTTTCCCGACATAAAATCTGCTTTGAATATGATGTTTTCAGCAAAAGAAAGTGAAACAAGGTGAAATGCGGCAGCTATAACGATAAAAAACTTTTTCATTTTCAGTTTCCTTCTTCCAGATGAATTGTACCCGAAACGCCAGACGTAAATTCAAAATAATTGGTATCTCCATCTGCAGAAAAACAAGTCCCTTCAATTTCCATACTTTTTTTTGAAACCTTAACTGATTTTGATTTATCTGAAGTTAAAGTCTTTTTTTCAGAATTCCATCTTAAGGCTGATGCCTGTATGTCAGATTCATTTTTAATATCGGTTATCTGTATGTTATCATAGAGGGTAAAAATATTATTATATGACTGCATTCCCAACAGCCTGCAAGAGCCGGACAGTTCCCGTTCATTGCTATTATTCCAGAAATCAAACGAAACCTGCTTAGCATAAGAAACGTTGGACGGATACTGTTCCAGCTTTTCTGCAATTACTGATACGGTAATTCTGTTGTTTTCATAGCGGTTGAAAATGACATTCTGAAACAAAAATTCCGGCTGATCATTCTTTGCTTCCCTTTTTTTTACTTCATAATTTAAAGAACATGATGTAAAAACTATGAAGCATAAAAAGGAAATAAGATTTCTGTAAATAAGCCGGACTTTTAACATTATAGCTAAAGGGTGTGTTCCTCGTTGTAGGCGATTGAAGCCTGTATAAAGGAATCAAACAGGGGATGAGGCTTTGCCGGTCTGCTTAAGAACTCAGGATGATACTGAACTCCGATGCCCCAAGGGTGGTCAGACCATTCAAAAGCTTCAACTTGCTTGTCATCAGCAGCAAGTGCAGATGTTATAAGTCCATGTGAAGTCATATCCTTTGTATATCTGCGGTCAAAAGTATATTTAGATCTGTGCCTTTCAATTACTGATGTAGAATTATAGATAGAATAAAGCCTAGTCTTTTCAATAATTGTAACTTCATTTGCTCCCAGCTTCATAACGCCTGCAGACGGTGCCGACTGCTCTTCTGGAAGGCTTATTACTGGATAATTTGAATTCTGCATGAATTCTGTTGTATCAGCATCTTCCCAGTTGCATAAGTAACGGGCTGTATCTATAGCCATAAGCTGCATGCCCAAGTCTATGCCCAGATAAGGAATCTTATGCTCGCGTGCATATTTAACAGTAGAAAGAAGTCCAAGGAAACCGCGCTGTCCATAATTTCCAGGTATTACAATTCCATCAACATTCTTAAAGCTTTCATCAAAGTTTTTTGCATCTTCAAGGGTTTCTGCATCTATCTTCTTGATTGTAACAGAAGCATTGTTGCCGGTAACGGCAGCGTGAAACAGTGATTCCTGAACAGATTTGTAGCAGTTGTCGAGGTAATCCTTTTTACCTACCATTGCTATGCAGACCTTCTTTGAAGGATTGTTGAGCTTTTCAATGAAATTAGTCCATTGGCGTATGTCAGTTGTACGGTTGCCTAAAGAAAGCTTTTCATTAATCTTTTTGTCCAGCTGCTGTTCATGGAAAATTATAGGAAGTTCATAAATAGATTTCTTAACGTCTGGAGAAATGAAAACGGCACCTTCTGAAACATTGCAGAACAGAGCTATTTTCTTTTTCATAGATTCATCTACAGGAGCTTCACATCGGCATAGAAGTATGTCAGGCTGGACTCCTACTTCCTGAAGCTGCTTTACAGAATGCTGCGTAGGCTTTGATTTTAATTCACCCCCTGTAATTACAGGAATGAGGGTTAGGTGTACGCTGATAGCATTGTTTTTGCCAACTTCACGGATTAACTGGCGGATTGCTTCAAGGTAAGGAACTGCTTCAATATCACCGACAGTTCCGCCGATTTCAACTATTACGACATCAGCTTTTGTTGTATCTCCAAGATGCCGTATGCACCTTTTAATTTCATCAGTAATATGAGGAATGACCTGTACAGTTCTTCCGTTGTATCTTCCTGCACGTTCATTTTTTATAACGTTTTCATATACTTTTCCAATGGAAATGCAGTTTTCATTAGAAAGCTTGATGCTGGTAAATCTGCTGAAGTTTCCTAAGTCAAGGTCAGTTTCAGCGCCATCTTCAGTAACATAGACTTCTCCATGCTGGTAAGGACTGATATTTCCTGCATCAACATTGATGTAAGGATCGCATTTTAGCATTGCAATTTTAAGGCCGCTGCATTCAAGAAGGCTTCCGATAGTACTTGCAGCAACGCCTTTCCCTAAGCTAGAACAAACTCCACTGGTAACAAGGATATATTTACTCATAAGGTTTCATTTTCCCATTATAATAGATTTTGGTCAATAACAAGCCAGAACAAAGCTTGTTAAAGCATTCATGACTGTAATATTTCTATGATTTCAGGCTTTGAAAATTCAGGAATCCGTCTGTTTATAAAAAGAACAATGGCAGATGATAAAGCAAGAAAAAGCAGGACTCCTATTGCTCTGGCACCATCTCCAGACGGTAGCCCCAAAGACTTTGCAAAAGGCACTGCCGCAAAATACCCTCCGATGGCACAGAAAAAAGGTACGACAAGCGAAAGGATTCCTTCCAGGGCCTGCTTGCTTTTTGGAGTAGAAACAGCCGCAATGCTGCCTGTCCGTACCGCAAGGTTTTGAGGATTTTTTACTGAAAAAGGAGACCCTTGCTTTGCACAGCCTCCTGCACATTTAGAACATTCATCATTTATTACAGGCAAGACTGTAGCTGAACCGTCCTCCTGTACCGAAACAATCATCACTCGTCTATACATATTTTAATCGTGATAAGGCAGATCCTTCATTCTTTTTTCACACTCGTCTGCACCAGTAGTGTTACCGAGTTCCACATAACAGTCTCTAAGGTTATACAGGGCATCATAATAGTATGGATTACGAGAAATTGCCTGCTCAAAAGCTTCGCATGCAGTTTCATATTCCGACTGATTGAAGTATAAAACACCAAGAGTGTTCCAGACCCTGTAATTATCCTGATTAATCGTAAGAGCTTCAGATGCATATTTAAATGCATCTGGAAAGTCTCCCATTGTATAATAAGTTGTAGTCAAAGACTCCAGGAGAGACTCGTCTTCAGGTTTTATGAGATAAGCCTTTTGCAATGCTGCTGCAGCCGCTTCGATGTCTCCTGCGTCTCTGTAGGTTATGCCCAGATTATACCAGAGGAGGTAATTGTCCTTTTCCATCGTAATGGCTCTTTTAAAGCATGCAATTGCTTCCTCATATTCTCCTTTAGAGGCTAATTCTATTGCTTGGTTATTTAAAATTTCACAATTCTCAAACACTGATTTACCCCTCTTTCATTATAACAGTAATTATAAAAGTAAACAATGTTTTTACTAATCTATTTAGGCTTGAAACTGCAAACCTTTAAATATTGTCATACCAGGGCGTGACGCTGCCAGCGGCGACTCCTCCATCTAAAGAACATTACGATTCCCCTGGTAGTTTCATCTGTACCTATTCCAAGCCAGAAGCCTACAAGGCCAAGTCCCATTTTAAGTCCTAGGATGTAGCTGCCTAAAACCATTATTCCCCAGTTAGAGCATATGCCGTACAGCACAGGAAACTTGATGTCTCCTGCACCCTTTAAGGCCCCTATGTAGACAAGGTTTAAGGAACGTCCGAATTCTATGTATGCAGAATAAATAAGGAGCGTAGATACAAGAATTGTTATTTCTTCTGTATTTGTAAACATTCTTATAAGCGGAGGCTTAAATATATTTACAATTGCAATCAAAATCATAGAGCAGGATGTTGCTACAAATTGATATTTAAAGACTTTTTTATAAGCAATTTCACTTTGATGTGCTCCTACGTAGTATCCGGCCTTTATCTGAGTAGCACTGCCTATTGCAATTGCAATGGCATAAACAAATCTGACTATAGTTTGCGTATAAACCTGAGCAGACATTGCAAAAGTGCCTAAGGTAGAAATCATTGCCATAATGACAATCTGACTTGTATTATAAGAAAGGCTTTCCCCCGCAGTAGGAACTCCAACAGAAAGAATAAGCCTGAAGCTTTCTGAAGGAACCTTACGTATGCCTTTAAAAGAAAATGCAATGTCTTCTTTTCTTGCTATAAACTGAGCGCATAGAATGCATGATACTATCATGGAAATGCCGGAAGACCAGGCAACGCCCGCAACTCCAAATATTGGCAGTCCGAACCATCCGTAAAGAGAAATTGCGTTTCCAGCAACATTTATAAGGTTTGCAATGACAGAAACAATCATTACTTCTCCAGAATATCCATAGCTGCGCAGTATTGCCCCCTGGAGCAGATTGAATGCATTGAAGAAGCAGCAGATTCCTCCATATATGATAAAGTACTGAGATGCAAAGTTCCTGACCTTATCTTCAAGGGTGTAGCATCCTAAAAGGAATGGCGTGCCTGCAATTACAAGTATGGTCAGCAGCAGTGAAATAAAAAATACCATGACAGTACTCGCCTGGGCAATGTTATTTAGGTCATTTTTAGTCTTTTGGGCTCCAATATACTGTGCAAGGACAATAGAGCATCCTGTTCCTATTACGGAAAATATCAGGTTAAGAAAAAATATATACTGGGTGACTAGGCCAACTGCAGCAACAGCCTCATTGCTATAGGAACTGAGCATGACAGTGTCTGCAGAAGAAACAAGCAGTCTGAAAAGCTGTTCAAGCGCAAGGGGAAGAGTTAGGGAAACCATTGACAGTGAACCGCGGTTCGTTTTTTTAGGCATACAGATATAATTATTCTTTTTAATATAAATGTCTAGAGTATAAAAGAAGTGCCATTAAAAAATAAATTTAATATATTTATCAGGGCTAATTGTTTTGCCATAAGGATGGAATTGACACTGCCTATTATGTTAGGTATAACTAACTTATGCAAAAGCTAGAAGACTTATCTGAAGAAGAAATTGCAGTCATTTCAAAACAAATTTCAGATTCTTTTTTTGATTATCCTTATCAGAAAAAAGATATGGGACTTTTGAAATATATTACACGCCGTGAAGATATGTTTACATATATAAATGGAATTACAGCAGCCGCCTGTAAAAGCGGCCTTCTTTATACGACATCTATGAATAGGGAAGGGTATGTTTTTATTGCAGGAGAAGGAATAGGTTCAATTGAATTTTTTGATGGACTAAAGATGATTTCTTCAGAAAAAAAGGCTTTGGGCGGATGGAAGAATTTAAATGCTTTTGTCTCTGCCTGTTTTTCGGATGGAAAAAGCATAGAAACTAGAATGAAAAAGGCAAGGCAGAAATTCATCAGGATTGAAATGCTTGCCGTCCGGCCTGAATATCAAAAAAAAGGTTTTATGCGCAAGATGATGGAATTTGTATACGAAATTGCAGATGCTGAAAAAGTTGCAGTTATCCTAGATACAGATGATGAAGATAAGTGCAAGAGATATGAACATCTTGGCATGAAACTTGACAGGATCAGGCACTGTGGAGAAAACTTTAATATGTATGACCTGATCCGTCCAGTTTCTGAGAAATAATTATAGAAAAAACTTAAAGTTCTTTTACTTACAAGCTGATATTAATCTCTAATAGAATCGGAGTATGATCCTGCCGAGGACCTGAATCTATCATTTCAGACTTTTGAATCTGATTTTTTATTCTGTCACTGACAATAAAATAATCTATGCGCCAGCCTGAATTATTTATCTTGCTCGTTTTAACTCTCTGTCCCCACCAGGAGTAAATATCCTTTACGTCTCCATGAATGTGGCGGAAGCTGTCTGTAAAGCCTTTTGCAAGCAACTTTGTAAAGTCTTCACGCTCTTCGTCTGTAAAGCCTGCTGAAAAATGATTGCTTGCAGGATTTGCAAGGTCAATTTCCTTGTGGGCAACATTAAAGTCTCCGCAGGCAATCACAGGCTTTTTAGCGTCTAGAGAAGAAAGGTAGTCTGCATATAAGGAATCCCACTGCTGCCGCTCAGAAAGTCGCTTAAGTCCGTCGCCTGAGTTTGGAGTGTATACATTAACAAAATAAAAGTTTTCAAACTCAAGAGTGAGCAGGCGGCCTTCGTCATCCATTGTGTCTGGGGCGCCAAGCCTTACGTCATTCCTTTTTGCAGTCAGGCCTTCTTTGTAAAGGATCATTGTTCCGGCATAGCCTTTTTTTGCAGGAGGAACAGACGACAGCCATTCTACCTTGTAACCTGGAAAATAGGAACCTAAAAGTTCCTTGTGCTTATCAGATGGGCCGTCAGCAGGCAGCTTTGTTTCCTGAATTGCAATTATATCTGCATTATAGCCTGCAATCTTTTTTAGCACATCCTGTGATAAGAGAGCCCTTGCCGAAGTTGACGTAAGGGCTGCATTTATTGAATCTATATTCCATGAAATGAGTTTTGTCATTTGTCTGTCCTTGTTTTTTTTGATACGATTGCAGTAACTGCAATGTCGCCGCTCATATTTATGACAGTCCTCAGCCTGTCTATAATGTCTTCAATTCCAAAGGTAAATGCAATCAGTGACATAGGAATGTTTGCAACCGGCAGTACTGCCATAAGGCAGACAAGTCCATTACTGCAAAATGAAAGGAAAAAGGTCATGACGCATAGCTTTAATAACAGATAAGAAGTAATGGTAATGCCGCTTATTTTGGCAAAGAGAAGGACTTCCAGTATTACGCAAAGGGCAACAGCAGATTTATGTATGCTTGCTCCAAAAGAAAGGACGAATGCTGATACTTTTTCTGAAGACCCCAGTTTATTTTTGCAGAAATTAAGGGAAGATGGAAGAATGACGCTTCGCTTAGGGCAAATAAATGGCGTAATTAAAAAAGAAGGTACGTGCTTTAAGAAAGGAATTAGTGAAGCCCTTGCAAAGCATAGTATTAAAATAACGTGCAGGCCGAAAAGCAAAAGGCACCCAGCTGCCATTGCTCCCGCATATGAAAGGAGAAGCGTGAGCGAAGAAAGTTTGCTCTTATAGACTAATGAAGCCATAGCAGCGAAAGCTATGTAGGGCATCCAGAAGATTACCATGCTCATGAGTTTTGCAAACAAATCTCTTGCTTCTGAAAACAGTATGCGCAGGCTGGATGTTCGTTCCCCAAGCATGCTCATTGCACATCCTGTAAAGGTAGAAAAAATAAAAATCTGAAGGATATTAACATTCTTTAGGGGTGTAACAATGTCTTTAGGAATAAGTTCCGTTACTATAGAATACAAAGAATAGTCAGTTCCATGTTCTGGTATAGGGGCGCTGCCAGTCAAATATGCCTGAAAGTTAGGTATAGAAACTGTTTTATAAAATGCATAGCCGCAGGCAATCGCAATCAGAATGGCAAACGCATTTATTAGTGAATAAAAGAACATTGTAAGTCCGGCTAGTTTTTTGATTTCGGAACCGTCGGAAAGAGAAGCAAAGCTGCTTGCAATAGAAAAAAATACAAGGGGAGCAATCAGAAGCGAAAGCGCATTAGTAAAGAGTTTTTGGAAAACGGCAAAAACTGTATCTGCAAGAAAATTTGATACGCCTGAAGGAAGTTGTTTCATAATGAGGCCCATCAATATGCCGGCAAACATCAGTCCAAAAGTATAGAAAAGTTTTTTATTGCCTCCTTGGTGGACGCAAATGCTTATGACATTCTGTCCTTTTCGGCGGCTGTAGCTTAAATCCTGCCTGTGGGCGTTAAAGATAAGGTCTCTAAGATAATCTTCGCTGTCGTTATCCCATGAGTTAATGGATTCAAATGGATTGTACGGTTCACCTTGAGCGAATATCTTAAGGTATATTTTTCCTAAAAAAGTATGGAGCTGTGCTGTAATTGAACTTCCACCGTGCTGAAGCAGCCGTACAGCAGTCTCTTCCAGAAGCAAAAGTGCATCTGCAATTTCCTTTTTGCTTGCCTTTGATTTATCAAGAGTGGATTGTATTTCTTTACTTACCTCTCCAATATTTTCGAGTGTAATAAAAGACTTAATGTTCATATTGTACATTATCGACTGAAAATCAATTAACTGTCAACTGTTAAAGAGAATGACCTAAGTAAAGGATGACTTTTTTATGTCTGTTGCAAAAATGGATAATTTTTGAATAAGGAAATTTTAGTCAGCGTTTCCCTTTATTTTATTCCACTTTGCCGTAACTGCAGAAAGCTCAAGTTCCCAAACAGCTACATGAGAAAGTGCTTCCCTGTTCCAGTTGAAGTCCCTGCATTCGTCATACCTGCTGACGCAAGTTTCCATGGCACTGGCAAGCTCGTCTCCAGAAAGCAGCCTGACTCTGGCCTTTCCCATTACGCAGCGGTATCTTTCAGTTATATCTCTTGCAGCAGGGATAAGTTCCATGCCGTCATCTGCATCCATTTGGACAGAGCAATATTGCGTCTGCTGCAGCAAATCCCATTTTCGTCCGGCCCTTGCACCATGAATGTACAGGCAGATTTTGCCGTCAATAACTTTATAGCCGAAATTTAAAGGAATGATGTAAGGGAAGTCCGGTTCGTTTTTATCAAAAAGACCTATCCTTACGATATGACATGCATCAATCATTTTTAGAATGGTATCAAAATCTGTAATTTCCCTGTCCTTTCTTCTCATCTGATGGCGTACAAAAAGAGAAGAATCGCAGAGTTTTTTTAGTTCCGCCTTTAAATATTTATAGCGCTCAAATTTTTCAGTTTTTGCAAAATGAACTTCCCTTGCCTGTTCTGGATTTCCTTCATAGCAAAGCTTTTCTTTGCCAAATTGTTCGCTAGTCAAGTCAAAGGCTGCGTCGCCAATAACATTGTAGCAGTGATAATTTCCGCCATCCCTAAGAATTCCGTATACTTTTCCACCGAATATGTCCTGTGCAAGAAAAGCGGTTATGGAGCACTGACCCAATGTCCTGTTTTCAATTGACCAGCTATTTCTCATTCGTGGAGCGCAAGTGTCTGCACACCAAATAAGAGTAAGTGCATCGTATAAATCCTGAGGGGTCTTTATTCCTTTATATTCACTGTTTATGGCTTTGACAGAGTTATTTTCCCAGCCAAAATAATTATATTTCATCAACTGCTCCAAATCTTATTTATAGGATATCTTATAAATAAGATTTTACTATACTCCATTTCTGTTGTCTATATTTCTAACCTTTATGTTCACTTGGAGTAGGGACTGTATCGCTTTCAATGCTTGTCTCAAAAGCAAGATTTATTATATAGTACAGTTATGAATGCAACAAGCACAAAACCAAACTACAAGAAAACCTTAAGGGCCTGCTACCTTGGCTTTATAACTCAGGCAATTGCCGCAAACTTTGCGCCCCTGCTATTTTTGAAATTGCACAATGATTATCAGATTCCTCTAGGCCTTATTGCCCTTATCCCGACAGCCTTTTTCTTTACTCAGCTGCTTGTAGATATTTTCTGCGCCCGCTTTGTTGACAGGATTGGCTATAGAGTTAGCATTGTTACGTCTGAAATATTCTCTGCTATAGGACTTATTTCGCTGGCCGTTCTTCCAGACCTTCTGCCTTCTGCCTATGCAGGAATTATGATAAGCGTCATTCTTTATGCAATAGGCAGCGGTTTAATTGAGGTGCTCTGCTCTCCGATTGTAGAAGCCTGTCCTTTTGAAAATAAGGAAGCGACTATGAGTCTGCTCCATAGCTTTTACTGCTGGGGATGGCTTGGCGTTACAGTAATTTCTAGCCTGCTTTTTACAGTTTTTGGAATTGATAACTGGAAATACATTGCCATTTTCTGGTCAGTCATACCTTTGTATAACATCTATAACTTTGCAACCTGTCCTATTGAAAAGCTTGTTGACTCTGGTAAAGGCATGACTATCCTGCAGCTGTTTAAGTCGCCTCTGTTCTGGGTGGCTGTCGTGCTTATGGTTTGTTCCGGAGCAAGCGAACTTTCTATGGCGCAGTGGGCTTCTGCCTTTGTTGAATCAGGGCTTGGCTTTTCTAAAACTTTCTGCGATCTGGCAGGACCATGCCTTTTTGCTGTTACAATGGGCATTGCACGCGTTTTTTATGGAAAGCTTGGAGAAAAGGTTGACCTTGAAAAATTCATGATTGCCTCAGGCTTCCTTTGCCTTGTCTGCTATGCTTTGGCATCCCTTTCGCATTATCCAATTGTGGCCTTGATTGGCTGCATTATGTGCGGCTTTTCAGTAGGCATCATGTGGCCGGGAACCTTAAGCATTTCTTCCAAAAAGATTTCAAGGGGAGGAACGGCAATGTTTGCCCTGCTTGCTATGGCAGGAGATTTGGGCGGATCAATTGGCCCGAGTCTAGTTGGAATGGTTTCTCAGAAAGCTGGCGACAACCTTCAGCATGGGCTTTTCTATGGAGGAATCTTTCCGATCCTTCTGATTGCCTTTCTTATTCTTTTGAAACTTATTAAAGAAAAGGAATGAAGCTTTGCGAAAATTAATTTTTCATTTTACTGTACAAACAGGCTCTTATTTTGTAATATAAGCTTACTGCCACCGGGTAGGGACTTCTCAAGATTTCTTGAATGCGTCCAGTCTAATCGTTAGGTCTTTGAAGATGGACAATTTTTATTTTTAGGAGAAGCTCTATGTTTTCTTACTTTTGGCCGCTGGCCGTCATCGTTTTATCAAACACGATTTATCAGATATGTGCAAAAGGCATTCCTCCTCAGATGAACACCTATGCATCTATGACTGTGACTTACGGAGTTGCAACGCTTTTTTCCTTAGCGGCTTATCTTGTGACTTCAAAGGGCGGAAACATTTTTAAGGAAATGGCGCTTGCTAACATGGCAACCGTTGTTCTTGGAATTGTAATTACCGGCCTTGAAGTAGGATTCATTTTTGCCTATAAGGCCGGATGGAAGGTCAGCACCCTTTCTACTGTGGCTAACGGGCTTCTTGCTCTTGCAGTGATTTTTCTAGGATTCTTTTTATACCATGAAAAAATTGATTTGAACAAAGTTATCGGAATATGTCTTTGCCTTGCAGGACTTTTCTTTATTAATAAATAAGCTTGCAACCGATTGTTATGGCATTATCTTTCCCACAATTGGTAATGGACTTCCAATGCTGTAACAGCCGTGTCTCGATACTTTGAACCTTTATAAATGTCTTTTATTGTAATTTTAACATGAGTCGGGCCGTCTTTTGCCATCGGAATAAAAAAATCCGTAAACTCAACAGCGTCTTCAAACTCAACCGTATCTTTGAATCCTTTGTCAGTTTCGACTGAAGCAGTTTTTATCCTGCCGTTTTCTTTGAACAGGTGTGGCAAGTGCGGATTTACATATCCGTTCAGAATCCTGATAAAATACCTGTCGTGCCGGTAATCGCTTGAAGGATATACGTCAAATTCAATGCATTCGCCTATTCCTTCATCAGCTTTTCCCTCAACCCAAGGAATGTTGTCTTTAACCCAGTAATCGGACTTTATCCACCAGTCGTCTTCATGGACATTATAGACGTTTAACATTCCTTCCGGACTGTAAGTGTGATATTTGTCTTTTAGTGTTGATGATGCACTGATATTTTTTACTAGAAATCCGTTTGCAGAATCTGACTTTTTTATATTGTCTTCAAAAGCGTCGTCAGATGCGGAACTGTCGCTTTTAAGGCTGCCTCCGGCGTAAAGAAAGCCTAAGGCCTTGCTTTCTCCGTCGATAAGCTGCACTTTCCTGCCAGTAAACTCAATCATCTTCCAGCCGTCATTTTCGTAAACTCTGTAAACCGTTTCTTTTTGTTTTTCTATTTTGTTTTCGGAATACCGTAGTACGTTTCCGTACGAAACGTATTTTGGAATCTTTGATAGAATTGTGTATCCGCTGGCTTTAGTTTTTGTCTCTATGGAAGTGACTTTTTTCTGCAATGCCGGAACTTCGAACAGGCCAAGGTTTTCTGCATGATCTCCCATGTCTGCGCTGTAAAATCTGATTTTACCGTTTTCAATCTTAATGAAATAACCGATATCGTTCTCTAAGCCGGCGATAGTTAAGGAATCCCAGTAGCGCATTGCATGTTCCTTGGAAGTTCCGTCCTTGCATTTCGCAGTTGCTTTAAATCCTTTTTCTTGCCGTAAAATGCTTAAAGATATGCCGCTTTTATTGTCATAGTGATCCCCAAGAATCAAAGACATTCTGTCGTCTATCTTTTTGTAAAGATAGGCAGCCGCTTCTTCTTCATTTTTACAGTCGGTCTTTATAAGGTAAGTGTCGTAATTCAATATGGAAACTACTTTGCCGCTTTCTGTCTTAAAACGTTCTTTTTCTTGGTTAAGAACTTTTGAATCTCTAATATAAGGTCTACCCCCACCAGAGAAATTGCCGAATTTTTTATTGTTAAAATCTGAAATAGCATATATTTTATCTGAAACATAGTAGGCATCATTTTTTTCGATATCAATGTAATGCATGGCCATGTACCCCTGACTTGTTTCGTCAAAATACCATCCTTTGTTGTCCTTTACTAATTTTATGAAATCCTGCAATTCTTTATTAAAACTGCTGCCGCAAGAAAAGATAGGAACAGATATTAATAGCAATGCAGATAATAGAATCATTTTTTTCATTTTATTTTCTTTCTGCAAAATCCTTTCCATTCCAATATATTTTTTCATCATATTCTCCTGTAACTTCATTGCCTTGTAAGTATTTTCCAATTATCCTAATGGTATTCTTTTCCCCTTCTTTGTCATCAGGGAAAATAAATGCATTTTGAGCCGAATAGATTCCATCGCGTGCATAATTTGCACACCGTCTTTTTATTTTAAACTCTCCATCTTGTAATGTTACAAATTCTCTTCCTTCAACATAATGAGGTTCGCTAGCTTCCAGCATTTTATAGGAAATGAATGTTGTATTTGCAAATTGATCCTTTAATATTTTTAGATCTGATATTTTTTCATAGACAAGATCTTTCTTTATGCTTGTAGATTTTGACTTGCTAATTGCAAATAAGCTTGCTTTTGAAAAATTGAAAATTAGAGGATCTTCTTTTTCGTTTGCCAAGAGTCTGCCGTTTTCGGTTAATTCCTCAATAGAGGGAGATTCTCCTGCAAAATCTATGTAAATATAATATCCTTCGTTATTTCCTGGTAAATATGAATGATCTTCCTTAGAGTATTTCACATAATGCTGTCCGATAAAATTACTTTTTTCTGCAAATTTAAAGAAAGATTTTTCGCTTATCCTTTTGGGAATTTTAATTTCATAATCATACAGTTTGTCAAAATAAGTCAGGTTGCTTCCATTGCCTAGGGAATCTTCGGCATTATCTGAAATATAGCCGCCAAACATATAGCCAATGCCTAAACTGCAATTAATCTTATAAAAGCAATCATATATTCCTTCCGACTCAAAGTATACTTCGGTCTTTTCTAATACTTCAATTTTATCGCCAAAATTTACTTTACCTAATTTTTCTGCAGAAAGGGAAGGATTCTTGCGAATATTTACAGATGAATCAATTGAATAGTGTGTTCCTGCTTTTATGTCTTTTGTTGAAATCCTTATTCCTGCAAAGAGATTTAATGAAATTAAAAATAGGCAGCTTATTAAAAATACTTTTTTCATATTTCTCCTAATCACGCAGCTGGCGCATTGTCATAATATAAGTTTAAAACATAAACAGCTTTACAAAATGGTAGCTACAAGTCTATGTTAGGAACTGATGGCGTATGTGCAGCTTTTGCAGTTGAAGTAAAATAATTATTTTTTTTCAACTATACAAATAAAAGGTATTCCTTACTTTGTATTTTTCCGGCAGAAAAAAAAATTTAATTAAGAGAAAAAAAAATTTCTTTACCAGAAAAAAAATTTTTTTCTAAGGAAAAAATACCTGATAAAAATCAGTTAATCTGTATTATATGGTTAAGAAAATTTTAAAATAAAAACAATGGAAAATACATATACTCTGTGTTAAAATTAATGCATACCTAATTTTTTGGCGGCGCATAAATGGAAAATGAGGTTCAATACATTCAAAGCTTAAAATATGAAGATATTACCAGGTCTCTGGCAAGGGATTTCTTTCGCATTTTCTGTGTAAACACAGATAATGATAAATTCGTAGAATTTATTCCTCATGAAAAAGACCGGGAACTTGATATATGCATGCTGGGCGAAGATTTTCATACAGTGGTTAATGAATTTGAAGAAATTACATATTCTGAAGATTTTGATACTGTGCATACTGCCTTTACTAAAAAAAACATTCTGAAGGTATTGAAGGCTGATACTTCTTTTTCCCTTAATTACCGCATGGTCATAAATGGAAAGGCAACTTATGTAAGGCTTAAGGCTGCCCGGATTAGGCAGGAGGATTCTGCTCATATATTAATTGGCCTGAGCAATACTGATGCACACATGCGCCGCATTGCCATGTATGAGCGGACTATGCAGAAGAGTCTGACTTATGCAGGAATAGCCGAAGCCCTTGCTTATGATTATGATTGCATTTATTACGTAAATACAAAGACAGATGAATTTATAGAATACAAGTCCAGCGAAAATTTTAAGAAGCTGAAGCTTCCTAACGGCGGACAGGATTTTTTTGAAAGCTGCATAAAGGCTTTTGCTGAGCATGTCTATCCTGATGATAAGGATATGTATCTGCAGGCAGTAAATAAAGAAAACCTTAAGAATGTCTTGTCTGTAGACCGCCTCTTTCTTTTGACCTTCAGGATTATTATGGACGGTCAGCCTGTTTACATAAGGATGAAGGCTACTCGTATGGCGGCAGAGGACAATCATCATATTGTTGTAGGCTTGAGTAATATTGATGACAGCATGAAGCGCATTGCAATATATGAAAAGATGACAGAAATTGCAAACCGGGACTCTCTTACTGGCGTTAAAAGCAAGCATGCTTATACAGAGATGGAAGAGCATATGAATTTTGAAATGGCGCAGGAAGATTGTAAATTCGCTATTGCTGTCTGTGACGTTAACGGACTTAAGCAGATAAACGATACAAAAGGACATAAGGCAGGAGATAAATACATACAGGATGCCTGTGCCATAATCTGTAAAGTTTTCAAGCATAGTCCTGTATATCGGGTAGGTGGCGATGAGTTTGCAGTTTTACTTAAAAACAGCGATTTCGAGGACAGAACGTCTCTTCTGGAAACAATAAATAAAATTGTAGAGCATAACCGTGATGCAGAGGGTGCTGTTGTTTCGGTAGGAATCTCTGAATATATGCCGGGAAAAGACAAGTCTATGTCAGATGTATTTGAGCGTGCTGATTCTCTTATGTATAAGCGGAAAATTGAACTGAAAGGTTCTGCTTCTGACGTTAGGTAGTCCTTTATGGAAATTTCTTTCCTTATAAAACTGCTTTTATCTTTTTAAGTGCAAGCTTTAGTCCTTCTATGTCAATGTTTGAATAATTGAGAATAAACTCATGCTTGTCAAGAGAAGTTCCTTTCATTTCAAAATCAGTTATTAAGCTTATGTGTATTCCCATTGCACTAAGCCTTTCCTTTAATTCTTGGTCTGACTTTTTTGTATTGAATTTCAATATGAAGTGCAGGCCGGAGTCGTTCTCTATAATCCTGCATTCTTCTTCCGTAAAGAATTGCTTTATGACTTCTATGACTCTTGCCCTCTTTCTTCCGTAATGAAGGCGCATTCTGTTAATGTGCTTTTCAAAATAGCCTTTGCTTATGAATGAAGAGAGAGTGTATTGTTCAAATGTAGAAACTGTGCATGAATAAAAGGAAAGCTTTTTATAAAAAAGGTTGGCAAGCTTTTCTGGAAGAATCATATAGCTGATTCGTATTGTTGATGAAAGGGATTTTGAAAAGGTGTTCATATATATGACTTTTCCAAAGACATCCAGGCTGAACAGTGGTGGAATTGGCTTTCCTTTCAAGCGGAACTCACTGTCATAGTCATCTTCTATTATATACTTGTCTTCTGCCTCGTTTGCCCAGGCAAGCATTTCGTATCTGCGGCTGGCCATCATGCAGATTCCTGTTGGAAAATGATGGGTTGGGCTTATATGTGCTATTTGCCCGCCGCTTTTGCGCAGTTCCTCTATGGAAAGCCCCTTATCGTCCATGTCTACGGGAATGCATGGGGCATTGTTGCTTTCATAAATTTGGCTGAGCTTTTTATAGCCGGGATTTTCTATGCAGTATATCTTGTCGTTTCCTAAAAGCTTGATTAAAAGGCCATAGAGATATTCAGTTCCGGCACCAACAATTATTTGGTCAGGATTTACGCTCATGCCCCTGAAAGACTCCAGGTGATTTGCTATTGCTTCCCTTAATTCCCGGACTCCAGCACAGGGGGAAACTTCCATCAGTTCCTTTTCCTTATGGGAAATTGTTTCCCTGAGCAGCTTTGCCCAAATTGAAAAGGGAAAGTTTTCATTTTCAATGCGGTTTGAAGAAAAGTCAAATACATTCTTTGAAAGTCCTTTTTCCTGAGCCTTGATAATGACTTTAGGTTTAGGAATGATTTTTACTTTTAGCTGTTCCAGGCTTTCAAGCTCGGAAACGAAATATCCCTTTTTGGGAATAGTGTAAATATACCCCTCGCTTATTAACTGGTCATAGGCATTTTCAATTGATATGGTACTAATCCCAAGATTTTGTGCCAGAGTTCTTTTTGATGGAAGTTTTTCGTGAGCCTTTAGTTTTCCGCACTGGATGTCATTAAGGATGTGGCTGTAAAGTGACTTATAAAGAGGTTCCTTAGTTTCGGAAAGATTATAGCTCAACATTTTTTATTCTCCTCTGGCATTAAAAAAAATAATGGTTTGGTTATTTAATTAATGCCAGATTATTTATAGCATATTTATGCAGATTGCAAAAGATGGAGGATAGAAAGATATATGAAAAATACTCAATACGAATTGAATAAAGGCCTTGCCCAGATGCTTAAAGGCGGAGTCATCATGGATGTTACTACGCCAGAGCAGGCAAAAATAGCAGAGGCTGCAGGAGCCTGTGCCGTCATGGCATTGGAAAGGATTCCTGCTGACATTAGGGCGGCTGGTGGAGTTTCCAGAATGAGTGACCCAAAGATGATTAAGGAAATTCAGAATGCGGTTACAATTCCTGTAATGGCCAAATGCCGCATAGGGCACTTTGTTGAGGCTCAGGTCCTTGAAGCTATCGAAATTGATTATATTGATGAATCGGAAGTTCTCTCTCCTGCCGATGATATCTATCACATTAACAAGAAGGATTTTAAAGTACCTTTTGTCTGCGGTGCCAGAGATTTAGGAGAAGCCTTGAGGAGAATTAATGAAGGCGCTTCAATGATAAGAACCAAAGGAGAACCGGGAACAGGCGATATAGTTCAGGCAGTGCGCCACATGAGAAAGATGAATTCCCAAATAGCAAGAATTTCTTCTATGAGGGAAGATGAGCTTTTTGAAGCTGCAAAGGAACTTCAGGTTCCTTATGACCTTGTTACTTATGTTCACCAGAACAAAAGGCTGCCAGTGGTAAACTTTGCAGCAGGAGGAGTTGCAACTCCTTCAGATGCAGCCCTTATGATGCAGCTTGGGGCTGAAGGAGTTTTTGTTGGCTCTGGAATATTTAAGTCAGGAAATCCAGAAAAGAGAGCGCAGGCTATAGTAAAGGCTGTTACAAATTATACTGATGCTAAACTGATTGCAGAACTGTCTGAAGATTTGGGTGAAGCCATGGTTGGCATTAATGAAAACGAAATTAATTTGATTATGGAAGCGAGGGGACAGTAATTGTTAGTGGGTGTTGTTGCAGTACAAGGGGCTTTTATTGAGCATGAGAAAATGCTTGAGTCCCTTGGAATTGGCTGCGTTGAATTAAGAAAGAAATCTGACATTACAGAAAACCATATAGACGGGCTGATTCTTCCTGGGGGAGAGAGTACTGTGCAGGGAAAGCTCCTTCGAGAATTGGATATGCTTGAATCAATAAAGGATATGATTGACCATGGCATTCCAGTTCTTGCAACCTGTGCGGGGCTTATACTTCTTTCAAAGCGCATATCAGGAGATGTTGTCGTTCACTTGGGAACTCTTCCAGTCACTGTTAAAAGAAATGCTTATGGCAGGCAGCTAGGAAGCTTTGTTAGAAAAAGTCTTTTTGAAGGATTGGGCGACTTTGAAATGACTTTTATCAGGGCCCCTTACATTGAAGAAATAAATGATCCCCTTGTAAAAATCCTTGCGACAGTTGATGGCAAAATTGTAGGAGTCCGCTATAAGAATCAGCTGGCAATGGCCTTTCATCCTGAGATGGGGAAAGACCTTAGAATTCATCAGCTGTTTCTTAGTATGATGCAGGACCAGTCTAATCTATAGTGCTTCAAATATTGCAGTGCAGTTTCCCCTGCCCAGGATCTTCTTGAGTTCTTCCTGCGAAAGGCTGTCTACCTTTCCAAGAAGGGTAAAGCTCCAGCTGTTCCTGTCGTAGTAGATGGTAATCTGACTTCCCTGATACAAAATTATGTCGCCGGATTCTGTATTAATCTGCCTGTCATTCCTTGGAAGGCTCATGCCCAGTGAACCAACTTTTTCAAAGGAACCGTAGTCATGCATTTGGACGGTGACAGGTCCTTTCTGTAAAGATTCATAAAATGCTTTGGCCGAAGAATTGTTTTCCAAAGATGCTGTAATTTTATTTGTGGCATCTCCATTATCTATTGTAATTGAAATTTTCATTGCAGTATTCTCCCTTTTTGCTGCACAGGCGGCATTTAAAATTAAAAATGATGCAAAAATCAGTAATAAAAGTCTTTTCATTGTTTATTCTCCTTTGTTTTAAGCAGAGGCACGTCCTCTGCAGGAGGGTGTAAAATCCTTCTTTACTGGCTGCAGTTAAGATGCTTGCCGAAGAACTTTGCCAGTTTTTCGAATGGAATGAAGTTTTTATCTCCACCGTCGTACAAGTCTGTGTGGTTTGCTCCTGGAATTATTACAAGTTCCTTATTGTCTCCTGTCAGCCGCTTAAAGGCATCTTCTCCAAAATAGCGGGAATGAGCTTTTTCGCCATGAAGTACCATTACTGCACTGGTAATTTCATCTGAATAGGCCAGAAGCTTTGTGTTTAGCAGCGAGGTAGAAGCCGTAACTGCCCATCCTCCGTTTGAGTTTAGGCTTCTCTCATGGTAGCCTCGTGGAGTTTTGTAATAAGCGTGGTAATCTTTTACGAAATAAGGTGCGTCTTCCGGAAGAGGGTCTATAACCCCTCCTGCCAGCTTGTAATTGCCTCCGGATTCTGCTGCCTTAAAATCTTCTATGCGCTGTGCCATTAAGGCATTGCGGGCTTGCTTTCTGGCTGTGCTTGAGTTGGCGCTGTCAAAATAGCCGTTTGCTGTGACCCTGCTCATGTCATACATTGTTGAAGCAACAGTCGCCTTTATTCGTGTGTCGATTGCTGCGGCGTTCAAGGCCATGCCTCCCCAGCCGCAGATTCCAATTATGCCGATTTTTTCTGGGTCAATGTTATCTCGTGTAGAAAGGTAGTCTACCGCTGCCATAAAATCTTCTGTGTTAATGTCTGGACTGTTCATATAGCGGGGCTGCCCTCCTGATTCTCCTGTAAATGAAGGGTCAAATGCCAGTGTTATAAAGCCTAGGCTTGCCATCTGATTTGCATAAAAGCCTGATGACTGCTCTTTTACGGCTCCGAAAGGTCCGGATACCGCGATTGCAGGATTCCCTTTTTCTGAAGCATTATTAGGAATGTAAATGTCTGCTGCCAGTTCAATTCCAAAGTGATTCCTGAAAGTTACTGTGCTGCGCCTTACATTTTCTGCAAGCTGAAAAGTGTAGTGTTCATTGCTTCTGTTGATTTTTGCGTCTGTAGTGTCTGCCATTTGGGCCTCCTTTATGTTCCTGATTAAAATATAAAGGAAGTGACTAGATATTACCAATACTTTGTTTTTATGACTAGTTATGCCTTTTGTGAATGACAATGTCCCTGTGCCATGCTAAAATGTATTCATGGAACTTAGAGTATTAAAATATTTTCTGGAAGCGGCCCGTCTTGGAAACATTACAAAGGCAGCTGAAAGCCTTAATGTAACTCAGCCGACAATGAGCCGGCAGATTAAAGATCTTGAATGGGAACTTGGAGAAAAGCTTTTTGAGCGTACAAATTATTCTATTAAGCTTACTCCTGCAGGCTGTCTTTTGCGGGAGAGGGCCGAAGACATTCTGGAAATGGCAGATAAAACGCTTTCTGACTTTAAGGCCCTTAAGGAAGACGAAATTGCCGGAGATGTAACTATAGCCTGTGCAGAGTCTAAGAACATCAGTTTTCTTGCAAAGTGCATAAATCAACTTAAAGTTTCGCATCCAAAAATTCGCTTTCACCTGTATTCCGGAGACAGTGAGCGTATTTTGGAAAAACTGGACAAAGGTCTTTTTGATTTTGCAGTAGTAGTTGAAAGTGTTGACCTGGAAAAATACAATCAGCTGACGGTTCATGCCGTAGACCGCTGGGGGGTAGTTATGCGCAGGGATTCTGAGCTTGCTGTCCTTGACTATGTAGAGCCGAAGGATTTAATCGGAAAGCCTGTAATGGTTTCGCGCCAGGCACTCGCCGCCGATTTTCCACGCTGGCTTGGCGATGACACTGACAGGCTGAATGTCGTAGCAACCCTAGATTTAACATATAACGGATCTGTCCTGGCCAGAGAAGGATGCGGCTACCTTCTTACTTTTGAGGGCCTTGCAAACACAGGCAAAGAAAGTCCCCTGTGCTTTAAGCCTCTTATGCCAGAGCTTACCACTAGCATGTATGTAATTTGGCGTAAGCATCAGAATTTTTCAAGGGCGGGGAAAATTTTCCTTGAAAAATTAAAGTCTGTATTAGAATAGGAATTAATGTTAATTGATATTTTCGATAGTGTACAATAAAGTTCGCAATTTGGGGTAGAAAAAAGCCATTGAAAATTCCAAAATGTTGGTTACCACACTAACAAAAGGAAAAGACAATGGCCAAGAAGAACGATACTACATTTTTCGAAAATAAACTACTGGAT
>JAILPY010000140.1 GCA_024699235.1 Treponema sp. | reverse complement strand
TTGTTCTAAGTTCTTTACCATCTTTTGAATAGACTTTCTTTTCCATACTAGTCCTCGACTCTACTTCTTAATAGCAGCCTTAACGATAAGAGTGCCTTCTTTGTTCCCAGGAACAGCACCGCGTACCATCAAAACTTTTAATTCAGGGTCTACTTTAACAATCTTAAGATTCTGTACTGTTACGCGTACAAAACCCATATGTCCAGGCAACTTTGTGTTCTTAAGGCTGTGTCCTGGAGTAGTACAGTTTCCTGTTCCACCCGGCTCACGATGAAACTTAGAACCATGTGTAGCACGACCACCATGGAAGCCCCATCTCTTCATAACACCCTGAAAGCCTTTACCTTTAGAAGTTGCAGTTACGTCAACATAACCAACTTCATTAAACAACTCTACACCAAGCTGATCGCCAACTTTTACTTCCGAATCAAAATCACGGAATTCCTTCAACTGGCGCTTTGGCGTGATGTTCTCAGGAAACTGATTTGCGTATGGCTTTGTAACATGATTTTTCTTCATTTCATCAACGCCAAGAACAACGGCATCATAGCCAAACTTTTCCTGTGTCTTTGTAGCAACGACTGTATTTGGATCGACGCGGATCACGGTTACCGGTGTCAGGTTTCCGTTTTCGTCAAAAACTTGTGTCATCCCTACTTTTTTTGCAATCAGACCTTTCATCTGAAATCTCCTATTGGCCGCCATTCCCGATCCAAGGGAACCGTACCTTTAATTTAACAATAAGAAAAACTTACTGCTTAATTTCTACGTCTACACCCGCAGGCAATTCAAGCTTCATCAGAGAATCCATAACCTCTGCGCTTGGTTCAAAAATATCAATAAGACGCTTATGAGTTCTCATTTCAAACTGTTCACGTGACTTCTTGTTTACAAAAGGTGAACGCAAAACTGTAATCTTATTAACTCTCGTAGGAAGCGGAATTGGGCCGGATACTTTAGCACCTGCTTTCTGAACCTGCTGTACGATGTCTTTTGCACTCTGATCGATAAGAGCTACGTCAAATGCGCGAAGTCTTACGCGAATCTTGCCATCTGCCATTATTTTCTCCTAATGAACGGCAGCGCCAGCCAAAAGAGACCCTTGCTGCCGTCCAATTAAAAACTATTCAATAATCTTTGTTACCTGTCCAGAAGCGATTGTACGACCGCCTTCACGGATAGCAAGCTTAAGACCTTCGTCCATAGCGATTGGGTGAATGAGTTCACCGATAATCTTTACGTTATCACCTGGCTTAACCATGTCTGTTCCAGCCTCGAGATTTACTGTACCAGTAATATCTGTTGTACGGAAGTAGAACTGTGGGCGATATCCTGTAAAGAATGGACTGTGGCGTCCACCTTCTTCCTTTGAAAGAACGTAGATCTGAGCCTCAAACTTTGTATGAGGATTGATTGACTTAGGAGCAGCAAGAACCTGTCCACGGATAACATCCTTCTTTTCAACGCCACGGAGAAGGATACCAGCGTTATCACCAGCAATACCTTCGCTCAATGTCTTATTGAACATTTCGATACCAGTAACTGTTGTATCCTGAGTTGGCTTAATGCCAACAATCTGAACTGCATCACCGAGATGTACAACACCGCGTTCGATACGTCCAGTAACAACTGTACCACGACCAGAGATTGTAAAGATGTCTTCGATTGGCATCAAGAATGGCTTCTGGTCATCACGAACTGGATCATCAAACCATGAGTCCATTGCTGTAAGCAATTCTTCAATACATGCTGTATTAGCAGCATCTTCTGAAGCATTGAGAGCCTTAAATGCAGAACCCTTAATGATTGGTGTATCTTCAGCAAAACCATAGCTTTTTACTGTATCTTTTACTTCTTCTTCAACGAGTTCAAGAAGATCTGGATCGTCTACAAGGTCAACTTTGTTCAAGAAAACGATAATCTTTGGAACACCAACCTGGCGTGCGAGGAGCAAGTGCTCTTTTGTCTGAGGCATAACAGAATCTGGAGCAGAAACAACGAGGATAGCTCCATCCATCTGTGCAGCACCAGTAATCATGTTTTTAACGTAGTCAGCATGACCAGGACAGTCAATGTGTGCATAGTGACGTTTGTCAGACTGATACTCAAGGTGACGGCTGTTAATTGTAATACCACGAGCCTTTTCCTCTGGAGCATTATCAATTTCATCATACTTCAAGAGCTTATCACCATACTTCTTTGCACAGTATGATGTGATAGCTGCAGACAATGTAGTCTTACCATGGTCAACGTGACCGATGGTACCAACGTTCATGTGAGGTTTAGTTCTTTTGAACTCTTCCTTTGCCATGATTTTCTCCTTACCTACAGGATTAATTCCTGTGGCATATATAAGTTTTTTATGTGCTGCACTTTAAGCCAGAAAATACCGCTGCTTAAAAAGACAGCAATACTTTCGCATACACACTTTAACCAAAATTATGTAAATGATTGAAAATAAGTAAAAATACGGACAACTAGAACTATACTGTTTCATCAATTCGAAGCAGTTGGCCGACACCACCTATCATTATCATTTACTCGACAACCGGTCTGGTATCCAAAACCTACGTCAGAAACATCTGAATACCAGCCATAGACTGCAAGACTGTTACGCATTCAGGGTGCAAAATTCTGAAAATCTCTATATATAATAGAAACTAACTTTACGAATTTTACCAGACATTAAAAAATGTCCGTCTGACATCTCAAATAACCCTTCTGCAAACATCTTCGCAGAACACACTTAGCAAGTGCACACTTCTTCAAGTGTATTTATAAAACTAATTATTTATATACTATTTATAAATTTAATGCAATAGCTCAATTAACGTTTTTATGAAATTTTTAACGTTTTTTAACAAAAAAAAGACACCTCATGAAAGAGGTGTCCATCATTCAAGTTTATTGCAGAAAGAAAACTACCATCTGTAATGAGCAAAAGCCTTGTTAGCCTCAGCCATCTTATGAGTGTCTTCCTTCTTCTTGTATGCAGAACCTGTGTTATTGAATGCATCCATCAATTCTGCTGCAAGAGTCTCAGCCATGCCATGTCCAGAACGTGAACGGGCAGCCTGAATCATCCAACGCATAGCAAGGGCTTCGCGACGTGAATCACGGATTTCAATAGGTACCTGATAAGTAGCACCACCAACGCGGCGACTCTTAACTTCTACCAGAGGCTTTACATTCTCAAGAGCCTTAAGGAATACTTCAAGAGGATCCTTATCTGTCTTGCTCTTAAGCTTGTCCAAAGCTTCATACACAATATTCAGACATGTCTGCTTCTTTCCATCAAGCATCATGCGAGTTACAAACTTTGAAATAACTACGCTGTTATACTTTTCATCTGGCATAACAGGACGGTTAACTGATTTCTTATGTCTTCCCATAGTTCTTAACCTCCTTTAAATTATGCCTTAGGCTTTTTAGCGCCATACTTTGAGCGGGCGCGCTTACGTCCGTCAACGCCAAGAGTATCCTTTGTACCGCGGATAATGTGATAACGTACACCAGGAAGATCCTTTACACGTCCACCGCGTACAAGTACAACTGAGTGTTCCTGCAAGTTATGTCCGATTCCCGGAATATATGCAGTAACTTCAATACCATTGCTCAAGCGAACACGAGCAATCTTTCTAAGAGCTGAGTTAGGTTTCTTAGGTGTCATTGTCATAACACGTGTACAAACACCACGCTTCTGCGGACAAGAATCAAGTGCGGGAGCCTTGGTTCTGTTAGCTGCAGACTGACGACCTTTACGAATTAATTGATTTATTGTAGGCATCGGCCTATTCTCCTATTATATGCCGAGCAGCACCTCGGACAGAAATACAAAATCAAACTATTTTACCGAATTCAAAGACAGTCCGTCAATAGAATTCCCTTGAATTCGGTACAAGTTATCTATTAATCTTCATCATTTGCTGTTACATCAGGCATCATCATTTCTGATGACATCTGAGATTCCATTTCCTTCTCAAGCTTACGCTGTTCAAGGACTGCATTCATCTGCACGTCAAGGTCATCATACTTTTTATCAGAAAGCTTTACGTTATGATACCTGCGCATGCCAGTTCCTGCTGGAATCATGTGACCGATAATGACATTTTCCTTCAAGCCGTGAAGATGGTCTACAGAACCTGCAATAGCAGCATTTGTCAATACCTTTGTAGTCTCCTGGAATGAAGATGCAGAAATAAAGGAATCTGTTGCAAGGGCAGCTTTTGTAATACCCTGGAACATTGGGCTTGCTACTGCTGGCTGACCGCCTTCTGCAATGACGCGTTCATTTTCCTTGTGGAATTCATACTTTCCAACCTGCTGGCCAAAGATAAACTTTGTATCGCCTACAGAACGTATTTCAACCTTCCTAAGCATCTGACGGATGATAATACCGATATGCTTGTCATTGATTGCTACGCCCTGTGCGCGGTAAACAGACTGAATCTGATCCATAAGGAAGTTCTGAAGTTCATTTTCACCAAGAATTGCCAAAACGTCTCTTGGGTCTGCAGAACCGTCGCAAAGCATTTCTCCTGCCTTAACGTGGTCTCCGTCACGGACAAGAAGACGCTTTGTAATAGGAACCAGGTGATCAAACTTCTTTCCATATTCATCGACAACCAGAATGCTGCGCTTGCCCTTTACAATCTTATCGAATTTTACAGTACCAGAAATCTGTGCAAGGACTGTTGGATTCTTAGGCTTACGGGCCTCAAACAATTCAGAAACGCGAGGAAGACCAAGAGTAATATCGTTAGCCTTTGTTGCTGCCTTAGGAATCGTAGCCAAAACTTTTCCTGCAACGACCGAATCCATATTCTGAACCTGAATCAAGGCACCTGTTGGAAGATAATATGTACCAAGTTCATTACCTGCATCATCAGTTACAACAATGCGAGGCTGCTTGGTATCAAGGTGAAGGTCTGTTACTTCACGGCGGACAGCGCCAGTCTGAACATCTGTAGTCTCAATAAGAGTTTCGCCCTGAACAACATCTTCCCAGTGTGCAACGCCAGAATATTCTGCAATAATAGGTTCGTTATACTGTTCAAATTCTCCAACTGGAACAGAAACTTTTGCAATGCAGTCTGCCTTAACGTAATCTGCATAAATTACAGAACCGTTTTCAATCATTATTTCCTGATCGTTACTTGTCAGGTAAAGTACATTACCCTTGATAAGTATGCGTCCATCATCAGAAGCCTTTATGTCAGAGCCATTCTTAGAAATGATTACAGTATCTTTACGTACGCGCTTGCCGTCTTCTACGACTACAGTTCCACCGTCAATGCCATAAGCATTAAACAGCTTCGTTACTACCATAGAACCGCGGCGGGTAAAGAGCCAGTCACCGTTTTCTTTTACAACATGAGTGCCTTCTACGCCTTTTATGTAGACATCATACTTCATTGTAATGTGATTATCAGATGCAGTAGTATCAGCAGCACCTCCAGTATGGAAAGTACGGAGCGTAAGCTGAGTACCTGGCTGACCGATAGACTGAGCTGCAATAGTACCTACAGCTTCACCGATTTCTACAATCTTATTACGGGCAAGATCTTTTCCGTAACACTTTACGCAGATTCCATACTTGCTTTCACAGGTAAGAACAGTTCTGAGCTTAACCTTTTCAACGCCAGCCTTATCAATCTTTTCTGCAAGGGCTTCGTCAATATACTGGTTAACGTCACAGAGCAATTCTCCTGAATAAGGGTCAAGAACGCGCTCAATTGAATAGTGTCCGGCAATGCGGGAAGCAAGAGACTCAACAACCTTATCGCCGTCTTTTATAGCCGTATAGTCAATACCGTTTATTGTACCGCAGTCATCTTCATTTACAACAACATTCTGAGAAACATCAACAAGACGACGGGTCATATAACCTGCATCAGCTGTCTTCAAGGCTGTATCTGACAATCCCTTACGGGCACCGTTTGTAGAAATGAAGAACTCAATAACAGAAAGGCCTTCCTTAAAGTTTGCCTTAATAGGAAGTTCAATGATGTCTCCGTTAGGCTTCTGCATCAAGCCACGCATAGCAGCAAGCTGAGAAATCTGCTTCTTAGAACCTCGGGCGCCAGAATGAGCCATCATATAAATTGTATTAAATCCATCGCGATGAACTTCAAGGTTCTTCATCATAAGGTCAGTAAGGTTATCGTTTGTTTTTTCCCAAACTTCAGTAACCCTCTTATAGCGTTCATCACCTGTAATAATACCGTTTGACCACTGCTTAACGATTGCCTCAACCTTCTTATTGGCTTCATCTACCATACTCTTCTTTTCTTCTGGAACAAGAATGTCTTCCATAGAAAGAGTTGCACCAAAGAATGTTGCGTTTTTATATCCGCATTCCTTAATGGCATCAAGCATCTTAATTGTAAGCCATGCGCCCTTTGAATGGTACACAGACTCAATCATTGCCTTGAGGTCCTTATCACCCATACGGGCATTGTAATATTCAACTTCTTCAGGCATTGCTTCATTAAAGCGAAGGCGGCCTGCAGATGTAAGGAGATATTTCTTGCCGCTTGCGTCTGTTACGACACCTTTATTTTCATGAACTGGCTTAGAAATGGCATCACAATGAATCTTTATCTCTGCCTGCCATTCAATTGCACCAGAAGATGCAGCAAGACGGACTTCATCAGTAGAACTAAAGAGCTTATGCCTGAGCTCTCCAGTCTTTTCATCTTTTACAGGACCGCCCTTTGCATTAGGCTTAATTGAAGTCATGTAATAGATACCAAGAACCATATCCTGGGAAGGAGCAACAATAGTCTTTCCGTTTGCAGGATCAAGAAGGTTTCTTGCAGAAAGCATGAGAGTCCAGCATTCCATCTGAGCGGCCTGCGTCAGAGGAACGTGAATAGCCATCTGGTCACCGTCAAAGTCAGCGTTAAATGCCTTACATGCCAAAGGATGCAGCTTCAAGGCCTTTCCAGGAACAAGAACTGGCTCAAAGGCCTGGATGCCAAGACGGTGAAGCGTAGGAGCACGGTTAAGCATAACAGGATGCTCGCGTACTACTTCATCAAGAACTGCATAGACTTCAGCAGCTTCGCTTTCAACAAGCATCTTAGCCTTTTTAATATTAAAGACAACACCCTTGTCTACGAGTTTTTTCATTATAAATGGCTTAAAAAGCTCAAGTGCCATTTTTTCAGGAAGCCCACACTGCCAAAGCTTTAGTTCAGGACCGACAACAATAACAGAACGTCCAGAATAGTCTACGCGCTTACCGAGCAGGTTCTGCCTGAAACGTCCCTGCTTACCCTTAAGCATATCACTGATAGACTTAAGAGGACGGTTTGAAGCACCCTTAACGACACGCTGCTTGCGCTTTGTATTATCAAACAAAGCATCTACAGCTTCCTGAAGCATGCGCTTTTCATTGCGGATGATAATATCAGGAGCAGAAAGCCCCTGCAATCTCTTAAGGCGGTTATTTCTATTAATAACCCTACGGTAAAGATCATTTAAGTCAGATGTAGCAAAGCGTCCTCCGTCAAGCTGAACCATAGGACGAAGTTCTGGAGGAATTACAGGAATTACATCAAGAACCATCCAGCTGGCCTTATTACCTGAAGAACGGAAGTTTTCTACAATCTCAATTCTCTTCAAGAGACGCTTATCAGTCTTTTCACCTTTCTCAATCATCTTTGCACGCAATTCTGCAGCAAGAGCATCAAGGTCAAGGTTTTCAAGAAGAGTCTTTATGGCTTCTGCACCCATACCTGCAGTAAAGGATCCGCCGTAGCGTTCCTGAGCCTGCATGTATTCATCTTCTGTCAAAAGCTGATTCTTCTCAAGATCCGTATCACCCGGATCAATTACAATATATTTTTCGTAGTACAGAACAGAACGAAGGGCTGCCACCTGAAGGTCAAGCAGAAGACCCATGCGGCTAGGAACAGAATGATAGTACCATATGTGACTTACAGGAGCTGCAAGTTCAATATGGCCTGTACGCTCACGCCTAACCTTAAAATGAGTAACTTCAACACCACAGCGGTCACAGACAACACCCTTATAGCGGATACTCTTGAATTTACCGCAGTAACATTCCCATTCCTTTGTCGTACCAAAGATACGTTCACAGAAAAGGCCATCACGCTCAGGACGCAGAGTACGATAGTTTATTGTTTCCGGCTTCTTAACCTCACCATAAGACCACTGTCTGATGGCTTCAGGTGAAGCAATCTTAATCTGAAGACTTGCAAAATCCTGAATATCACGCATTATCGCCCTCCTTATCAAATCCCTGACCATTCTTGTCTATTAATTCTTGATCACGCTCAGTAAGTGCAATCTGCTTACCCTTATCATCATAAATGCTGAAGTCCAATGCAAGGCCGCGCATTTCCTGTACCAGAACGTTAAATGATTCCGGGACACCGATAGGAGCGCTTGGATCACCCTTTACGATTGATTCATATACCTTAGAACGGCCGTTCATATCATCAGACTTAATCGTCATCATTTCCTGCAATGTATTTGCAGCACCATAAGCTTCAAGAGCCCAAACTTCCATTTCTCCAAGACGCTGGCCACCAAACTGAGCCTTACCGCCAAGAGGCTGCTGCGTAACAAGAGAATAAGGACCTGTTGAACGTGCATGCATCTTATCATCAACAAGGTGATGCAGCTTCATAAAGTAAATTACGCCAACAAATATTGGGTTTATAAAAGGCTCGCCGGTAAATCCATCATGCACAGTCTGCTTACAGTCAGAACTCAAGCCAGCCTTTTTAAGTTCTTCAGCAATTTCTTCCTGACTTGGAGTCTGGAATGCTGGAGAGTCATACCACTTGTTCAATACAAGACCGGCACGGCCAAGCTCAGATTCCATAATCTGTCCAATATTCATACGAGAAGGAACGCCAAGAGGGTTCAGACATACATCAAGAGGCGTACCGTCATCAAGGTAAGGCATGTCTTCAACAGGAAGGATTCGGGCAACAACACCCTTATTTCCGTGACGTCCAGCCATCTTATCACCGACAACAAGCTTTCTCTTATCTGCAATTACAACTTTTACAAGTTCATCAACTCCAGGACTCAGTTCATCACCTTCAGTTCTCTTAAGGCGCTGGATATCAATGACAACGCCTTCTACGCCATGAGGAAGCTTCAATGAAGAATCACGGACTTCCTTAGCCTTTTCACCGAAGATAGAATTCAACAGCTTAAATTCAGGAGTTGTTTCAGTATCGCTCTTAGGAGTTACTTTACCGACAAGGATATCTCCAGAGCGTACTTTTGCACCAACACGTACAATACCTTCTGCATCAAGATTATCAAGAGTCTTTTCTGAAGTATTAGGAATATCCCTAGTAATCTTTTCTGCGCCGAGCTTTGTTTCCCTGATTTCTGTAGAGAATTCATGGATATGCATAGAAGTATACATATCTTCCTTTACTACTCTCTGGCTTATGAGGACAGCATCCTCATAGTTAAATCCATTCCAAGGAACAAATCCGACAAGAAGGTTTCTTCCGAGAGCAAGCTCTCCGTTAAATGTAGCAGGGCCATCTGCAATTACAGCACCTGCCTTTACCTTTTCGCCAACCTGTACAGTAGGACGCTGGTGGTTACATGTATCAGAGTTATTCTTCTGATATTTGAGCAATGGATATTCATCCAGTTCACCTGCAGCAGCTCCATCAGGCTTAATCTTAATTAAGTCGCTTTCTACCCAGACAACTTCACCGTCACGCCTTGCCTTTACAAGAACGCCGGAATCGTAAGCAGTCTTTGCTTCCATACCAGTTCCAACATGAGGAGGTTCTGGGAAAATAAGAGGAACGGCCTGACGCTGCATGTTACAACCCATCAAAGCACGGTTAGCATCATCATGTTCAAGGAACGGAACAAGAGAAGCTGAAACAGAAATAACCTGGCGAGGAGAAACATCCATATACTGGATGTCTTTTGGAGAACGGCTTGAATAATCACCGCGGTGACGGACAGAAACCATTTCTGTAGGGAAAGAGCCATCTTCTTTCATTCCTTCAGTTACCTGTCCAATTGTATACCTGTCTTCATCAATAGCAGTCAGATATTCAACTTCATTAGTGGCCTTTCCGTCTACAACCTTGCGGTATGGCTCAGAAAGGAAACCGTATTCATTAACTTTAGTAAAGATTGCAAGAGATACAATCAAACCAATGTTCGGACCTTCAGGAGTTTCAATAGGACACATGCGTCCATAGTGAGTATAGTGAACGTCACGGACTTCAAAGCCTGCACGCTCACGTGAAAGTCCTCCAGGACCAAGAGCGTTAAGGCGGCGCTTATGAGTCAGTTCAGACAGAGGATTACACTGATCCATGAACTGAGAAAGCTGAGATGAACCAAAGAATTCTTTTATGCCAGAAACAATCGGCTTTATTGAAATCAAATCCTGAGGCTTCAGAGTCTCAGTTTCCTTAAGGTTCATCCTGTCCTTTGCAATGCGCTCCATGCGTGCAAATGCAGTTTTAAATGTATTTGTAAGTAATTCACCTACAGAACGGATGCGACGGTTACCAAGATGATCAATATCGTCAAGAACTTCATCGCCAACATATACGGCAATAAGATGTTTCATTGTCTGAATAATATCATCCTTAATAAGGGTTACATCGTCAGTAGGATCTTTGTAATTAAATTTCTTATTAAGCTTATAGCGTCCGACAGCACCAAGATCATAACGTCTCTGAGTAAAGAACATGCTGTTAAGGTCTTTCTCTGCAGATTCATAAGTAATAGGTTCTCCAGGCATAAGGACTTCATATACCTTAGAAAGACAGTCTTCCTTAGAAGGCTCGTCAGTAACCATTTCACCATTCTTAGAGAAAAGAATTTCTTCCCTTTCAAAACAGTTAATAATCATCTCGCTGTTAAGGGAATCGTTCTGCTCAGACTTATCTTTTGGATCAGCCCTTGTATCCAGCTTGATAACTTCAATCTGAGTAACGCCGTTTGCAATCAAGTCATCAACATCATGAGGATGAATCTTGTCGCCTGCACGGAACAGCTTTTTCTCTTCTCCTGTTTCAGAATCTTTTACCATAACAGGCGTTGAAAATACCTTGTCTATCAAAGATTCCCTGCTTTCAGGATCATTAGAAACAGAAACTGTTTCTGTCAAATAGAATGACTTTATGATTTCTTCTCTTGTGCTGTAGCCAAGAGCACGCAGGAAGATCGTTCCAAGAATTTTCTTCTTGCGGTCAATCTTTGCGTAAATAAGTTCTTTTTTCTGGTCAATTTCAAATTCAAGCCAGGAACCGCGGTAAGGAATGATACGGCTAGAAAGCACGCCCTTTTCACGCTGGAAAATAACTCCTGGAGAACGGTGAATCTGACTGACGACAACACGCTCTGCACCGTTTATAATAAACGTACCGCGATCTGTCATCAGAGGTACATCACCCATGTAAATGTCTTTCTGGCGGATTTCACCAGATTCCATATTATTTAAATTAATTCGTGCCTTCAGAGGAACAGAATAAGTAAGTCCCTTTTTCTTACAGTCCAATTCGCAGTACTTTATATTTTCAAAGTCCAACATGTAGAACTCATATTCCAAAGACATGCTGCCATCCTGGCTTTCAATAGGGAAAGTAGTAGTAAAAACTTCCTCAAGGCCCTGTTTTTCTGGTTTTTCCCCCTTATCAAGCTTTTTCTTCTGAATAAAGCTTTCATAAGAAGAAAGCTGAATGTCCACTAAGTCAGGAAGCTCCATAAAATCTTTAATGTCTTTGCCAATATACGTCCTAACTATTTTTTTGGTCTTTGCGTACATCAAATACCCCTACGTTTGTTCAAACAGTGTACGGATTGCTGCTACAAGGGAAACTCACCTCAGCACAGAATTCTTCGCACACTTAACGAGCAGTTTGCGCCCGAGCGGACTGTACGTCATCGCAGTCTGCCAGTTCTTATTTATAGACGCCTAAAGCTTCGGAAAAGAAAACTTTCCCGAAGCTTATTTTAGAGTTTATAAGAATATATCTTACAACGCAATGAGGTTTTCAAGCTTATTTCTTGCTTGCCTTACCGCCAGCTGCAGTAATGTCAGCAATCATCTTATCTGCATCTTCCTTAGATACACCTTCCTTAAGAACCTTTGGAGCGCCTTCAACAAGAGCCTTTGCCTCACCAAGTCCGAGACCTGTGATTGCACGAACAGCCTTGATAACAGCAATCTTCTTTGCAGCATCAATAGATTCAAGAGTAACTGTGAACTCTGTCTGCTCTTCAGCAGCAGCAGCAGGACCAGCAGCAGCTACAGCTACAGGAGCAGCTGCAGAAACGCCGAACTTTTCTTCCATTGCCTTTACGAGGTCAGCAGCCTGCTGAACTGTCATGTTTGCAATTGCGTCAAGGATTTCATCATTTGTAAGTGCCATAATTGTCTTCTCCATAATCATTATGTCGATTAATTAATTTCCGTTACAGAAAGAACAAACTGTTCCCGTCATCTGTTTTCCGGTATATTTCCATGGACAGTAATCAGCACATAGAAGCCTGACCATGGTTTATGCTGCCATCAGCCTTTGCCGATGCCAGAAATTAAGCGCTTTCTCCGCCTTCTGCCTGCTTCTTTTCAACGTAAGCCTGCAATGTTCCAGCAAGTTTGCGTGCAGGACCATTGATAGCAGACATAAGCATAGCAATAAGCTGCTTTTTGCCAGGAAGCTTTGAGAATGCTTCAATTTTAGCCTGATCGTATACTTCATTTTCTACGATAGCGCCTTTTACAATCAGTGAAGGAGCATCTTTTGCAAATTCAAAAAGAACCTTTGCAGCTTCATTTGCCTCACCCTTTACCATTGTAATGGCTGTTGGACCTGTAAGGTAGTCAGAAACGCCTTCAACCTTCATTTCATCGAATGCAACGCGTGCAAAAGTATTCTTAAATACCTTTATCTGAGCATCCTTCTCACGAAGAGAATGACGGAGCTTTGTAATCTGTTCTACAGTAAGTCCACGATAATCAGCAAAAATATAATTCTGATATTCAGAAAGTACCTTTTTTGCCTCTTCTATAGCTTTAGTCTTTGCAGGCTGAATCTGCTTTGCTCTGATAGCCATTATGCTTCCTCCTTGTAGTCAATCCATACGCCAGGACCCATAGATGAACTCAAAGAAACAGAACGTACGAAACCTGCCTTTGCATCAGCAGGCTTCTTGCGGCTCAACTCTGCAAGGAAAGCATTAACGTTTTCTGCAGTATTCTTTTCATCCATAGAAACCTTGCCTACAGCGATGTGTACAACACCACCCTTGTCTGCACGGTATTCTGTACGACCTTTTTTAAGTTCGCTAACAGCATTGGCAATATCATTTGTAACAGTACCAGTCTTAGGGTTAGGCATAAGACCCTTTCTACCCAAAACCATACCAAGACGGCCTACGTCTTTCATCATGTCAGGAGTTGCAACAGCAACATCAAATTCTGTCCAACCGCCCTTTACCTTGTCGATGAACTCTGTAGAACCTGCATAAGCTGCACCAGCATCAAGAGCTTCCTTAACGCGCTCATCCTTACAGAATACAAGAACTTTCTTTTCGCCGGCAAACTGATGTGGGAACACCAGAGTATCGCGAACAGTCTGATTCTTTGCAAGCTTAAGGCTGATAGACAATTCGATTGTCTCATCAAACTTTACATAGTGAAGGTCTTTTACGAGCTTACAGGCTTCTGCAACCTCATACTTCTTAGAAACGTCGTACTTCTTAAGTGAATCCTGATATTTCTTTCCGTGTTTCATCTGTTAGCCCTCCACCTGAACGCCCATACTGCGTGCAGTACCAGCGATAATCTTCTTTGCAGCTTCAAGATCGTTTGCATTAAGATCTGGAAGCTTTTCCTTTGCAATGTCCTCAAGAGCTTTCTGAGAAATCTTTCCAACTTTGTTCAACAAAGGATTTCCAGAACCCTTCTGGATTCCTGCAGCCTTTTTAATAAGAACTGCTGCTGGAGGAGTCTTAAGGATGAATGTGTAAGATTTATCCTGATAAACAGTGATGATAACAGGGATGATAAGTCCCTTTTCCATTTTAGCGGTTCTTGCATTAAATTCCTGAACGAATTTTGGAGCAGAAACGCCGTGAGGTCCGAGAGCAGGACCAATAGGTGGGGCTGGAGTAGCAGCGCCGGCAGGGCACTGTAACTTAATGACAGCCGTAACCTTTTTCTGAGCCATAATATATCTCCTTATGTGGTAATAGCGAAATGCTTACATTCAACGAATGATAAATGCATTTCTCCCAAAAACATTGATATGTTGCAAGTCAGTTATATTTTTTCAACCTGAGAGAAGTCAACTTCAACCGGAGTTACGCGACCAAAAATCTGAACATTAACGCGCAACTTGTTCCTCTCAGTATTAATTTCATCTATTGTACCGCTGAATGTAGCAAAGGCACCTTCTGTAATCTTAACATTATCACCGATGTCGTAATTCTGACTAACGCGAGAAACACGCTCTCCCTTAATAGCACCAGTCTGCTGAAGAATACCACGGGCCTCTTCTGAAGTAATTGGACGAGGACGTTCCAATGAACCTGTACCGACAAATCCATTAACGCCTGTAATTGAACGGACTTTTGTACATGTTGCTTTCCAGCCAATCTGAGGGAGATCCATCTCAAGCATTATATAACCTGGAAGCAATTTATTATGGCGAACAGTTTTCTTTCCAGTCTTAGTAGTTCCAGAAATTTCTTCCATCGGAACCTTAACATCAGTCAGGACAGCAGAATCAATTTCTTTATTATCAAGAAGACGATGAAGCTCGCGCTCAATCTTCTGCTCCCATCCTGTAAAAGTCTGAACGATATACCAACTCTTTGCCATTAGGACTACCTACAATTAGATTCTAGAATATAATACGAAGACCTTCTGTAAACATCCAGTCAAGAAGACCAAGAATCAATGCGCATACGATAGTAGAGATAAGGACAACCTTTACTGAAGCGACAGCTTCATCACGAGAAGGCCAAACAACCTTTCCCAACTCAGCAGCACACTCTTTGCAAAACTGGACAAACTTCTTCATTACAAAATCCTCTTTTTATGAAATTTACAGGCCAGGCAGGACTCGAACCCGCGACAACCGGTTTTGGAGACCGGGACTCTACCAACTGAGCTACTGACCTAAATATTTTTTATTTTACTTTTGTTTCTTTATGAAGAGTCTGCTTGCGGCAGAATGGACAATACTTATTCTTTTCAAGCTTACCGCTGATATTCTTACGGTTTTTGTATGTTGTATAGTTCTTCTGCTTGCATTCAACGCACTGCAAAGCAATAATTTCTACGGCTGACTTTTTCTTGCTTGCCATAACTTTGCTCCTTACTAATTTTCTTCACAGCTCCCGAGCGGAATCGGACCGCTGACCTCATCGTTACCAACGATGTGCTCTACCGACTGAGCTACAAGAGCATTGAAACTGAATATGTGTTTTGGTACTATAACTGAATAATTCTATATTGTCAATAAGAGACAATTGAATTTCATTACAAATTTAGCAAATTCAGTTTAAGCGGGCATGATTAATTCGTGGGATCCTGCCGCTTTCCCTGGGTGAGCGTAGAATTTGGAGGAACAGAACGCGTAATCCATGTGTTTCCGCCAATAACCGAGTCATGCCCAATGACAGTCTGACCGCCTAATATAGTAGAATTTGCATAAATCGTTACATTATCTTCTATAGTAGGGTGTCTTTTTTTATTCATCAGCTCCTTCTTTACGCTCAGCGCCCCCAAAGTAACGCCCTGGTAAATTTTCACATTATTGCCAATGACCGTAGTTTCTCCGATTACAACTCCAGTGCCATGGTCAATAAAGAAACTTTCACCAATTTCGGCTCCAGGATTAATGTCTATGCCTGTCCTGCTGTGTGCATATTCAGTCATGATGCGGGGAATTACAGGGACTCCGTTTTCTCCAAGAAAATGAGCAACCCTATATACGACAATAGCTTCAAGACCTGGATATGAAACAATGACTTCTTTTGTAGACTTAGCAGCAGGATCACCGTCGTATGCAGCCTGAACATCCCGTCCTATCTTCCGCCTGAGTTCCGGTATTTCTTCAATAAGGGCAAGGCTTGTCTGCTCTGCCAGCTTAAAGCAGTGAGACTGCTCCACTTCGGCATTATGCACCGTATAAAGGAGGGCCTTTTTAATTTCCCTTGTAAGCATGGAAACAATCCTGTTGACTCGCTGACCTGTAACATAACGCAGGGTTTCACGGTCAATGTCATCTGCAGTACGGAATCCTGGAAAAATAAGAAAATGAATGTCATGAAGGATATCTATTACATTCTGCCTGTTCGGAAAATTCTGAGCCTCTTCAAAATTAATTCCGCCATACTTGTCATAAGAGGAAAGGATATTATCTATAGCAACATCTGTTTTCATTGGAATACAACATACCAAAAAAGTGGGAATATATCAACTGTCATTATTACCTGATGCACAGATGAAATGTAGATTACGCATTACACAATAAGACCAATATTTTTCCGGTAATAAAAAAAATTTAATTAAGAGAAAAAAAAATTTCTTTAAGGAAGAAAATTTTTTTTCTCCTAGAAAAATTTATAAAGTCCTAAAATACTGAATTTGAAAATCATTATCAAATTCTATTGATATTTTTTTACATATTCTATAATCTGATACCCGTTATCAAATTGGAGAATAGATTGAAAAAAGTTGCAGTCCAGGTAATAGCCCTAGTTCTAATACTGTCAATTTTTATGGCAATTCTTTTTGAAGTCCTGCATGCAGGCCACGAAGAACATTGCCACGAACATGACTGTCAGGTCTGCCTCATTTTAAAAATCTTAAAATCCACAGTAAAAACTGCTGCCTTACATATTTTTACCGCAGCCATGCCTGTTTTCATTGCAGTGACATACATAATAAACTGGCTGCCGGTTTCCCTTCCTGCTAATACTCTAGTAGCGCAAAAAGTAAAGCTAATCAACTGAAAGCCGCCTTATGGAATTTTTGTCCTAAAATCGAGGCTAAATAATTTTTAGGACCAATCAACTAAAATGATTATTAAATCAGAGGTATTTCTCTATGAAAAAAATTAGCAATATAGCTGTTTCTGCATTACTTTTGGCATCTATTTCCATCCTTGGAAGCAGCTGCAGCTCAGAAAAAAAAGTTCAGGATAACAAAACAAATCTCGTTGTAGCAATTACAGAAGAACCGCCGGCAGGATTTAATCCGGCAACAAAATGGCCATGGTCTGGAGACCCTATTTTTCAGAACATGCTTTATAAATATGACAAAAACGGAAATGTAACGGAAGATTTTGCAACATCTTGCGAAGTCAGCAGTGACAATAAAATTTATACAGTAAAAGTCCGTTCAGATGCTGTTTGCTCAGATGGGGTAAAGTTAACCGCAAATGACGTTGCTTTTTCTTACAGACTTATAGCAGATACAAGTACATGGGTTGACTACAGTTTCTTTGACAAAGCAGAAGTTCAGGACGAACAGACTGTAAAGATATTTTTAAAGCGCCCTAATTCAATGTTCAAGCACATAATGGCAATGACTGCCATCATCCCAGAACATGCTTACGATAAGGCCACCTATGGACAGAATCCTGTAGGAGCAGGACCTTTTGTACTCAAGCAGTGGGACAAGGGCGAAAAGATTATAGTGGAAGCAAACCCTCATTATTACGGCAAAAAGCCAGAAGTAAACACTATTACATTCCTTTTTGTAAATACTGATACAGCCCTTGCACTTGCACAGAGGGGAGAAGTTGACGTTGCCCGCCTTAGCGTAAACTTAGGAGACATAAACGTTAAGGGCTATGAAAAAAAGATAGTAAAGGCAAAAGACAGCCTTGCAATATACATGCCTGCAATTGCCTGCGGTGCAATGGAAAAGGATGGCGTAAAGCTTGGTAACGACGTTACAAGTGACGTTGCCATCAGAAAGGCATGTGCCATTGCCCTCGACAGGAATGCAATGGTCCAAAGCGTAGTCGGAGGTTACGGACAGCCTTTATACACACTGTTTGAAGGCACCCGTTATGGAACAACTGAAGTTTCATACAAGGATAATGACAGGCAGAAAGCCATTCAAATTCTTGAAGAAGCAGGCTGGAAAGATTCTGACAATGACGGCATAAGGGAAAAGAATGGTGTAAAAGCCCAGTTTACATTATATTCAGTTCCTCAGGACCAGACCTATTCTCCTAGGCAAGGGGTATGTCTGGCAATGCAGCAGCAGCTTAAGAAAATAGGCATTCAGCTAGACATTATCTTCAAGCAGTTTGCAGAAGTAAAAAAGGAAAACCTTTTATTCCAGCAGTGCTACATGACGGGCATGGGCGGGGACAATCCTCTTGATGTATTTACTTCTTTCCACTCGTCAATGATGCTTAACGGAAGCTATAATCCTTCCCTTTACAGCAACCCAACAGTAGACGGTTATATTGACAGCGCATTAAACGCATCTTCTGAAGAAGAAGCCATGAAATACTTAAAGCTTGCACAGTGGGACGGAAAGACAGGAACAGATTTTTCTGGAGACTGCGTTTGGCTTCCTATCCTAAGGGTAAACCACATATACCTTGTACGAAACGGCATAAAGTTTCCTGTAGAAGATGTAAGGGAAGCCCCTCACAGAGGAGGAACATGGACTGTTACAGAGCAGATTTTAAACTGGGGCTTTGAACAGTAAATTATGAACACTCAAAACATGTACGCCGGATGTAAATTTATCGGAGGCAAAATGCTCCGGCTCATAAGCGTGCTGTTTGCCATAAGCATAATATGCTTTGTGCTTATGGCTTTTTCTCCGCTCGACCCGCTTTTGCAGTACTTAGGAGGCGAAAGCGCTGTCGTAAGCGGTGAAAAGGCACAGAAAATTGCAGCTCAGCTTGGCTTAGACCAGCCTTACCACATTCAATACATAAGGTGGATTAAAAAGCTATTTTGCGGAGATTTCGGATACTCTACAATATACGAATGCTCCGTCATTTCAATCATAAAAGAAAAAGCTGGCGCGTCCATGCTTTTGCTTTTTGTTTCGTGGCTTATAACAGGAATTTTAGGCTTTGCATTCGGAGTCATTGCAGCAGTAAAGGAAGGTAAGATTGCCGACAGGGTTCTGAAAGTCTATGCACTTGCAATGGCCTCGGCCCCTCCTTATTGGGTAGGACTTCTTCTTGTAATGTTCTTTTCCATTTATCTGGGATGGTTTCCTGTAGGGTTAAGTTCTTCCATAAATGCTGCAAGGACTCAGGCCTCATTAGGTGATGTCATAAGTCATCTGTTCCTTCCTGCCCTGACTTTAAGCTTAAGCGGAATTGCACAGATGACGCTTCATGTAAGGCAGAAGCTGCTTGACATCTTTTCTACAGATTACATTCTGTTTGCAAAAGCAAGGGGTGAAAAGACTATGATGCTGTTTAAGAATCATGGATTCAGAAACGTACTTTTGCCTGCAGTTACAATTCAGTTTGCGTCGCTAGGAGAAATTTTCGGAGGCTCTACACTCGTAGAAAAAGTCTTTTCTTACCCCGGACTAGGAAGTGCTATTGTAACTGCGGGAATAAAAGGAGACATTCCCCTTCTTTTGGGAATAAGCCTCATTAGTTCTGTATTTATCTTTGCAGGAAATTTCATAGCAGACGTCCTGTGCTATTTTATAGATCCAAGAATAAGCAGGGGAGGCATTTATGAACTGTAACAGAAGGCAACAGACTTTAATTTTACTGGTAATTTCACTTACAATACTTTTCATTGCGCTTTTGACAGGTATCTTTATGCCTGAAAAAATGTGTGAAATCAACCTTTCTCAGGTAAAGATAGCACCTTGCCTAAAGCATATTTTCGGAACGGACTGGCTTGGAAGGGATATGCTCTGCCGCACGCTCAAAGGGCTTTCCGTGAGCATGGAAGTAGGCATAATAACAGCCCTTGCAAGCTGCATAATTGCCGTAATGCTCGGAGTCACTGCCGCATACTTTGGAGGAAAGGTTGACAGCTTTATAAAATGGCTTACGGACGTAACAATGGGAATGCCAATGACAATCTTTTTAATTATGATTTCAGTTCTAGTTGGCAAGGGAAAAAAAGGCATAATCATTGGAGTTGTCCTTACCCACTGGGTTCATCTGGCACGAATCATAAGGATTGAAGTAATGCAGCTAAAAAACAGGCAGTATATACTTGCATCACGCTCATTCGGAAAAAGCGGATTTTACATAATGAAAAACCATATCCTTCCTGCAATACTTCCTCAGTTTATTGTAGGCGTTGTCCTTCTGTTTCCTCATGCAATACTGCACGAAGCGGCAATTACCTTCTTGGGTTTCGGGATTCCGCCGGACAAGGCTGCAATAGGAATCATCCTTTCAGAAGCAATGGGATACCTGAACACAGGGATGTGGTGGCTTGCTGTATTTCCAGGAATAGTTCTGGTATTTATAGTAAGGATTTTTGACAAGCTTGGAGAAGGATTAAACTTTCTGCTGAATCCGACTACTGCACAGGAGTAACATTATGACAGAAAAAACACAGGAAAATAAGGGACAGGCATTTCTTGAAGTAGAGCATCTGAGCGTATCCTTTACGCAATATGACAAGGGTACAAAAAGAAGGAACCTTCAGGTAATTCATGACATAAGCCTTTCCTTAAACCAGGGAGAAATCCTTGCCGTAATCGGTGCAAGCGGTTCCGGAAAAAGCCTTCTTGCACATTCAATAATGGGCATCCTGCCGACAAATGCAGTCACAGGAGGAACCATAAAGTTTAACGGACAGATTCTTGACCAAAATAAAAAGGAAGAGCTGAGGGGCAAAGAAATTGCATTGATTCCACAGTCAGTAAGTTACCTTGACCCTATGATGAACGTAAAGTCTCAGATTGAAAGTCCTCTTTACAAAAAGGACAAGAAGACGGGATTTGTAAACATGCTGCTAAAAAAATTTCAGCTTGAACAGAAGGTAGGAGACCAATACCCTTTTGAGCTTTCAGGTGGAATGGCAAGAAGGGTCTTGATAAGCACTGCAATAACAAGCGGTGCAAAACTAATTATAGCAGACGAACCTACTCCAGGAATGCATGAATCAGTAGTGCAGGAAACGCTAAAATCGTTTAAGCAGATGGCACTGAGAGGCTGTGCAGTGCTTATGATTACGCATGACATAGACCTTGCATTCAGCATAGCAGATAAGGTAGCAGTTTTCTGTGACGGAAAAGTTGTAAGCATAGAAGAAACAAAAAACTTTGTATGCCATCCTGAACTTTTAAACTCTGCCTATTCAAGGGCCTTATGGCATGCTCTGCCACAGAACGGATTTTATGTCGAAAAAGGAAAAAGCTATAACGGAGACATATCTGATTCAGAAGAAACCCTTAAGGCTATAAGGCAAAGGAAGGAGGCAGTCTGATGATTCTGGAATCACAAAACTGCTTTTTTAAGTACAAAGGTTCTTCCTCATGGCTCATTAATGACTTTTGCATAAAGATTGAAAGCGGTGAAGTTGTAGGATTGATTGGCCCCAGCGGATACGGGAAAAGCACTATTGCAAAAATTCTTGCAGGGCAGCTTAAGCCTCATAAAGGCAACGTACTGATTGACGGCAAAAAGATAAATTCAAAAGGATACTCTCCCGTTCAGTTAATCTTTCAGCATCCAGAACTGGCACTCAACCCCAAATGGAGGATGAAGCAGATTCTGGAAGAAGTGGGAGACGTAGACATAGATTTATGCAGGGAATTAGGCATAAAGGATATTTTTCTTGACCGCTTTCCCCAGGAACTTTCAGGAGGCGAAAACCAAAGGTTTAACGTTTACAGGGCATTGAGAAAGGAAACAAGATTCATTATTGCCGATGAAATAAGCACCATGCTGGATGTAATAACGCAGGCTCAGATATGGAGGGTTATTTTAGACTATGCAAGGCAGAACGGCATAGGAATACTGTCAATCACTCATAACAAAAAACTTGCAGATGCAGTCTGTACGCGACAGATATCCATAGGGTAAAAGCATAAAGCAACCAAGGCTGTCCCTTCTTGAAGCATTGGCCCACTAAGGGCAGCCTTGGTTAAAAACTTACGGTCAGCTTTCAATCTTATACGTATAAGAGTGAGTTGAAGCCCTAAATGCATCTACGTACGGAGTCAACATAGGTTCTTCATTACCAGATCCGTCAACTCTTTTCCAATTGCCGGAAGCTTGAATATTTAAAGCAGACGGTCCTATAAGAGACGTACATCCGTAAAATATATTATCCCAGAAAGTAGTTACGCTTGCAGGAATTGTAACAGAGGTTATCGTAGTACAGCCTGCAAGAGCTCCGTCACCCAACTCTGTAATTGACCCTTGCAATATAAGACTAATATAAACGCTGAGACTTTGAAGCTTAGCT
>JAILPY010000134.1 GCA_024699235.1 Treponema sp. | reverse complement strand
TTTTCTTCGAACCAGTTGATTGCAGCATCTGTAACTCTAAAGAGAGTTTCTTTATCTTTGATGATTGGAACAATCTGTTCACCTGTATAAATCTTGTTGCCAAACAAACCACCAAAGCTGACGATATAACCAGACTCACCCTTCCAGGCATTTACCGGACAGGACTTTACACAGCGTCCGCAGTTATTACATTTATCTGCAACAAAGGAAACGCCTTTTTCTTCGTCAAAAAGAATTGCATTTTCACGGCAGGCTTTTTCGCAAACTCCACACTTAATACATTCTTCATTTGCAAGTTCAACAATCAAACCACCTTTAACACCAACATCATTTTCTTCTGCCTTAAGACAGTTGTTCTGGCAGCCTGTTACACCAAACTTAAATTTATGAGGAAGCTCTCGCCCAAAATAACGCTTATCCAGCTCAACTGCAATTCCGTAAGAATCTATACAACCGCTCGGACAGATTTCGCTACCCTGACAGGCTGTAACGGTTCGAACTCGGGGACCGCAAACACCGGGACGAACTCCGCCTTTTAAAAGCTCTGCCTTTACTTCTTCTATATCTTTAAAATCAATAAAAGGAATTTCCACTCCCTGACGGCTTGTCATATGCACGTAGCCTTTGCCATACTTTTCTGCTACCCTTGCAACTGTTGCAAGTCCTTCTGCAGTAAGATGCCCGCCAATTACACCAAGACGAAGAGAAAATTTTCCCTTCTGCTTCTGCCTCATGAATCCGCCTTTTTTTAATGCTCCATAATCAATTTCTGCCATGTTTAATTCTCCTGCTCTTCGTTTGCCACTTTTATTGCACTCTCAAAATCTTTTATCAAATCTTCTGAATCTTCAATGCCAACACTTACGCGGATTGTATCATCAAAAACTCGGTCCTCATTCAGTTCTTCAACTGTATTATGGAGATACAAGGTTGATGCCGGATAAATCGCAAGCGTTCTGACATCTCCAATATTTGATGCAACAAGACAGGTTTTAAGCGAATTAATAATTTTAAAGGCCTTTTCTTTAGAACCTGCCCTCAGTGTAAGTATTCCACCACCAAAGCCTTTAAGCTCTTCTTCCGCAAGCGCTTTATATTTGTTGCCTTCGAGTAAAGGATAATTCACCTGAATTTCTTTTAGTCTGCTCAAGGCCTCTGCAAGCTTTTTCGCGTTGCTGCAGATTTTTTCCATACGAAGGCCAAGTGTTTCAAGTCCAATAATATTCAGATAGGCATTCAGCGGTGCAAGACAGCCCCCCATACTTGCCCAGCTGTCTTTTCGCAAACGGGCTATATATGAATAATTACCAAAGACCTTATAAGCCTCAAGTGCGGGAAACTTTTCGTAATCCCATTTAAATTTTCCTGAATCAATAACCACACCCGAAATACTGTCTGCAGAACCGTTAATATATTTTGATGAAGAATGAATTACAACATCGCAACCCAAATCAATCGGATTTACCAGATAAGGAGTTGCTGTAGTGTTATCTACCAGCAGAGGAATCTGCTTCGAATGTGCATAATCTGCAAGTTCTCGAATATTTATAATTTCCAGACTTGGGTTAGAAATTGTTTCCGCAAATATTGCTTTTACATTCGGATTATAAAGCTTATCAAGGACAGCTGGCGTAATTTCAGATGCATAGAGAACTTTTATACCAAACTGTTTTAGTATAGAAAAAAGCTGAATTGTTCCGCCGTAAAGTCCAGCAGAAGAAATAATTTCATCGCCGGAGCTCAGGAAATTCAAAAGAGCAATAGTAATGGCAGCCATTCCTGAGGAAGTTGCAACAGCCCCGTTTCCATGCTCAAGTGAATTTATACGCTGCTCAAAAGAAGAAACTGTAGGGTTACCAATTCTGGTGTAAGCAAAGCCGCCTGCCCTTCCACTAAAAACTTTTTCAAGAGATTCCATAGTATCATAAGCAAAAGCACTTACCTGATAGATAGGAGTAATGGTTGCACCAAAGCTATGATCTTTTATAACTCCTTTATGTAATGCATCTGTATTAAAACCCATAGAAACCCCTTTTTTTTACATTTACCTACCGTCTTTATAGGTAATGCAAAGATACAAGACTTTTACCTCTTTGGTCAATATAAAAATAGAAAAGTCGCTTATATAATTTTTTTATAAAGGGACATAAGAATTTTGTATAATCAAATCCCTTGATTTTTTTTCTGCCCACCGATACAGTGCTGACAATTACCTTTTTACCTATAGTTTTAGTAGGTTATTAAAAACAAATAAACATTATTTATAGGAGCAAGAAAATGAGCAAACTTTTTACATCGGAATCGGTAACAGAGGGACATCCAGACAAAATTGCAGACCAGATCAGCGACAGCATTCTGGATGCATTGCTTGAGCAGGATCCATATTCACGCGTTGCAGCAGAAACTACTGTAGCAACAGGCCTGGCTCTTGTTGTAGGAGAAATTACAACAAACGCTTATGTTGATATCGCAAAAATTGCACGTAATACAATCCGCGAAATCGGCTACACAAATAACCAGAATGGTTTTGATGCAGACTCAATTGCAGTTCTTACATCTATTGATGAACAGTCAGCTGATATCGCTCTTGGTGTAGACAAAGCGCTTGAATCAAAAGAATCAAAATCCGGAGAAGACTTTGGAACAGGAGCCGGCGACCAGGGAATCATCTTTGGATATGCGACTGATGAAACTCCTGAATATCTTCCTCCTGCAATTTCTTTTGCACACCGCCTCACAAAGCAGCTTGCAAAAGTTCGCAAGGACGGCACACTCCCTTACCTTCGCCCGGATGGAAAGTCGCAGGTTACTGTTGAGTTTGATGATGACGGAAAAGTAAAGCGCATTCATACAATCGTAGTTTCTACACAGCATGCGCCGGACATTACTCTTGAACAGATCCGCAAGGACGTAATTGAAAAGGTTATTAAGCCTGTTATTCCAGCAGAACTTCTTGATGACAAAACTATCTACTTTATTAATCCTACAGGACGTTTTGTAATCGGAGGCCCACAGGGAGACTCTGGTCTTACAGGCCGCAAGATTATTGTTGATACATACGGTGGAACTGGCCGTCATGGTGGTGGTGCCTTCTCTGGAAAGGATCCTACAAAGGTAGACCGTTCTGCTGCATATGCTGCACGCTGGGTTGCAAAGAACCTTGTTGCTGCAGGACTTGCAAAGAAAGCTGA
>JAILPY010000119.1 GCA_024699235.1 Treponema sp. | reverse complement strand
CGATGATAGTGGGACACAGTCCCGCGAAAGCAGGTGGCTGCCGGCTTTTTTATTTTTAAATTAAAATTTTAAAACTATCCTTTCTAAATAAAATTGATTATATTCATATATATGAATACTGATTTGATTCTAAAACGTGTTGCAAAAGATAATGAGTCAATTTTAAATAGTCCATCAACTATATTAAATACTGCAATGGAATTTCAGCATCTTCTTATGCTGTATGAAAGCGGTATAAAACAGATAACAACTAAATTTGAGATATTAACAGATGAATTTGAATGTAAGCATGAGCGAAATCCAATAAGTTCAATTTCTAGCCGTGTTAAAGACCCTCTTAGTATAGCAGAAAAACTTCAAAGAAAGGGACTGCCTGTTACTTTAGATAATATGGTCTCAAGGTTATATGATATTGCAGGCATAAGGGTAACTTGTCCTTTTATAAGTGATGTATATCATATAATGCAAATGCTTTTACAGCAAGATGATATTACCCTAATAGAATTAAAGGATTATATAAAGAATCCTAAAAAGAATGGTTATAGAAGTCTTCATGTAATTGTGAAAGTTAGTGTTTATTTCAGTGATCAAAGGCGTGAAATTCCCGTAGAAATTCAAATACGTACCATTGCTATGGATTTTTGGGCAAGTCTTGAACATCAATTGCATTATAAAAAAGATTATGTTATGCCTGAAAATATAAGTCAGGAATTGAAAAGTTGTGCAGATACCATAGCCGATACAGATAATCGAATGCAGAATCTTGCCAAGAATATTCCTGGATTTGTTGACTATAGCGAAATGTCATTCTATGAAGATGTGTTTTAAATAATAATGTGGGGTTGAATTTAACAATGTGATTTCAACCCCATAAATTAAATAAATCTTTTATTTACAAATTTTAGTCTGGCATTCGTGATATAGAGCTGCTGTTTTACTTACAATTTCATCAGGAATGCTCTTTATAGATGCATCTCCGGCTAAATTATTTTCTTTTAGCCAGTCACGTATAAATTGCTTGTCATAACTTGCAGGAGAAGTTCCTTCTTTATAAGTAGAAAGATTCCAGAAACGGCTTGAATCAGGGGTAAGCACTTCATCACCTAAAACAAGATTACCATTTTCATCAAGTCCAAATTCAAATTTTGTATCAGCAATTATAATTCCATTTTTATAGGCATGATCGTAGCATTTTTTGTAAATATTCAGTGCTGCCTGTTCTATTTTAGATCCAAGTTCTTCTCCTAAATCTTTCTTCATGTAATCTAAAGTGACGTTTATGTCATGTCCTTCTGCTGCTTTTGTACTAGGAGTTACAATAGGCTCTTCAAGCTTTTCTGCCTGCTTATATTCTTTTGTGAAACTGTGTCCAAGAAAAGGTTCTCCCTTTTTATAGGCTTCATACATACTTCCAAACATATATCCACGAACAATAACTTCATACGGAATCATCTTAAGTTTTTTTACTAAGATTGTCCGTCCTTCAAATTCTGGCTTTTGAAATTCTGCAGGCATATCCTTTAGGTCAGAAGAAATCATGTGATTCTTTACAATATCTTTTGTGTATTCAAACCAGAAATTAGAAAGGGCATTCAATACCTTTCCCTTATCTGTAATCATTGTTGGAAGTATTACATCGAAAGCTGAAATTCTATCAGTTGTAACTATAATCATTCTTCCATCTTCAAGATCATATACCTCACGGACTTTTCCGCTGATAATTTTTTTCATAGAGTTTCTCCTGTCTGGATTTATTTTCAGAAAGTTTATCACTTTGCATAAAGCGTTTCAATATTTGTAATTGTAAATTAATCGTTTATTAATTATTAGTATTAAAATGTCCCATAATAAGATTATATGCAACAGAACCTGGTTTTGGAATTGTAGGGAGATTTAGCTTGCTAAACCATCCTCCGTCATCAAGTTCTTCTTCCTGGAGTTTTATTTCTCCGCTTTCATAATCTGCAGTAAATGCAAGCATTAGCTGGTCTGGAAATGGCCAAGCCTGGCTGCCAGCATATTTTATGTTAGTAATATTAATGTTTGTTTCTTCTTTTACTTCCCTTACTACGCATTCTTCCAGGCTTTCTCCATGTTCTACAAATCCTGACACACAGCCAAAAAAATCAAAAGATCTGTTTTTATTCTTTACAAGAAGAATCTCGTTCCCTTTGCTGACTAGGACTATAACTGCGGGTTCTATATGAGGAAAATCTTTTCTGCCACAGTTAGGACAAACTTTTGCAATTTCTACACTGTCAGGCTGCATTTTTGTTCCGCATTTTGGACAATATGTATATATTTCATTTAAGCGTAAAAATGCATGAGCTCTTGCAGCAATGTTTCCAATATAGGAATGAGTACCTTTTATTTTTTCTTGGTCTGTTTTTGCATTCCAAAAGAATTCCCGTAATGGAATTTTTTTATAATCTTGAAGTTCTTTGCATTTTTTATTCAGCATACATGCAGCATAGTTTAATCCAGTCTCTATGTACCAGGATGAAACTTTCTTTTCCATGATGCATTTTCTGAAAAAATCTTCTGATGGAAGTGATTTTTTGGAAAGAACTGTATCACTCTCTTTTAAATTAATGTAAATGTCATTTTCTGAAAAAATGAAAATTAATTTTGTTGAAAAGTTTTGAGAAAGAGCTTTTATATCGGTTATTATTGGCATGGATTATATTATAATACTGATTTTTATTTTTTCTACCCTTTACTTCTGTCTTTAAATGAATGGATTCCAAAATCTAGTTCCATTACTGTATGTGATTATTAGGGCTGTCAGAGAAAATAAGATAGTAAGTATGATTATTATGTAATCTCCTTTCTTTAAGGGACGTGCAGAATACCAGGTCCTGGCTTTATGTTTTCCGAATCCTCTCAGTTCCATGGCATTTGTGACAGAATCTATTTTTTCCATGCTGGTAAAAACAAGTGGAAATAATATTGCACTCATATTTTTTATTCTTGAAAATATGTTTGCTTTCGAAGACATTTCAATTCCTCTTGCTTCCTGTGCATTTTTTATTCTGTTAAAGTCTGTCTGAACATCTGGAACATATCTGAGTGAAATTGCGACTGAATAACTTGCTGTGTATGGAATTTTTATTCTGTTAAGGCTGGCAGCAAATTCACTAGGATTTGTTGATGTAATGAACATGAATACTGAGGGTATTATCGTAAAATATTTTAAAATTACATTTAATTCATAGAATAACTGCTGAGCCGTAATTGTATAGCGCTCTGAAATTCTGAGCAGGTCAATGCGGGAATCATATATTTTGCATCCTTCATAAGGTGAAAATAAAAAGATTGCAAGTATATTTACTGTAAGGAATACAAGAATGATATAGAAAATAGAACGGACTTGTGACCAGTCTGCTTTTGAAAGCTTGAATATAATGAGACTCAGTACAATCATCACTGCAAGAATCCTAGTGTCGTATGTAAGCATTGTCGTTAATGTCCACAATATAAAAAATACTAGTTTTGTCAGTCCGCATAGTTTGTGAATGAAACAGTCTTTTTCTTTGTATGTAATTATTTTTGCCATTTTATTATTCCCCTAGGCTGTATCTTTTGTTCTGTTCAAAATAAATGAAACTGTCTGCAAGTTCTGAAGGATTCTTTATATCACATTTTACGGCTAAATCATAAAGGCTTGTCTTTTTCAAGCTTGCAGCCTGAGTTATGTCTTCATCTGTAAGTATGCTTGAACTTTTACCATCAGCTAATACATGTCCGTCAGAAATTACGATGGCTCTGTCTGTATATTCCAGCATAAGGTGCATGTCATGTGTTATCATTATAATCGTGATTCCCAGTTCTCTGTTTAGCTTTCTTAGAAATTCCATTATTTCTGTGTAGTGAGCATAGTCCTGACCTGCTGTAGGTTCATCAAGAATTATGATTTCAGGGTTCATTACTAAAATAGAAGCGATTGTGACTCTCTTTTTTTGCCCAAAACTTACAGCACTGACAGGCCAGTTTCTGTATTGGTATATTCCACAGATTTTGAGAACTTCATATACTCTTTTTTTTATTTCTTCTTTAGGAACTTTTTTGACTGTAAGGCCAAGTGCAACTTCATCAAAAATAATGCTTTTTGAAATCATTTGATTCTGATTCTGAAGTACGAATCCAATTTTTTCTCCTCTTTCTTTTATTGATAGGTTTGAAATATCCTTACCGTTAAGAAGAATTTGACCTTCATTGTGTTTGAAAAATCCGCAGATCAGAGAGGCTATCGTTGATTTTCCTGCACCGTTAGTTCCAACTATACTGACCATCTCTCCCTTGCGTATAGAAAAATTAATATCTTTTATTGTAAGAGGTTCGTTTTGTTCATATCTGAAACTTACATGTTTTACTTCCAGTATATTATTGCTGCTTTTAGAATGTGGGATTTTTTCAATTTTGTGAAACCAGCTTAAAAATTGATCTTTATAAGGTTTTACATTCAAAGTTTCTATGCGTTCAGGTTTATCTTCAGGTTTCAATGAACATCCTGCATATTTTAGTGCAGAAATATAAAGGGGTTCTCTAATTCCTTTTTCGACTAGAAGGTTTGTACAGAGAAGTTGGTCTGGAGTAGTATCTGCAGCAATTTCTCCGTTTTCCATAAGTATAATCCGGTCAACGTCTCTATATAAAACATCTTCTAATCTATGCTCGATTATTATTACAGTCTTGCCTTGGGTGCGGTTTATGTCATCGATAAGTGCAATTATTTTTTTTCCAGATGCAGGATCAAGATTTGCCAGAGGCTCATCAAATAAAAAGATTTCAACATTATCAACGAGTATTCCTGCTAACGAAACTCTTTGCTTTTGACCTCCGCTCAATGCTCCAGGAACTGACTGCAATAATGATTCTACATTTACAGTTTTTGCAGCCTCATAAACTTTTTGAAGCATTTCATCTATAGGTGTATTATCGTTTTCCAGTGCAAAAGCAATGTCTTCTGCAACGGTAAGGCCTATGAACTGACCTTCCGTATCTTGTAAAACAGTTCCGACATGCTTTGACATGCTGAAAATGCCTTCTTTTTCAGGATTTAGACCGCATACTGTCAAAGAGCCTTCTATAGTTCCTGGAAAAGAAGAAGGGATGAGTGCATTTATGCATTTTGCGATTGTAGATTTTCCTGAACCGGAAGCTCCTATTATCAGAACCTTTTCACCCTTATTTATGGAAAAACTTATGTTTTTGAGGGTAGGTTTTGTTTGTGTTCTATATTTATATGAAAAATTCTTAAATTCTATAATTGGCGGCATTTCTATATTTCCATAGAATAAAATGGAGTGATTGTATTGATGAAATCATTATACATAATCACTCCAAGAAAGAATACCGCTTTATATTAATATTTAAAATTTTTTTAGTCTTCCTCTTTTAGCGAAGAAGACTTTGTTTTTATTTTTGAATATCCAAATGCAAGCAATGTTCCGAGTATGGCAACAATGATAATATTTGTTACAGCAGCAGTAACTCCCTGTAAAAATACTTTATTTGCAGGTTCTTTGTAAATAAGTATATCAAGTACAGGGGCTGTCAGAATCCATGCTAATGCATTTGCTACGATTTGAACTGCATTAAACAGTACTATTTTCATGGCTCCAAAACCGCCTTCTTCAATAGCATATTTTTTTGCAAAAAGGCCTACGAGAAGTCCGAATACAGCATCTGGAAATACCCATGACCACCAAATGCTTCCATAAAAAAGAGCATCGCCTAAGGCATGTCCTATAAGTCCTATTGCAAATCCTGCTACAGGACCGAACACTGCTGCAAAGAAAGCAAGAACTGCGGCTCTTACCTGAAAAGCTGTGTTAGGAACGAATCCGATAGGAATCTGAACTGTAGTCAGTGCAACAAAGATTGCAGCTCCAATCCCGATAGCTACAACCTGTCGTATTGCAGATTTTCCATTTTCATTAGCCATAAAAAACTCCTGTGTTTTTTTATAATAGACTTGTAAGGAAATCAGGCAAGTCCAAAATTTCCTTACTATTTTAATATGTTAATGATAGCTTTAAGCCTCTGTCAGGTCAATAGGAACATAGTCCTATTCAATTTGCATTAAGCGTGTAAATCTTAATCTTGTCCTCTTTTCCTCTTATGCTTGCTTCGTCTACATAAGTTATGCCTTTAGCTTTCAGTTCATCGGAAAGCTGCGACAGTGTTGCCTCTGAAAGCAGTATGTCTGTACTGTAAGTTTTGCAGAGTGATTCCATTCGGCTTGCTGTGTTGACTGTATCTCCTATGATTGTGTATTCCATACGGTCAGTTGCACCTATAGTTCCTGCAAAGACTTTTCCCGTGTGCATTCCTATGCCAAAGCGCAATGTGTTTTTTCCTTCAGTGCAAAGTTCTTCATTCAGTTGGGCGAGAGCCTCTCTCATATCAATGGCTGCAAGACATGCATCTTGAGCATGTTTTTCATTTTCCATTGGAACGCCGAATATAGCCATTATTGCATCTCCGATATATTTATTTATTATGCCTCTGTGTGCAGAAATGCATTTTCCAAGCGCCGTAAAGTATCTGTTCAATAATGATACGACTTCTGACGGCATCATTTTTTCACTCATGGCGGTGAAGTTTCGTATGTCACAGAAAAGAACCGTAACTTCACGAGATTCTCCTTGCAGAGACTTTCCATTTTTTATGAGGTAATCTCTTACATTTGGGTCTACAACTTTTCCAAATGTGTCCCGTATGAATTCTTTTTCTTCTAGCGAAGCTGTCATATCGTTGAATGTGTCTGCAAGGATCCCCATTTCGTCATTTGTAATTATGTTAAGCCGTGTCTTATAATCCCCCATCTTAATGTGTTCCGTAGCCTGTGTAAGTTTTTTTAAAGGGATTACGATTTTCTTGGAAAGCATAAAGGTAACGTATGCGGCTGTTAAGAGCGGTACGAAAGTTATGAAAAGAAGTCCCTTACTTATTGTAAGTCCACTGTTAATTAATATTGTCCTTAATTCGCTCAAAAGGCTTGTGACTGGCCATATTGATGATATTAGGAATGTCATTGCCAGCAGAACTCCGAATGTTGGTCGGAACAATGTTTTGACAGAGGAAACTTTTCCATTTGGAAATAATTTTGGAAGCAGATATTTTTGATTTAGATTTTCAAGAATGAGATATGTCATTGTGAACATGGAAATGCCAATCATAAATGAAGAAAGTCCAGTTGCTGTAAGTATTATCCGTATGGGAAGTCCTAATGCATTCTTAGCCAGTACTGCTGTGGGAAACATAATTGCAATGTTTGAAATCCATCCCAAAAAAGTGGCAGTTGCCATTGCCATAGGAAGTGAAACGGCTCTCTTTACTGTCTTTTCTTCAGAAGTTTTTTTTAAGATATAACATAGGCAAAGTATCAGCGGAAGCGTAAAAGGTCCAAAGGTTACAAGAATGACTACTGCAGGAATGCTGTTGACGAAGGTCTGCCATTTTTCTGCAATGTCATTTTGAATGGTTGAGGATTGAGGACTGCTTAGTATCATGATGTTTACGGCTGCATTTAAAAATGTTATTATGATTGTATATGCAAAACTTGTTTTTCTAAAAATTGAAGTGTTGTTCATTAAAGCTATTTTATATGTTCCTAAGTGTATGTTCAAGTTGGAATTATATAGTATTTTACAATCGCTGGAAGTTTATTAGACTTATCTCAAAAATAGAAAAGGTTCTGCTTATTTGAAGCATTTGTTCTTTTCCTATTTTGCAATTCAAATGTCTTATGCTGTCTGTAAATGACATTTATATTAAATTAGTGAGTTTAGGTTTGATTATTTTATAAAATCTTATTAAAATGAGCCAAATTCATATTTTCAGGAGGTTATCATGTCTGATAATGGTTATTTGGAAGGACTTCTTAAATTTAGTGAGATTACAGGTTCTTTTTACATTGGAATTGAAGACTCTGATAGTGCAGAGCCGATTGACTTTGGCGATGAATTTGAAGTTCATTTGAATGGAGAATGGATAAAGACTGGACTTAGAATTGACTCTGATGAAAATGGACTTGTATTCAGATTAAAGAATACTGATTATCAGGGAATTTTAGATGATATTCCTGCCCGAAAAAAATTTAAATGAAAGACAAAGCTTTTTATTCAAAACTTTTTAGACTTACACTGCCTATATCTGTCCAAAGTCTCATGCTTGCTTCTGTTGCTGCAGCTGATACTTTTATGCTGGGAAATGTTGAGCAGAACATGATGTCCGCTGTATCTCTTGCAACTCAGATTCAGTTTATTCAGAATATGTTTATTTTTGCTGCAGTTGGAGCAAGTTCAATTTTAGGTGCTCAGTACTGGGGAAAAAATGACAGGCGTTCCGTTAATGATATATTTTGCTTCAGCTTAAAAGTCTGCGGACTTATTTCATTTGTATTTTTTGTTATGTGCGTATTCTTTCCGAATCCCCTTATGACAGTCTTTACAAATGATACTGAACTGAACGGCATTGGGTGCCGCTACCTGCGTATTGCAGGATGGTCCTACCTGCTTACAGGTTTTATCGAGTGCTATCTTACCATAATGAAAATTAGCGATAAGGCTAAGCACAGTGCCTGCATAAGTTCTGTCACAGTTATTTTAAATATTGTACTTAATGCTATTTTTATTTTTGGCTTGCTTGACTTTTCTCCTATGGGAGTTCAGGGAGCTGCTCTTGCTACATTGATTTCTAGAATAGTAGAATTCCTTTGGGCTGTACTTATTTCTTTGCGAAAGGATTTTATTTCGCCAGATATAAAGAGTCTTTTTTCTGTGAATAAAGCTTTGGCTTTTGATTTTGTAAAGTGCAGCCTTCCTTTGCTAGGAGCAGGACTTTTCTGGGGAGTAGGATTTACGTCGTATACAGCTTTTATGGGGCATCTTGGGCAGGCTGCAACGGCTTCAAATTCGATAGCTTCTGTTGTCAGGGACCTTGTGTGCTGTGCATGTAATGGTATTGCCAGTGCTGCAGGCATTATTGTAGGTAATGAGCTCGGTGCCGGTAATCTTGATAAAGGCCGATATTATGGTAATAAGCTTGCAAAAATTTCATTTGTGCTTGGAGTCTTGTCTACAGCCTTAATGTTTGCCCTTACGCCTATTGTTGTTCATTTCATTAAGCTGTCGGAAGAAGCTCAGGGGCTTCTTGTCGGCATGATGTGCATTATGGCAGTGTATATGATAGGACGATGCATAAACTCTGTCATCATAAATGGCATTTTTGCAGCAGGAGGGGATACTCTTTTTGATATGTACAGTCTTGCAGTCTGCATGTGGGGTGTTGCAGTTCCGCTTGCATTCTTAGGAACATTTGTATTTCATTGGAATGTCCTTGTAATTTATGCCTGTACGTGCCTTGATGAAGTGGGAAAGATTCCATGGGTCATTCATCATTTTAGAAGGTATCGCTGGGTTAAAGACCTTACGAGAAATTAAGGCTTAAATGCATGGATCTTCTCTGCTTGCAAAAGAACTTTCTATTGAAAACTTTACGTTGTTATGCTATCGTAAGTTATGAAAGTTGCAATCTTTTTGGGTTCTAAATCTGATACTGAAACAATGAAAAAGGCTGCCGACGTCCTTAAGGAATTCGGCGTGGATTATAAGGCTTACGTTATATCTGCACATCGTGCAGGAGACCTTCTTGTGAAGACTGTCCATACGGTGGAATCAGAAGGCTGCGATGTCATTATTGCGGGGGCAGGATTAAGCGCTGCCTTGCCAGGTGTCATTGCCAGCCGTACGATCATACCTGTTATTGGCGTTCCTCTTGAATGCATTAATCCAGGAAAATCAAATGGACTTGCTGGAATGGATTCTTTGCTTTCTATTGTTCAGATGCCGCCTCAGATTCCTGTTGCAACAGTAGGCATAGGTAATGCAAAAAATGCTGCATATCTTGCACTTGAAATTCTTGGAATAAAATATACTGATATACAAAAAAAACTTTTTGACTTCCGTAAAAAGATGACAGCCGATGCAGAAGCAAACGGCGGTTCTGGGATTGATTTATAGCATCTTTATAAAAGAGATAGTATTATGTTTGAAGGCTGTGAAAACATTTTTGAAAATGAAGATGATAAGCTCCATGACGAATGTGGCGTTGTAGGAGTCTTTTTAAAGCAAAATCATTCTGCTGAAGAATTTAATGCTGCAACGCAGGCTTATTATGGGTTGTGTTCTCTTCAGCATCGCGGACAAGATAGTGCAGGAATTGCTGTTAGTGACGGTTCCTCCATTAGTGTTCATAAAGGTATGGGTACAACAGCAGAAGTTTTTAATGTTGAGCATCTTGCTTCTTTAAAAGGGTCTATTGCCTGCGGACATGTACGGTATGCAACTGCAGGCAGTGCAACTTTAGAAAATGCACAGCCGATTGTTCAAAAATCAAAGCTTGGTGCAATTGCAGTTGCTCATAACGGTCAGCTGGTAAATTATGACCAGTTGCGTGAGATGCTGGCAGAAACGGGAAGTACTTTTGCTTCTACAAGTGACACAGAGGTAATTGTTAAGCTTATTGCAAAATCCTATAAAAAAGGACTTGAAAGGGCTTTGACGGATACAATCCAGATGATTAAGGGGTCTTTTGCTCTTGTCGTTATGACTGAAAAATGCCTTATTGGCGCTCGAGATCCTAATGGAATTCGACCTCTTTGCCTTGGAACTGTTGATGACGGGTGGATTCTTGCAAGTGAAAGCTGTGCTATTGATGCTGTTAACGGCACCTTTGTCAGGGATATTCAGCCTGGAGAAATTGTTATAATTAATGAGGACGGGGTCCTTTCTTTTGAATTTGGAGAACGCACTTCTAAGCGTACTTGCGTATTTGAATATATTTATTTTGCGCGGCCTGACAGTGTAATCGATGGCATCCCAGTTACAGAAGCTAGAATACGTATGGGAGCTTGTCTTGCACGTGAAAGTTTCGTGCCTGCTGATGTAGTTGTAGGTGTCCCTGATTCAGGATTAAGCGCAGCGCAAGGATTTGCTGAAGAAGCCCACATTCCTTATGCAATGGGCATAATAAAGAATAAGTATATAGGACGGACTTTTATTGCTCCAACTCAGAAAGAGCGTGAAAACCTTGTGTTTGTAAAATTAAATGCAGTTCGTTCTGTTGTAGAAGGAAAGAGGGTTGTCGTAATAGACGATTCAATAGTTCGAGGAACGACTAGCAGGCGTTTGGTTCAGATTTTGCGCAGGGCAGGTGCAAAAGAGGTTCATTTCCGCATTTCGTCTCCTCCTGTTAAGGCGCCGTGTTATTTTGGAATTAACACTCCGACTCGCAGCGAGCTTATTTCAAGTCATCATACAGAAAAAGAAATATGTGATGAAATAGGTGCAGATTCTTTGGCTTTTATAAGTGCAGAAGGAATGCTTGAAGCATGCCGTTCCTGTAATCCTGATAAATATGGATTTTGTAAAGGATGCTTTACGGGAGAATACCCTATATCCGTTCCAGGGGAAATAAACGGCAAGCGTATATAATAGAAAATAAAAATACACTTCAATATAAACTGATAGACAGAAGGAGTTATATCATGGCAGGAAAAGTGGATTATAAGAAAGCTGGTGTTAATGTAAATGAGGGCTATAAGGCTGTTGATAAGTATAAAAAACAGTCTGAAAGAGCTCGTATTCCAGGACAGCTTACAGAACTTGGTGCATTCAATGGAATGTTTGCGGTTCCAAAAAAATTAAAGAATCCTGTAATGGTTAGTGGTACTGATGGTGTTGGAACAAAACTTGACATAGCTTTTAAGATGAAGAAATATGACACGGTTGGAATTGACTGTGTTGCCATGAGCGTGAATGACATTTTATGTTCAGGAGTTCAGACTTCCTTTTTCCTAGATTATATTGCTTGCGGTAAACTTGATTCTAAAATTGCCGGTGAACTCGTAAAGGGCGTTACTGATGGATGTGTTCAGACTGGATGTGCTCTCCTTGGCGGTGAAACTGCAGAAATGCCAGACTTTTATGATGACGGTAAGTATGATTTAGCAGGTTTTGGTGTTGGAGTTGTAGATAAAAAAGACATTATTGACGGATCAAAAATAAAAGAAGGTGATGTTCTTATTGGCCTTTCTTCAACAGGTGCTCATTCTAATGGATATTCTCTGATTCGCCGTCTTGTTACTGATTTTGATGAACCTTTTGTAGTTGATGGAGTAAAGACAAAAAAGACGATAGGTGATGTTCTTCTTACTCCTACAAGAATTTATGTAAAGCCTGTTATGGACGTATTGAAAAAGTACCGTTCTTCTGTACATGGCATGGTTCATGTTACTGGAGGTGGATTCTATGAAAATCTTCCTCGCATGTATCCTCATGCAGCAGAAGGTGAAGTTCAGTTGTGTTCAGTCATAAAAAAGAATAGCTGGAAGGTTCCTGCTATTTTTGATGAACTTGTTCGCCGTGGTGCTGATAAAAATAATATGTTCTCTACTTTTAATATGGGCATAGGATTTGTTCTTGCAGTAAAGGAAAAGGATGCCGCTGCAATCCGCAAAATGTTAAATGCTAAGGGAAAGAAATATCATCAGGATGGTATTGATGATATGGTAGCTTATGAAATTGGTTATGTCGGTCATACTGATAAGCCTGTAAAGGGTGAATTCAAAGGCTGCAAGGCTATGACTAAATTTATTAGTGAGTAAGGCTATGCGTAAGATTTCTACTGATGCAGCACCTGCAGCCTTAGGACCATATTCTCAGGCTGTAGAAGCAAATGGTTTTTTGTATCTTTCTGGACAGATAGGCATAAATCCAGAAACTTCTGAAATTGAAGGCAAGACTGTTGCAGAACAGGCTGAACAGATATGCAAGAATATTGAAGCCGTTTTGACTGCTGCCGGTACAGATTTTTCTGCAGTAGTAAAGACGACTTGCTTTTTGACAGATATACAGACTTTTGCAGAATTTAATTCTGTTTATGCTTCTTATTTTGTTAGCAAGCCTGCTCGTTCATGCGTTGCTGTTTCTGCTCTTCCTGCAGGAGCCTTATGTGAAGTCGAGGCTGTGGTTGCCTTATGATGAACATTGCTGTCCTTGTATCTGGTGGCGGTACAAATCTCCAGGCCTTGATTGATTATGAAAAGGCTCATGAAGGCTGTCCTTTTCATATTGTGCTTGTTGTATCTAATACTAAAAATGCCTATGCATTGGAAAGGGCTAGCAAAGCCGGCATACCAACTTTGATACGGAGTCCTTATTCTGTCATGGGTAAGGATGTTGCAGAAAAAGCAACCCGTGACCAGAAACGCATTGCCGTATCAGATGCTATTCTGGCTGCATGTCCTGAATATAAAGTTGATGCAATTGTTCTTGCTGGCTATCTTTCTGTTCTTGGCGGAGAAATACTTTCTGTTTATAAAGATAAAATCGTAAACCTTCATCCCGCTCTTTTGCCTAAGTTTGGTGGAGTAGGTATGTGGGGCCATAATGTTCATGAAGCAGTACTTGCCGCAAAAGAAAAAGAGAGCGGCTGTACTGTGCATCTAGTTGATGAAGGCTGTGATACTGGAAAAATTCTTTGTCAGAAAAAAGTTCCTGTCATGGAAGGAGATACTCCTGATACTTTGTATGCCCGTATAGCCCCTCATGAACATGAGGCTTTAATAGAAGGCGTTTGCTTTTTAGCAAAATCCTTCCATTAATCAACTTGTAATTAATTTATCTTCTCTGTATGTAAGAGTCTCTAGGCATTATGATAATTTCTACACGCCTATTTGCAGCTCTTCCTTCTGGAGTTGAATTATCTGCAATAGGCTTTGTACCACCAAAGCCTCTATAGGTGAATAGGTTATTATCTATTCCCTGAGATGTAAGCTGTTGAATGATGCTCTGGGCTCTTTGAATGCTTAATGTAAGCTGTCCTGCAGGTTTATTTACATCTGCAGTATGTCCCTCAATCATTATCGTATAATCACCCGTTGCAAGGGTTTCTTTTATTTTATCTGCAATCAAGTTTATTCTGTTCTTTTCAGCTGGTAACAATTCTGCAGAATCTGCAATAAACCGTAAGTCCTGAACTGTAATCTGAATTCCTATGTCTCCATCTTTTACTACAGTTCCTTCTACAACATCTTCAAAAATATATTTCAAACGTGTAAAGTCTACATAATAGGTAGTATTTTTTTCTGGTGCGCTGACATTATGAGCTATTTTTTCTTTGCCAACAAGAATTACAATTTTTCCTTCTTTTAAAAGCTTTAAGTTTTCCGGGACTGTTGCAATTCTAAGATAGTCATCATGAGATATGACAGGATCGCAGCGATATACTCCATACACCTTTTTTGCTGTTATCCACAAAGGATCATTTCCTACTCTTGATTCATAATTTTTTGCGGTTTTATCTGTAAAATAAGAGACTATGCTTTCTTTTTTAGCTATTTCCGGCTGAACCATATTCCTTTCATAGACTAAGGTCATATTTTCATCCCAAACTTTTGGGAATAGGCATGGCTCAACTTCGCTTTCAACATATTCTCCTTGAACGGGCAGAATTCCTCGTGCATCAATAACAATGCCGGAATAAGCGCGGGAAGAAATTCTTTGAATTGGCTTTTGCTGTGTATATGGCGTATGATGTCTTACTAAGAGGGATCCTATTTCCTGAAGCCTTAGAGTATGCTGTGTCAGAAGGTTACTGGTACCGTTCTCAAATGATGCTGGAGTCTGCTTTGAATTATCTATAATTCTTGTTAACTCATCAAGCGTAATTGTTCCATCAAGAACAAGGTCTCCCAGCGTTCTGCTGTCATCTACATATATAGAAAGAAGAGGTTCTTTGACAAGGAGCGGAAGTTCCATTTTTATTTTATTTATTGAAGTAGATTTTCCGCTTGGCATTGGAATTCCAGCTTTTACGGTGTCTAATGAAACATTTGAAATAAAAGTTTTTTTTGACCAGTCTATCTTACTGCTTGATGCCATTATTGCATCTTCTTTTGATACATTTGCAGAAAGAGCTGCAGCTTGCTTTGCATCCGCTTCTGTATTTTTTGTATAATAAAGCAGATCCTCTGCAAACGTTACAGCCTGAATTATAAGACCTAAAGCAAGAATGGATCTGATAAGTTTCTTATTCATTTGATAGTCCTCATTTTTAGTATCGGAGTTATATTTATAAAAGTTAAAAGCAATTGATTTGTTACGTTTGTGCTAATTAAATATAGGAATAATCAGTTTTTGCTTGAGATGCAGTATATCTTTTTCCCTTATGTTATTTACAACGCACAAGTCTTCTACCGTAAGCTTATATCTCCTGCTTATTCCCCACAGGGTGTCTCCTTCTACAACGGTATATACGATTGCATCTCTAGGGGCTCCAGCATCTTTAAGCTTTTGGGCAAGCCCTTCTGTTGTACCGAATGGAAGCCTAAGCTTATATTCTATTCTTGCCGGAGTACAGTTTCTCAATAGTGCTGGGTTAAGTACTTTTATCACGGATTCTTCTATGCCTGCAAGTTCTGCAATCTGTGCAAAGCTGTACATTCCATTTGTTGTCAGGAAGTCGTACTCTTCTATTTTCTTGTCTTTTATTGCATTTGCTGCTTCAGCAATTTCTGGAACTCCATAATATTCTGCATTTTCAATTACGTCTGCTATTGCAAGTAATTTAGGGACATATTGAGATGACTGGGATTTTAGAATATTGTGTTCTGCTAAATACCAGAAGTCTTTTCCTGGATTTTTTCGAACAGCTCTGGACATGGCTCCTGAACCGCAATTATATGCTGCAATTGCAAGAGGCCAGTCTTTAAATTGCTTTAAGTTTTCTGAAAGTTTTGCAAGGGCAGCATCTGTACTTTTCCAAGGATCTTTTCTGTCATCATACCATGTATTCTTCTTTAAAAGGGGTGCCATTGAATTTGTCATAAACTGCCACATTCCTGTTGCACCTGCAGATGATACTGCATTAACATTATAGTATGATTCAACAATAGGAAGGTATTGAAGTATTGATGGCAGATTTAGTTCTTGCAAACGCTGCTGTATGTAAGGTCGGTAAGGTATTGAGCGGTTTAAGGCCTGTATAATCCATTTCTTATTGCGTTCTGTAAGGCTTTGCTCTCTGAATTTAACTGAAAGAGGGTGGTCTGCTCCCCAAATTTCCAGTTCTTTACGCTGTATGTTAGAATTAGAGGAAGCCAGTATTGACTCTGAAGGTTCGGCAGTTTCTGGAATTGACAGCTCATGGGAAGGCAGCAATTCTAGATTGTTTGTATTTATTTCAGGTTCTTTAGTAATATCTTGAGCTATAGTTACATTAATAAAAATAGTGGTAAGAACAAGTATTGAAAATAGAATTTTTTTTTGCATGTTTCCTGCCAGATTAAAGTTTTTCGCCGTAATAGATACCGGCCCATTCCCATCGTCCGTGTATTTCAGGATCGGCAGGAAAGTTGACTTTCCTGAAATAAAGATACCAGACATTTACAAAACTGTGCCATCCCCATGTTCTTAGGTATGCTTCTGTAGGGGAAGAAATGCTGTCATCTATATTTTTTTCAAAGCGAATTTTGTTTCCCCTCATATAGGCTCTCATTGAAAAAGAACTTTGGGCGTTATCAGCGTTTTCATCTTGCTGCCAGGACATTGAAAAAAAGTTGACTTTAGATTTATATGAGTCAAGTTTTCGGTAATCATAGTTTGCTATTGCCTTCTTGATTGCTGATGTCAGGTCATCAATAGTTTCGAAAGTCCAGTCTTTTGAAGAGTTATTAAAGTCTATAAGCTGTTTTGCAGTCTGATATGCATTTGGAACGTCTGAAAGCTGTATGGTTGGTGCGTCATCTCTGTTTGCAAACAGGGTGTATGTCCTGATTGCTTGAGCCCATTCTCCTTCTTTTTCATATTCAAGGGCTAATCTGTAGTACATTTCTGTTATGCTGACATCATTTGGAAACTGACTGATCAGCTGGTTAAAGTATTTTATTCTGTTTGCGGGTTCTGTACTTATTTGTATGAGCTGCTGCAGGCTTAAAAAATGTACTGATTTATTCTGTACTATTAAATCAGGATAGTTTCGAATGATTCTTTCAAAGTAATATGATGCTACGGGAGAAGCATCTGTTTCAAGATATGCATTTGCGGTCATTAAAAGCCAGTATGCATTGTAAGGATCGTCTTCATGCTTTTCAACCCAACTTGTAAGGAACAGTATAAGTGAGTTATAATCTTTTGCTGCAAGCATATTCCTTGCAATCTGATTTATTATGCCGAATTGAGTTTCATTAGATAAGTCAGGCTTGTTAAGCTGGCTTTCCAGCTGAGCCTGAGTCTGTTTATATATTTTTGAAGAATTGTTTTTAGAACAGCTGAATGAAAGCAAGGCAAATGTTATAAATAAAGGTAACAGTCTTGTAACTATTTTCAATCTTAACATGTTTTGATTGTAGCAAAGCTAAAAATTATTGGCAATATCTAAAATTCGTATTATAATAGGTTTTGATACATATAAACTTGCTGTTATGCAGGAGTATTCTGAGGTATGGCAAACAGAAATAAAAATAAATCTTTTGCAAATTTTATCCTTGCGTTTGGATTGTTTCTGATTCTTGTTGGGATTTTTCTTTTGGTAGACCATTCTGAACACGCCACAAGGGTGTTTGCTTTCCGTCCTGTTCTTCTACTAGTTTCCGGGGCAGTTTTTTTATTTGTTTCCTTTGCATTTACAGAAAACGGATATACAATATTTGTAGGACTTTATGCAGTTTTTATGGGAATCATTTTTTTGCTCATAGATACGCATATTATTCCCTATTCATTTAGGGAACTTTGGCCGACAGTAATGATAGGATGTAGTTTTTCCTTATTGCCTGCTGTTTTTTATAAATTCCGCAGAATCAGTTCTGTATATCTGTTTCCTGCCCTTATGATTTGTGTGCTTGGAGTTGTGTTTTTGATGTTTTCAATGCACATTTTTCCGTTTACTTTCAGGCACTTTATAATGAAGTGGTGGCCTTTCCTGATTATTCTGGGTGGAGCCAGTCTTATATTTATATATCTTCTTCAGCAGTCTGGAAATAAAAAATTTCCATATATGAAGGATGATTCTCTTGTTCATGGAGATGATGAATGTTGAAAAAAACGGTTTTCCGCTTTGCATTACTGCTTTCCTCTCTTTTCATCTTAAATTCAGCTTTTGTTGTTTCGGCAGCCTCAAAAAGGCAAAGAAAATCTTCTTCACGAAAGTCTTCTGCTGGCATCGTCATTCCAGTTCCTGAAAGTGCAAAGAAATCCCAGTCGTATTTTTCATCTGTTCCGCCCCGCATTATGGCCCTTGTGGAGGATGGGTCTCCCCGTTCTCTGAAAATGGCGGCATCGCTATTGCATAAAAATTCTGAAGACTTGTATACTGAAAAAGAAAAAATTTTACTTTCTCTCTGTCAGACTGTCATGCAGGTTGCCTGGCCGTCTCAGACTGTTTCATGGAGCGTTCCTGAATTTTCTCGTTCAGATGCATATACAAATGCTGCTTATAGTGCTTCGCATGGAATGTTTGATTCTAAAATAAAGAATGAAGATTTCCTTTCGCTTGTATTGCCTTCCCTTTCTATTCTTGCTGGAAATTCTGCAATCGAATATTACAAAAAAATAGAAAGTAACCTTATAAAGGCTTTGGAATTAAAGAATTCTTCTACGCTTGCAAATTATCTTATGGGTATCCTAAAATATAAGGACAAAGACTATAAAAATGCACTTGCATATTTTTCAAAAGCCTTAGAATCTGATGATTCAAATAAGGAAATCCTTCTGTATGGAGTTAAGGTTTGCAATCTTTCTAAAGATTATAGGACTTCTCTTTCTTTTGGTGAAAGAATCTTGTCTCAGAATCCCCAGGATATAGAAACTCTTAAACTCGTGTGTGATGCATATTATGCAGACGGAGATATGTCAAATGCAGGGGCATATGCTGCGAAAGTTTTGATGCTTGCTCCCGATAGCTTTGAATATGTTTTAATGCGTGCAAAGATAGCCATGTCTGAAGGAGATTTCGTCAAGACTTCTTCTTTGCTCGATGCATATTCAAGAAGCGGAAGTGTTTCTAAGGACTATTACTTATTGCGTGCGCGTTTGCAGAGAGAGTGGAATAAAAATAATAATTCTGCTGCAGAAACGATTGGAAAAGCCTTGCTTTCATATCCTGAAGACGCAGACATTAATTTATATGCTGCAATGATTGCTTCTGATGCAAATATTCTTATTGCAGGAAAATCTGCATTAGACTTTGCAAGTCTTGTCCTGAAGAAAAATAGCAGTGATAGGAATGCTGTAAGAATTTGCGTTACAGAATTGAATGAAGCCGGAAATTATGAAAAAGCATATGAATTAAGCAACATGATTATCCGTAAATCTTCTGCAACGGTAGATGATTTTTGTACACATATAGATATTTGT
>JAILPY010000115.1 GCA_024699235.1 Treponema sp. | reverse complement strand
GTCCGCATTAATTTATCCTAAAGACAGAATATATTATTTAAGGTTTGGATAAATATTCAAAGTAAGAGTATGGGCAGGTTCTGAATCTGTGCTGTTAGAAACAGAAACTTTTCCGTTGAATACATCTGCTACAAGAGCCTTGTAATCATCAACAGAGAAATTCTTCATAACCCATGTATCAGTTGGCAGCTGAACAAAGTTTGCATTCAAATCTGTTGCAGAAACAAGGCCGAGTGAAGAAATCTTTCCAGAATACTGAGACCAAGAATTATCCATGATGCTCTTAAGTACAGCCTTTACAGTAGCACCAAGTCCTTTCATTGCTGAAGTTACGCACATGCCAGCACCGTAAGCATTGATAAGTTCTGTCTGGTCTACGTCTACGCCGATTACCTTGCCTTTTACCTTTGCGGCTGCTTCACATGCTGAAGTCCAGATTCCACCTCCGCAAGCAAATACAACTTCAACGCCACGCTGCTGGTACCATGTATCCATTGCAGCAGTAATTGTCTGATCGCCATAGAACTGACCGCCGTATACATATTCAATAGTTACGTCCTTAGCAATTCCCATTTCAACAGCAGCTTTTTCTGCACCCTGAACGAATCCGTATCCATAGCGGATAACAGCAGGAACAGACATACCGCCAAGGAATCCGAGATGCTTATAGCCTTCTTTTACAGCTGCATAACCAGCAAAGAATCCAGGTATCTCTTCTGCATATACAGCACAGAATGCATTTGAAGGGAGCTTCCAGTTACTCTTTCCCATGCCATCAGCAGCAGAAACAACATCAAATTCACTTACGTCAAGAGCAATAAATGTTACTTCAGGATTGTCATCAACAGTCTTTACAAGAGCTTCTGCAAAAGCAAAGCCAGGAAGAACAAGAACATTGTAGTCATCCTGAATTGCAGCATTAATTGAAGAAACACGAGCTTCTGTTGAGTCTCCAGATGGCTTATAATACTTGAATTCAAGACTGTTTTCTGCAGCAAATTCCTTACAGGCTGCATATGTAGTCTGATTAAAAGACTGGTCTGTAATGTCACCATAATCAGTTACCATAGCAACGCGGAGAGTAGCTGCTGCGCCTGCAGAAGCTCCCTCAGAAGACGCACTTGCTACAGGTGCATCTTTTTTACTGCATGAAATCAGTGCAAATGCTGCAGCTGCAGCCAAAACACAAGCAAAAATCTTTTTCATTTTCAATACTCCTATATAAAACCATTATAGAATGTATTAAATTTAATAACAAGATTTTTTATGATTTTCCTTTCCAGATATGCTTTATTCTATACGTATACCATCGAATGCCAAGGCAGCCGTCATGAATGCTAAGCCCTACAGCATCCCCTTTTTTAACTTTATTATAAAAACTTTTGCTAACCTGTATTTTTTCAGGAATACAGCAGGAATCGGAATTGTCATCTGCATGCGGCTCAATTTTCAGATAATAATAATGGCCGTGCCTTCCTGCCGACGATGACATGAATCCAGTGACGCATACCACAGCCTCTTTTGGTTCTGAAAAGTCATACAGGCCATTAATAATCTTGACAGAATTTACAGAGAGGAAAAAGGCGAAAACGCATACGAAAAGCCCAAGCTGCACATGAAAAATTTCCTTGAAAAACAATATGAAGGCAATCAATACGTATGATGCAGCATATCCCGCGCACCACAAAAAGAATTGCTTCGTATAAAAAGTGCTGTATCTGTCAGCAATAATAATCTGAAGAATGAAAATTGCAATCATTCCGATTGATATATCTGGATCTGCAGAATCCTTTTCATGAATGAACTTTATCTTTCCGTCCGACATAAAAATGACAGGCAGCACAATAATAGGATACAAAAGGATTGCCGATACCAATGCCGGATGAAGGCTTTTCCACGCAAGGACAGTTAGAACGCCCAATGCAAAGGGGAATGCAGTAACAAGCATTGCAACCTTATCGCAAGCGCTCAGGCATGCAAGGAAACCGTCTTTAGATTCTTTTCCGTCCATGGAGCTATCGAATTTCTGCTGCATACCTTGCCCGCTCTCCTCCTATAAGCTTAGGACGAGTATATGCAGCCGTAACATAGGCATTGCCGATATGACTGTCTGACAGACGGAAAGGAACGGCAACCCTCTTCAAGTGCATGCCTATCAAAGTACTGCCTATGTCAATTCCGGCATCAGCCTGTATGCTCTCTACAACGCAAGGGTCCTCAAATCCATAATAGGCAGCTGTAGCAAAAGATCCGCCTCCCTTGAGCCAAGGGACAACCATAACCTGCTCATAGCCATATTTCTCGGCACATTCCTGAGGAATAACAAGAGCCCTGTTCAGATGCTCGCAGCACTGAGCGGCAAGGTACAGTCCATATTGGCGGCAAGCCTTCCATGCTCCACCAAACACAGCTTTTCCAATGTCAGCATTAGAAGCATGCCCTATAAGACCGCCCCCTATTTCACTAGAAGAACATCCTATGACAAGAATTCCACCCTTTTTTACAGGATGAGCCTGTAAAAGTTCGTCAACAGCTTTGCTAACCTGTTCAGATATTTCCTTCAAATTCACCTGTCTGCTTTCCACCATCAGCCTCTTTTTTTACTTTCGTATATAGCTTTTTAAGCATTAATCCATTTTCATCATAAACATAATCATACAAATATACAAAGTCACTGTCTGACGATTCATACCGGACCTCATCATTATGACTGTTATATTCATACCAAGACTCATCCTTTTTTTCAGACTTTCCTGTTTCTGTATTTATAAAGTTATATATATAATGAATGTTATTTCCGTTCTCATCATATTCATATAAATATTCATCACCGCTCAGCCATCTGACATATATAGCGTTTCCCCTGCCATCATACTGATACCAAACCTGCTTTCCATCTGAATACCTGCGGTGAACTTCATTCTTGCCTTTATATTCGGACCAGTATTCGGTCTTACAGACTCCTTCATCATAAGTGCAGTAATGAATAAGATTTCCCTCATCGTCATATTCTTTTAATTTTTCATACTTGCTGCTATTCATAAATTTTACAGCATTGCCTTCATAAGAAGTCCAAGACTCAAAGCCGTCCGATGTCTTATAATGAGTTTCCTTTCCCTCTGAATTATATTCGGTAAAAGTTTCCCAGCCTTCAGAATCCCAAGTATGAGCAATAAGGCCTGTCTTTTCATCATATTCAGACCATTCTTCCAGTCCTGACTTTTTGTCTTTCATGTATATCCTTCGGCCTTCACCGTCATACTTATACTCATATTCATCATAATCAAAATCTGTGTGATAAATGCAGTTGCCTTTATCGTCATATTTATTAACTTCTGTCAGAATCCAGCACTGCAAGCGGAATTCTCCGGGGACTTTTCTAAAAACGGATTTCTTTACGTCGCCAAAAAGAAGAAAGGCGCTTATAAGTGCAAAAATAATTCCATAGGCAATATATGTGAAAACAGTAATTTTTTTTGCAGTCTCTGTAACTTCACTCCTTAAAACAAAGGAAGCCTTAAGCGCTAAATAACAGACGTACATAACAAGGCTTACAATAATAAGAGGCCTAAAGACAAAAAGTCCGACAAAAAATAAGGCCGTAGTCGCAAAGGAAAAAATATGCCAGACAGCCTTATAAGGAGTAGAAGAAGAAATTTTTATGTCAGGCCTTACAGCCTGTAACCTTTCTTTTATTTCTTCAAAGCCTGCAATATATGAAGAAACTGTAAGCGCTTTCTGCTTTTTGCCAACAACCCTAAGACGGTTACTGTCTATAATATTTGAAAATTTTAAGATATATGAGATTTCACTAAAAGGAATGCATGACAGAACTTTTTTTGATGGAAGCCTATATTGTATAAACTCATCCGTCACTTCAATTTCTGCGTCATCATAATAACGGACAGACATTCTATACCCGACTCCAAAAATAATGATAACTGCCACAGCAATAAATTCATACATACGAAAAGGCAATAAAACATCATCAACGCTAAGCAAATAACGGATAAAAACATTAATGCCGACTAAAAATGCCATTATTCCTACAAAAAACAGCACATAATACAAAATAATTCTTTTGCAATACTTTTCTTTTAACTGCGAATCATATTTATAAATCATATTTTCTCCAAATAAAAAAGGCGCAATAAGGAATTGAATTGCATCAATTATACCTTATTACGCCATCTGTTACCAGTAAATCAAAAGATTTTATGCAACAGTGAATGTCTTTGCATTACTTTCAAAAGGACCTGCCTTTGGATTAACCTCACGGTGATTTCCATAAAAATCACAGTCAAAGACTATAGGACTTCCATCAGGATTCTCAAATTTCTGTTCGCTTTCAAATGCCATTCCAAGAACCTCTGTAGAAACCATACGGCAATCAATGCCTTTAAGAAGACTGAATATGTTAGTCTTCAGCGTATACGTACCATCCTTTTCAACAAGATTAAGAGTAGCAGCAACGTCGCTTATGACAGCATCCTTCTCCTTTTTCATAGGAAGGGCCCCATTAAAATATACATTTCCTGCAGCCCAAACAGGCAAAGGATTATAATAACGGTCACTAGGTTCTGACCCCATGCCGCAGTATCCTTCAAACTGCTTTTCCCATTCTTCATAAGTTGGATAAGAGTCATAAGGTACAGTACCGCATGTAAGGTTTCCGTCAGACCATTCAGAATCTTTCATTATCTGATGAATTTCTTCCATGCCTGCCCTTTTTTCTTTCTGAACAAAGATATTGTTATAAAAACGCATGTCTCCATGAAGTATAGTCATAAAGCCGGCAACCTCTGTTCTGTGAGGGACATGGTATGGAGTATAGCGGGGAGACTGCTTAGTAAGTGCCCCGTTAAGGACTCCCCTGCCAACAGCAGTAAAGGATCCTGCTATAAGGTTATGTACAAGAGCAACGCCCTGAGTTGCAAGCTTTACGGAATGATCAGACAGCAGAATATTGTTATCAAGCAATGTAGGACCGTGAGAAACTTCAATAAAAATATCTTCCCCTAATCCGTCTATATTCTTTGGATTTGCATTAGCTTCAAAAGGAAGACAGTTATCATGGAACAGATTCTGGCTTACACGGGTACCCTGAGCCTGCCAGTCAAGCCAAAGTCCCCTAGTACAGTTATGAATGTGATTTCTGCGTATAACTACATCTATGGCAGCATGCATTTTTATTCCGCCTATTTCTGCACCTGCAAGATTCTGCTTATTATTGATGTGATGTATATGATTATCTTCTATAATAGAAAATACGCCGCCTAAGTGACCTACAATGCCAGTCTGCCCGCAGTCATGAATGTCACAGCGGCGAATTATATGAGAGCCGATCCTTTCTTTTGTCCAGCCCTCATTCTGTGCCTGACATATATTATCACGTTCTGTCTGAGTGCCGTCCTTAAACTTCCACTTAGACCACTTGTTGTCATTGTTAGGCTGAAGGTACTTTCCAAGAGAAATGCCGCTGCATTTTGAATCACTTACCTCACAGTCTTCAATAATCCATCCTTTTGACCAGTGAGGTCCTATCATTCCTTCCTGATATGCTGTAGGAGGGGCCCACTGAGTTGCAGCCTGCTTTACTGTAAATCCGCTTAATGTAATATAGCCTACACCTTCCTTAGACGGGTAAAAGCAATTTTCACGAACAGTAATTTCTACATTTTCCTTATTAGGATTCTTACCCTGGAAATTTGCATAAATAACAGTTTCGTCATTTTCCTTATTCTGTTCCGTATACCATGTATAGACGGTAAAATCAGGATCCCAGGACTTTTCATATATTACAGGATTTTCTACGGCATCCATAGATGTAACTTCATACATAGACTTTCCGTTTAAGAAAACATCACCGGTATGAGCTATATAGGTCGCAATAAACCAGTCTCCGCTTACTAATGTAGTATAGGGATTATAATTGCCAAAAAGGCCATTAGGAATATTAGCCTTCCATACATTGCCAGAATGCTTTGTCCAGTTACTTACAGCCTCACTTCCTGTAATTACCGCTTCCTTCATTTTTACAGAACGGTATGTAATTCTAGCATCTTCAGTTCCGGCATTTGCAGGATCTACGTACTCCCTGTATATGCCAGGTCCTACAAGAACCTCATCTCCTGGCTTTGCAATTTTAGCAGCATCCGAGATTCTCTTAAAAGGATAATCTTTTGATCCATTTCCACTTTTCTTAACTTTTGCATCAACGTACAACTGCATGACCTAATGCCTCCTGACATCTATCTAGAACTAATATGGTTCACTTCTTTAATATATATTAGATTTTATTAAAGTCAATATAAAAACGGGAATATTAAACATAACAATTAACTATAACTTAATGCCGCACTATGATTAAAGCAGTACTGTCACCGACTTAACCAGCAATACCCCTTTACGTCATAATTGTCATCTGCCGGAGAAACTTTTACCTTATATCCAGAGGAAACTTCTGATGAAAGTGTAATCCTTAATTTATTGCTGCTGCCAGTACTGTCTGCATAAAACTCCTGAACCCATAACCTTACGTCAGATGAATCATACAGCTCTACCTTCAGATGATTGTTACGGGGAGCAAATTCAAACTTTACGAGTATCTTTCTATAGTTGCCATTTTCAAATTCTGCTGATTCTATGTCAGGAGTGTCAAATAATATGTCTGCAGTGTCTTTGCAAGACCAGACGGAAAGAAAAAATAATGACAATAGGAAAAGAAAGAATAACGAAAATCTTTTCATATATCATAAATACTAACATTTTTTATTTTAAAACACAACAAAAAGAGGCATGATGAACATACAATTCATCATGCCTCTCCATATAGATTCTATAACAGGAAAAAGCTATTTTATCTTGTTAAAAGTCCATTTACAGCCTTTACAAATTCTGTAGGATCATTTATTTCAGCGCCACTTACAAGCAAAGCCTGGTCAAGAAGAACTTCACTTACCTGCTTTACAAAATCATCTGTAACAGGACCTTCAAGTTTCTTTACCAGAGCATGGTCGCCATTTATTTCAAGGATAGGCTTTACAAGATTTCCATTACCCTGTCCCATTGCCCTCATCATGCGTTCCATCTGGATGGAAGGATCGTTTTCATCAATAACAATGCAGCAAGGACTGTCAGAAAGACGCTTACTTAATACAACATCTTTTACACGCTCTCCCAAAGCCTTCTTTATCTTTTCCTGTACAGGCTTAAATGCCTCTTCCTTCTTTTTTGCCTCGTCCTTATCTACTCCAAGTTCTTCATCGCTGCCTGCACGGTTAACGGCCTTAAGCTCAAAGTCCTTATACTTGCCATAGCCAGGAATAACAATATCATCAATGTCATCAGGCATAATCAAAACTTCAAAGTTCTTCTTTTTATATGCTTCAAGGAGAGGTGAAGCACGGAGATTCTTTTCATCAGAACCTGTTATATAATAGATTGCCTTCTGTCCGCTCTGCATTCTCTGTACATAGTCGGCAAAACTTGTCCAGTTATCATCGCCTGTACCGCTTGCATCAGTACTCTTAAAGCGTACTATTTCTGCTATTTCATCCCTATTTGCAAAGTCTGAATATAAGCCTTCCTTCATAGGACGGTTGTAAGACTTTACGAATTTGTTCCACTTTTCAATTACAGCCTTTTCATCATCCGTAGGCTTTTCACTCTTGCGGGCCTTATCTGCATCCTGGCCAATCTTCTTGAATTCTGCGAGAAGCTTTTTTACAGACTGAGTCTTGATTGTATCAAGGATACGGTTCTGCTGAAGAATTTCACGGCTTACGTTAAGAGGAAGGTCTTCTGAATCTATGACACCGCGTACAAAACGCAGGTAAGAAGGAAGAAGTTCCCTGTCATCATCAGTAATGAAGACTCTCTTTACATAAAGCTTTAAGCCGCTCTTGTAATCGGCATTGTACATGTCAAATGGGGCAACCTGAGGTACATAAAACAATGTAGTATACTCAATGGTACCTTCCGCATGAGTATGAAGATGCAGAAGAGGGTCAGTTCCATCATGAGAGAATGTTTTGTAGAACTCATTATAATCTTCTTTCTTCAGCTCGCTCTTGCTCTTGCGCCACAGGGCGCTTGCACTGTTAATCTGCTCTGTCTTGCTTTCAGAACCGTCAGCCTTTCCTTCCTTATCATACTTTGTCTGCGTATAATGGAGATAAATAGGGAATGCAATGTGGTTAGAATATTTTTTTATAAGATCATCAATCTTCCATCGGCTTGCATAGTCCTTGCTGTCATCATTAAGATGAATTTCTATTGCAGAACCGGTCAGCTCTGCCTTATCAAAGCCATACAGTGAATATGCAGCCTTACCGGAATCAAGTTCCTCTATTTCATAGGAATTCGTACCGTCAGAATTCCAATGCCATACTTTTCCGTCCCCACCGGCCTTACGGGTATAAACGTCAATCCTTGATGCTGCCATGAAGGCGCTGTAGAATCCAACTCCAAACTGTCCAATTAAATCAGAATTGTTAGATCCGCTCTGAGAAAGCTTTTCTATAAAAGCCTTAGTTCCTGAACGTGCAATAGTGCCAAGGTTGTCAGTCAGGTCTTTTTCATCCATACCGATACCGTTATCCTGAACGGTCAGTACATTCTTTGCATCATCAAAAGTAATATCAATGCGAGGGTCAAAAACAATATTCTTATAGGCATCTTCTGATACAGTAAGATACTTCAGCTTATCAAGTGCATCTGAAGCATTGGAGACGATTTCCCTAAGGAATATGTCTTTATTTGAATACATGGAATGAATAATTAATTTCAGAAGCTGATTAACTTCTGTTTGAAACTGATATGTTGCCATAACTGCTAAAAACTCCTTTATAGATACCCTGTAATATACTGAATTTATTTATAGACGGCAAATGTTTTTATGCTTTTGGCTAAAGGCATTTTTTTAATCTGAATGAATAAAAGCTAATAGCCGTAACTTTCGTATGACGCTGAGTGACTGCTTTCATTTACAGTCATGACTGCAAACTTTTCATTAGAAAGGAAGGCAGGAACTACATATTCCGTAAATGAACCAAAATTGGTATGATGCTCAGCATGCATGTGCCCTGAAAGATAGGCAATGACATTGGATTCCTTTAGTAACGTAAGAACTTGGTCGGCTTCCAGAGTATTCTGAAGGGAATAATAGCTTGCAAAAAAGTCAGAGGTTCCATACGCAGGATAATGGGTGCATACAATCTTATAGTTAGAATCATTTGCCATAGCCGATTTAAAACTATTAAATTGAGGTTTTCCCATAGAGCCGGAACCCGTATCAAGAAAATAATAGCTGATGCTGCCTATAGAAAATCGGTAAAAATTCACATAAGGATATATCAATTCCTCATACTCATCCCAGCCGTTATTATACAGATCATGATTTCCTACGACATTGTAAACTTTTCCGCCTATAATGCCCTCAATCCTAGATGCAAAATTATTATACTGCTCATATTCACTGCGCTTTCCATGATCAGCAATGTCTCCAAGGCATACGGCAAAAGACGGTGCAGGACTTATAGTCCCATCATTAATCTTAGACTGAAGGACATTAATAAAATCATCATCACGCCTAGACTTTGAGTTGCCAAAATGCACGTCAGTAATGATAAGGAAAGAATAAGGAGAACCGCTTACAGATGCCGCAGTAATGTCGGTCAGATCGCAAAGACGCTCTTCTACAGACTCTCCATGGTCAAGAAATTTCTGAAAGCCATAACTGCATGAAAAAAAACTTAGAGAAACAGGAATAAAAATAAGTGACAGGAATCTTTTTAAAATCATAAATGCAATCCTAATATAAAGCGCATCTCGGTATCGTCATACCTTGCGGATGCAGTAAAGAAATCAATATATCTTGATGTAGTTTCAAATGTAATGTCCAGCCTTTTTCCTACAGTCTTGCTTACGCCAAACGTAAATGAGGGAGCGCAGAATACCATATACCTGAACATTTCATAAGAACTCATGCGGGTATATAACGTTATCTTTGCAGGAAGGAAAAAGTCAGTTTCAAAAGAAAAGTCAGTGCTTTTGTTCGTAATGTAACCTATATAATCTGCCACGGCAAATATCCTGCGGGCCTTATGAAAATACCCCAAATTCATTTTAAAGCCAAACCAATAAGCTGGCCTTAATTCATAATGAAAATTAAACAGAAGGTCATGGCACAAACTTATGTCATCAAAATAGCTGAAATGGTATACCATTCCAGCGCCAAAGCGCATTCTCCTGAGGCGAAAAGGCCAGAACACGCCTCCTGCAGTAGCATGAAATATATCACCCGACATCTGAACGCCAGTATACAGCTGAAAATATGTTGTATCCAGCTGAACGTAAGGCTGCACCATAAATGTATAAGGCTCAAAGCCAGAACCTGAATTCATGCCGGCGGAAATGTTGAACGTAACGTCTGGAACCTTATAATCGTAGTAATGATCTTTCTTTCGAGGGTCGGAAGCAGCAAACAGAGGAAATAAACTAACCAATAATATAGCAAAAGCAAGCAAGGCTCTTTTTTTCATGATAAAGACCTTATCTATCTATAAAAGATTTGATTTTTCTGGTAATGCGTTGTATACTTAATATAAAGAACGGCAGTTTGCCAGCATTTCTTAAATCTTAAATAATTATAGGAGAAAATACAATATGACAAAATCAATTTCAGCACAGGGATTTACGCTCGAACGCGATCAGTCAGACCTGATAAATCAGAAATTAAAGCGCATTGACTATGCAGATAACTTAATCGTAGACCTTATCATGCACGTTAAGGAAGATAAAAAATATTACTTTGATACGACCGTAAATTTCCGCTGGGGAGCAAACGCTCACGTTACAAGTGACGACTTTGACTTTGCTGCTGCTCTTAACAAGCTTATGGATGTGCTTGACCAGAAAGTAAAGAAGGAAAAGGATAAGATTCAGGAAAAGAAATAATAAATTTTAAGAAGTAACCGTTAGGTTATCTATATGCTGGAGCGATATTTTGCAACGGTTCTGCGGGCAATATTAATGCCGCGTTCCTTCAAGATATCGCTTATTTTTTGGTCACTGAGCTTTTTCTTATCTTCTTTATGCTCCTCTAATATAGACTGAATTTCTTTGATTACCTTATCCCTGCTGAAATCTTCTGACACTGCATTTACAAAGAAATATTTTATATCAAACAACCCCCATTCACATTCTATATATTTACTGTTTGCCATTCTTGATACTGTACTTTCATGAACCCCAAGAATATTTGCAATGTCCTGCTGCTTAAGAGGCACTAAATGCCCTGGGCCCTTGCTAAAAAATTCATGCTGGCGCTTTACAATAAAGCAGCATGCACGCAAAACAGAACTCTGGCGCATTTTTACAGCAGAAATAAAGTTCATTGCATTCTTTATTCCTTCCATAATAACAGAATTGTCCCCTTCAGTTCCTCGTTCTGCATACCTGGAATAAGCAGGGTTAATTTCCAAGTCAAAAGAAGAGTCTTCTGCAAGGCTCACCTTCCAGCTTGCATCCTTTACGGTAATGATTCCCCTGTCAAAGTCTTCTTTCTGAGGCTCTTCAAGCTTTACTACGGTAACGTCACTGTGTATGTACTGTACGTCTTGACTTGTATAATTGCGTGCGGGATAAGGATCAAGAGTTCGTATAAAATCAAGGGCCGCCTGTACATCAGGTTCTGTTACATTCATATCAAGGAAAATTTCCGGTTCCTGAAGTCCAAACAGAGATTTCCTTTCTTTTTGATAGGCCTTTATTTTTTTCAGTATTTTATCTGACTGAGGAGGATTAAGAAAATCAAAATGTCCGTCAAGTATAAACCTTGCAACAGGAGGACAGTCCTTACGCACTGAAGCCTGAACGGCAAGGCTTTCTTCCATATTTTTTACACATGTACCGACAGGCTCAAAGCGCTGAATCATTGTCATGCATTTAAAAAGCAAAGATTCTGTCTGAACTGCATTATTTTTATCAAGAAGGGATATTGGAGCCAGAATATGATACCCTCTGGAATCAAGATTGCCTATAAGCCTTTCACCTAATACCTGGGCTTCAGAAGGAAGGGACTGCATGTGCAGCTGCTCAAGAAGAGTATCCTGCAAAGACTGCCTCATATCAGCCTTTGCTTCCAATGCATTCTGATAATTTTCACTGGCCTGAACTCCTGATACACCTACGCTTCCAACTCTTACGCTGGAAATGCGCTCATTTTTTCTGCCGGCATTCCTTACTATAAGTGCAGGATTTTTTTCAGCTTCTTCATATACAGCCTTTTGCAGGTCATCGCTTCCTAATGCCAATATAGAAAGAGATTGAATCTGCTGCTGATTCATTCCCTGAATCTGAGACTGCTGCTGTTTTTGATGGAAATCCATAGCTGACATTAATTTACTATAGCACAAAAAACTTTTTACTGATACACTCTTTTCTATGAAAAGTTTTACAGAGTTTGGTATAAAAGTTCCAGAAATCCTATTGCCTAAAAATAAGGATATGTCAGTTTGGAGTGTAATTGCATGCGATCAGTATACACAAGACGTCTCATACTGGGAACGTGCATCAGACTGCGCAGGCAGCAAGCCTTCCACCCTAAATCTCATACTGCCTGAAGTATATCTTGCAAGCCCTGATAGAACAGAGCGCATTAAAAATATTCGCAAGACTATGAATGATTATATTGCGGAAGGCATTTTTGATGATGCAAAAGATGAATTTATCTATGTAGAAAGAAAGACCGGCTATGGAAGAATCCGCAAGGGACTTGTTGTTGCCGTTGACCTTGATTCTTATGAATGGAAGCCGATGTCAAAAGCTTTGATTCGAGCAACAGAAGCAACAATAGAAAGCAGGATTCCTCCGCGTAAGGAAATCCGAAAAAATGCACCTTTGGAAAGTCCTCATATTATGCTCTTGGTAAATGACCCAAAGCACTCTCTAGTTGAAAAAACAGGAGAGATGGCTAAGAAAAATTCACCTGTTTACGACAGTGACTTAATGCTTAATGCCGGACACATAACAGGATGGGCTGTAAGTTCAGAGGAAGAACTGAACAAAGTGCATTCAGCGCTTGAAGACTTAAAGAAAGACAATACAGCTTCAGACGGAAGCACTTTTATGTTTGCAGTAGGAGACGGCAATCACTCTCTGGCAACAGCAAAGGCTGTATGGGATGAATACAAGGCAGAAACAGGACTTACAGATTCTCCTGTAAGGTATGCCCTTGTCGAAATCGTAAACATTTATGACGAAGGACTTACATTTGAGCCTATTCATAGAGTACTGTTTAATACAGATGCAGATGCCCTGGCCTCTTATGTACAGGGAACCATAGGCGGAACTATTTATTCGTGTTCATCAGCAGAAGAACTTGATGCAAAAGTAAAAAATTCTACAGCTTCATTTGGATTCGTATCAAAGACAGAAGACGGCAAAGACAAATTTACATTACTTGAAACTTCTATAAAAGAACTTGCAGTAAGCAGGCTTCAGCCAGTCCTTGACAAATACATTGAATGCTGCAAGAAAGATGCTTCAATTGACTATATTCATGGAAGCGATGAAGTATTCAGGTTGGGAGCCCAAGACAGCAAAGAAAATCGGACCGTATCAATCTTGCTGCCTCCTGTTGCAAAAGACTCATTCTTTGCAACTATAAACAGCAGGGGGCCATTGCCACGAAAAAGCTTTAGCATGGGAGAAGCCAGCGAAAAGCGTTTCTACCTTGAATGCAGAAAGCTCTTCAGCTGACATTCAATATAAGCTAATGGAGCATTCTAAAAGCTACATTCGTAATATAAAGGAATGCTCCATTCCCATTCAAATTCATCTGTTTTTATTTCTATATAAGAAAAGTCTGCTCCTGCAGAAACTGTATGCCTGTTCATATTGAATGCTATGCGTGGATACAGTTCATAAGTTACGCGAGATAAATCTTCATCCTCTGTACTTATGGCTGCATAGTAATATACCCTAGGCTTAAAGACTAAATGTTCTACAATAGGAACAAGTGCCTGCATTCCTACATACAAAGGAATATAATCGCTTTCAACTGAACGTCCAAATTCACTTTCCAATGTAAGCTTTACTATGCCAACAGACGCCTTTATGCTAAGGGAAGCAAAATCTGCCTTACCGACTTTACTATAATTAGAGACCTTTTTAAATGTGCTGTTAGCGACATAAGGAGTCGAATTATCAGAATATGACGCATATATAGAGAGGGCCTTTAATAAACCATTAAATTTAGGAGCCCATAGAATAGAAACCGTAGTGCTCCAATCATGTTCTTCAGGCTTTTTCTTTGTTGCGGCAACAAAATCATAGCAGACGGTACCTCCAATCTTTACAGGAACAGAAGGAGCTATTGACGATAAGTCAAAAACTCCTCCTCCATGAAGACCTCTGGAATCTTTAAAAGTTTCGTAACTTTCAGAAACAGGAACAGCAAGGCCTGCAGAAAAGCCTGCATATTCAAATTTAACTCCTACACCAGTTTTACCCCATCGAGAAGCCCCCGTATATATTTCGCTTAACTGGAAAAAAGAACCTGGCAATGCATAGGAGTACAGCTTGCCCAAAGCAACTTCAAGCAAGACAGTACCAAACGGCCTTATTTTTATATTTGCCTTTTTTACATCAATTTTATGACTTTCTTCATCACTGTTGGATGCACTGCTAAAGCGCCAGTACAATTTGCCAGACATGGTTACATAATCATTTTCCATGGTTGAATCAAATTCTAGATATCCTCCACCAAATACGGGATCTTTATTCGCTTCCTTTTCACGGGGGGTTACGCCAACAATAACGCTTGTTTCATTAGATGCTGCAAATGCTGTACCTGTAGAGATAATAAAATCAATGATTAAAACCAATATAACAAATATGACGTTTCTATATATATAGGACATTAAGAAAATATACTTTATAGATCTTATATATGTCAATCCCTAACAGCAATGCCTAAAATAAAAACGGCAGACTGTACTGCAGCCTGCCGTTAAAGGAATTTATTCAGACAAAATCTGAATGCAAGAATTAATTAAAAGGATTTTCGTCCTTATAAAGGACTCCCTTAGGCTGATTGTATGCAATGTCTTCTATTCCAAGATAGCTGAACAATGTATACAAGGCCTTTCCAACATGACTGAATGCAACAGCACCATGGTGAGGATACTGCTTGCTGATAAGGACATGACGATAGAAACGTCCCATCTCAGGAATAGCAAATACGCCTATGCCGCCAAATGAGCGTGTTGCAACAGGCAGGATTTCTCCCTGAGCAATGTAAGACTGAAGCTTTCCGTCTGGGCGAGCCTGTACGCGGAAGAATGTAATCTTGCTTGCTGCAAGGTCTCCTTCAAGAGTACCTCTTGTAAAGTCTGGCTTTGAATCCTTAGGTTCAAGCAGACGATGCTGTATAAGCTGGTATTTTACCCCAGGCTTTGAACTCTTTGCAAGACGGCAGAATGGAGTATTTCCACAGTGGAATGCCATGAATGTATCATTAAGGACATAAGGATAAGAGAACTTACCCTTGATTTCTGAATCGTAAATATCCTGAGGCACAGAGTTGTTGATATCAAGCAATGTTACGCTTTCGCCAGATACGCATGTTCCAATATACTCAGACAAAGCACCATAAATATCTACTTCACAGGCTACAGGAATTCCACGTGAAGCAAGGCGGCTGTTTACATAGCAAGGCTCAAAGCCGAATTCCTTAGGGAATGCAGGCCAACACTTGTCAGCAAATACAACATACTCTTTGCTGCCTTTATGGCCTTCAGCCCAGTCAAGCAAAGTCAGTTCAAACTGTGCCATGCGTGGGAGCATTTCTGGGTAGTTGTTTCCTTCCATGCCAAGCTCTGCTGCCATATCTTTTACTACATCATCAATACGCTTGTCATCTTTATGTTCACGATAAGAAATAAGAAGATCAAGCTCTGAGTTTTCTTCAATTTCAACGCCGATATCGTACAATCCCTTTATAGGGGCATTACATGCAAAGAAATCCTGTGGACGAGGGCCGAATGTAATGACCTTAAGGTTCTTCAATCCAATGATTGCTCTTGCAACAGGAATAAACTCTGCGATCATCTGAGCAATATCATCTGCCGTTCCAACTGGATATTCAGGAATGATTCCCTTAAGATGGCGGAGATTGAGGTTGTAAGAACAGTTGAGCATTCCACAATAAGCATCACCGCGACCGTTAATCATATCTTTGCCGGTCTCTTCTGCTGCAGCAACAAACATGCAAGGACCATCAAAATGCTGTGCGATTTCGGTTTCAGGAGTTTCCGGACCAAAGTTGCCAAGGAATACGACAAGGGCATTGCAGCCAGCATTCTTAACTTCCTCAACAGCCTTAAGCATATCCTTTTCATTTTCTACAGTTGTCTTTGCTTCATAAAGGCTTCCTTTATTTCCAAATGCCTTTACAACAGCAGCGCGCCTTTTTTCAGAAAGAGAGATTATAAAACAGTCTCTACTAACCGCAATAATTCCAAGTTTAACGTCTGGAATATTTGTCATCTTTTCCATGGTATTCTCCTTACATATCTAAAATAGCATAATCGCTATGCAAGCATAATCTTATGCTATATCTTAGCCAAATCAATATTTTCACCAGTAATTCCAACATAAGCACCCTGCTTTGCTTCTGCAGAAGCAGGATGGGCAATAAGCCACTTATTTTTTGCCCAGAGGAGCTTATCCTCTGCATCATGTATGGTAATTTCTGGTTTTTCTGTATTTGTATCCTTTGGAAGGACAATGATTACCCTAAAGCCTTCAGAAACTTCACTGCCCCGTACGTCACAGCAAGGAGCATAGTGCAGGGTAGTTTCGTATACCTGCACTACAGTACCTGCAGGAACACGGAATGCTTCTACAGCCTTAGAATTGATCCTTCCGTTCTTTACATCCTGGATGGAAGCAAGCAAAAGGATTGCATCGCGTGAAGGAATATTCAGCTCACTGCCCCTATGATATTCAAGACAATTCAATTTTGTATTGAAACCATTGCAGTATCCAACCTGGACAGGCATACCGCCATACGCATTCAGGCTGAAATCCTTTGCCACAGGAAGAGACTCCAGCTGCTTTGCTCCAGGCTCGTATACAGTACTGTCAGCAGGCATTGGCGTTGAACTTTCCAATGTATCAAGCAAAGCCTTTACGTCATAGCCTTTCAGGACTTTTCCGTATTTAGAGAAGCGCTCGGAAAAAACGCTTTTAATCTTTAATTTCATACACAGCCACCTTTATATCAATAATTACACAGTTGCCAGATTTTTATAGCAGTCTTTCAATGCAGGATACAGCTGAGTGTACAGCTTATAGAATTTTTCATACTGCGCACTGTTTTCCTTTATAGGCTTCTGAGGTTCATTAGTCTTGATAACTGCATGACATCCTTCAGCTACGCTCTTATAAATTCCTGTACCAACGCCAGCAAGAATTGCAACACCAAGTGCAGGGCCTTCTTTACTTACAACAGTCTTTACAGGACAGTTATAAACATCAGCAAGCATCTGACGCCACAAAGAACTTGAACCGCCGCCGCCGCAAGCAAGCATGTCATTAATCTTTACGCCCATGCTGCGCAATACTTCAATAGAATCGCGCTGGCTGTAAGTAACGCCTTCCATTACGGCCCTAAGCAAATGCTGCCTTGTGTGCATTGCAGAAAGACCAAAGAATACGCCGCGACAGTCAGGATCAAGATGAGGGGTTCTTTCGCCCATAAGGTATGGCAGGTACAAAAGCCTGTCTGCACCGATAGGGATGCGCTCAGCCTGCTTATCCATGATAAAGTAAGGATCTTTGCCCATTCCGTCAGCAGCAATCATTTCGTCGTGACAGAAATTGTCCCTGAACCATTTCAGGGAAAGTCCTGCAGCCTGCGTAACGCCCATTACATGCCATGCACCAGGAACGGCACAGCAGAATGTATGGACGCGGCCTTTAGGATCGATGCTGACTTTGCTTGTATGTGCAAAAACAACTCCGCTTGTTCCAATTGTAGTAAATGCAATGCCATCTTCTACGGTACCAGTTCCTACAGCAGCTGCTGCGTTATCGCCTGCACCGCCAACAACAGGAGTTCCCTCTGGTACACCTGTAAGCTCGGACGCCTTCTTCGTTACCTTTCCTGTCACTTCTGGAGATTCATAAACCTTTGCAAGAAGTGATTTATCAATATCAAGCTTTGTCAATACTTCATCAGACCAACAGCGGTTAGGAACGTCAAGGAGCTGCATTCCGCTTGCATCGCTGACTTCCGTTGCAAACTCGCCCGTAAGCATATAGCGGACATAATCTTTAGGAAGAAGGATATGAGCGCATTTTGCATACACATCAGGCTCGTTGTTCTTTACCCACATAATCTTACTTGCAGTAAAGCCTGTAAGGGCAGGATTAGCAGTAATTTCAATAAGGCGCTGGGCACCGACTTTTGAAGTTATTTCTTCACATTCTCTTGCAGTACGCTGGTCGCACCATATAATGCTCTTGCGAAGGACGTTTCCGTCTTTATCAAGCATTACAAGGCCGTGCATCTGGCCGCTAATGCCAATTCCCTTGATGTCCTTAGGATTAACGCCACTCTTTGCAACGACATCTTTCATACTGCCGCAAGCTGCATGATACCAGTCTAAAGGATCCTGTTCTGCCCAGCCGTTATGAGGCTGATACATAGGGTATTCAATAGTCTTTGATGCCAAAGGATTTCCCTGTTCGTCAAAAATTACAGTTTTTGTACCACTTGTTCCCAAATCAACGCCGATGAGATATGCCATTTCTTATATCCTCTCTATTAGAAGTTACTCTCAAACATAAGCAACAGGCAACCGATTGCCTATCAGTACTATTATACAAAATATTTACAATTCGTCAAATTATTTTTGCACAAACTTTAGAAAAATGTTATTTTTCCTGCAGTAAAGAACAGCATAAAAAAACCGCCTGCCCGGCGGTTTTTTACAGAATGATTTAAAACAGAGTAAAACTTATTTATTCTTGATTACGGAAATAACGGTAACCACTCTCAACCACAAGCAAATCCCTAGTAAGATCGATAGACTCAGCTCGTTTGTTGTCCATATCATCATACCAATATTTATCCCATTTTCCGGTTACGCTTATGGAAGGTATATAAGTACATTCATAAAATGACCCAGCATAAATTTCCGTTACAGTATCAGGAATAGTAACAGGACTTGAAATACCTGTACACCCTTTAAATGCGTACGTACCTATTTTCGTTACACCATCTTCTATGGTAACTTCGGTAATTCCTGTACAGGAATTAAAGACGTCATCTCCCATTTCTCTAACATTGCTTGGAATAGTAATTCTTCCCGTAATGCCACTACAGCCATTAAATGCATTAGATCCTATAGATTCCAATCCACTCGGCAGGACAATGCCCGTAAGGTATGTAGCAATACCTGTACCAGCATACGTGCCACTCCAGAAAGCTCCGTAAGGTATTTCTGTTGCACCACAACCTGACAGATCAAGAGTTATGTACACTCCCTTATAATTGGAATCTGAAGAGTTTCCTATAGCTCTTGCAATATTTGCAATCTGATCAGCTGTAGCAGAGGTTATCGTTACTGAATAAGAACTATCAGGAGAAGTATTAGGACAGAATTCTGTTGCAAGGAATTCTGCCACTGTTCCCGTAAAACTGGCATTTGAGTAAAGCCATTTTGCATACAGAGTAAAACTTGAAGTAACAGGAGTGTCAAAGTCATAGGATTCGGATTCATACGTAACGGCATTGCCTGTTCCCATAGAGCCCTTGTACCATCCTACAAACGCATAATTGCTCTTTGTAGGTTCTGAAGACTGTGCAACTGTTCCTCCATAAACTACATTCCGTTCTGTAGAATTATTGTTAAGCGCATTAAACGTGACCTTTACAGTCCACTTTGCATAAAGGGTCATGTTTCCTGTCGTTCCTTCTGGAATTGACTCAATCTTGGAACCTGTAAATTCCTCGTCCTCATACCAACCTACAAACGTCAGTCCTGACTTTGAAGGAGAAGGCAACGTCTCACGCCCTGCCACGGTAAACGTATCCGAGGCAACAGCCTTTGGTACTGATACGTATGTAATGGTATATGTTATAACATCACACACAGGTTTAAGCATTATATCAGCAGTTATTTCTGTATTAAAGCTGAAAGGAGAAGCCGATCCATCGACAGTGGAAGCGGCTGACTCTACAACAGTCCAGAAAGAGAAGTCATGACCAGCAAATTCAGGATTATCAGGCTGCGTTGCACAGTATCCATCTGAAACCTCCTGGCTAGAATAGACAGAACCGTCCTCATTAAGGAAGGATACTGTGTGGTGGTTCAGCCTGACAATCCTTACAGAAACGCTTTTTGTTACGCCTGACTCAACATCGACAGTAGCAGTTCCACTCGCTGTCACTGTTCCGTCTGATTTTTTACCCAAGGCCGTTATTTCATAGTGTCCTACAGGGACGTCTGAAAAAAACAGCGTTTCACCCTGTCCGCAGGACTTTGTTTCATCATATACAGAAGATCTTATTGTTACCGTAAAAATTTCTACATCAGAAAAATCGTACTGAACGGAACGCGTTGAAGGCATCTGCACGCACAAAGCAGAGGAATCACTTTCAGAACTTCCTCCTCCAGCACCGCCAGCACATGAAACGAGAAAAGGGCAAACCGTAATGATAAAGGCAAGGAGTACAAATCCATAAAAAAAATTCTTTAATAACTTATTCATATGCATTCTCACTTTTTTATAAACACTCTCAAAAACGACAAACTTTATTTCCATTTGTCTGCTTTTACATATTTTCAGTTTTCATTCTATTTCATAATTTTTTAATGTCAACAAAAGTGGGATAAATGTCGAATTTTTGGGATGAATGGTCAAATTATTTTTGCACAAACTTTAGAAAAATGTTATTTTTCCAAAAATTCGTACAAAAAATACAAATCTTGAGAAATTAAAGAATTGTGCAGAAAAACCATAGAGATTTGTGTCGCAAAACCATATAGAGTTGCGCCGCAAAACCGTATAGAGTTGTGTCGCAAAACCGTATAGAGTTGCGCCGCAAAACCGTATAGAGTTGTGCCGCAAAACCGTATAGAGTTGCGTCGCAAAACCGGGAAGGATATTTTATATCAATTTTTAAGAAGAGGAATCTACAATCTGTATGATTGCAGGACCGTACTTATGAGCCTTAGCCTGCCCTATTCCATAGCACTGCATAAATTCTTCTATATTATGGGGCTTTGCCTTTGCTATTTCTATAAGAGTCCTGTCGCCAAAAATAACATAAGGGGCAACATTTTCTTCATCTGCCTTTCTGCGCCGCCATGCCTTTATCTTCATGGCAAGATCCTTGTCATATCCAGACGAAGACAAAGTTTTTATGCCTGCAGATTTTTTTAATGCATGTTTCTTAAACTCAATAGGCAACTTGATTTCCGCTCGTTCAAAAAGAACCTTTCTGCCATATTCAGTTAAATATAAGATGCCATAATCATCTGTCTTTTCAATATAACCTTCGCTTGCAAGGGTGGAACTAAGCTCAAACCAGTTTTCTCTTGTCAGTTCCTTTCCTATGCCGAAAGTAGTCAATGAATCATGTCCATTTTCAAGAAGCCTTGAAGTTCTGGCTCCCAGCAAGACATCAATGACATAAGACGCTCCATACCTTTCTTTTGTCCTTAAAATGCACGACATGAATTTCTGCGCAAGAATCGTTACGTCAGCTAACGGCAAGGGACCTGCAGCGCATACATCACAGCAGCAACTGTCAGGCAGCTTGCCGTCATAAACTTCTCCAAAATAAGAAAGCAGGGCTTTTCTCCTGCAGGACCTGCACTCTGCATATCGTATCATTCCCCGTAAAAGCCTTTCGGCCTGTGCAGGGTTATCCTTTTCCGTAAAGAAAAAACGTATTTTATGCAAGTCGCCAAGAGAATACAGCAGAAGGGCATGGGAAGGAAGCCCGTCACGCCCCGCACGCCCTATTTCCTGATAATACTGCTCAACAGACTTAGGCATGTCATAATGAATTACGAAGCGAACATCAGGCTTATTAATGCCCATGCCAAATGCAACGGTTGCCACCATGATCTCAACTTTACCATTAATGAAATTCCGCTGATGTTCATAACGCTGAGCATCTGAAAGACCGGCATGATAGCTTTCTGCATTGAATCCGCGGGATTTTAGAAGGGAGGTCAGTTCATCTACCTGTTTTCTGGAAAAGCAATAGATTATGCCGCTTTCATCCTTATGCTCATTTAGAAAAGACTCAACCTGGCCAGAAGGATTTGCTTTCATCTTAACTTCCAGAAAAAGATTAGGCCTGTTAAAGCTTGCTATAAGGACGGCAGGATTTTCCATTTTAAGCTGCATGATAATATCATCGCGGACGGCCTTCGTTGCTGTGGCAGTAAGGGCAAGGCATACGGCCTGAGGAAACTGCTCCCGTACAGAAGCAATTTCCATATAGTCAGGCCGGAAATCGTGCCCCCATTCACTTATGCAATGGGCTTCGTCTATAGTAATGCACCGAACGCAAACATTTGAAGAATGCAGGACATTACGAATCCGTTCTGTATTCAAGCCTTCCGGAGAAACATACAGTAGGCGGATTTCTCCGCAAACTATTCTGTCACAGGCGCTTACATAGGAATCCCAATCAAGGGATGAATTTAAAAATACAGCAGGAACTCCAACAGCTTCAAGCTGAGCTACCTGATCCTGCATAAGTGCAATCAGAGGAGATACGACAACCGTCAGCCCATCCATCAATAAAGCAGGAATTTCATAGCATAAAGATTTTCCGCCTCCGGTCGGCATTACGGCTAGAGTATCCCTACCGTCAAGAACATTCTGAATGACTTCTTTCTGCAAAGGCCTGAATGTATCATAGCCAAAAACATCTTTAAGAATTTTTTCCGGCTCAGCCGTATGTAAACTTTCTGGATTAACATTAAAAATAAATGACTGCTGGACTGACATATCTTTCATTGCTGACATAAGCCAATTATATCGGACTTCATTCATTTCATAAACCTCAGAAAAACTGCTTGCTAAAATTTATTTCGCGCTACCTCTTGATAAACAAATTACAATTTGCTATACTAACCCACATATTGCCGGCTTGGTGGAATGGTAGACACGAAAGACTCAAAATCTTTTGCGCGCGAGCGTGTCTGAGTTCAAGTCTCAGAGCCGGTATTTTTATTTTAAAGCATATCCTAAAGCATTCCAAATCCAGATTCCATTCCGCCGGAAACAGAGCGGTAAGAAACAGCTTCAATCATTGACTTTTCATCTATAATCTGCTTGCATTCCATATCAGCAATAGTTCTTGCAAGTTTAAGGCAGCTGGATACGCCTCTTGGAGAAAAGGAATATTTTTCGCAAGCTGCATCCAGAACCAGACTGGCTTTTTCCGAACATTTACAGAAGGCACTGATTTCTACAGAAGTCAAATATGCATTTTTCTTTCCAGACCTCTTTCTCTGAATAAGCGTTGCATTTGCTATTCCGACGCGAAGTTCTTCCGTAGAAAGAGGCCTGAAACCATTCTTTTTTTTCTGTACCTGAATCCTAATATCAATTCTATCTAAAAGTGGTGCTGAAAACTTTTTCCAATATTGCTCTACAGAATGAGCAGAACACAAACATATCTTTTCACTAAAACCATAATAACCGCAAGGACAAGGATTTGTTGCCATAAGAAGCTGAAATCTTGCAGGGAATATAGTAGTGCGGCCTGCACGACTTAAAGTAATGCTGCCGCTTTCGAGCGGAACCCTAAGCATTTGCAGTACGGAACTTCTGAATTCTGCAGCTTCATCCAGGAACAGAACTCCATTATGAGCAAGAGAAATTTCTCCAGGAGTGCAGCGTGGGCCCCCTCCACATATTCCTTCAATAGAAGCTGTCTGATGAGGCTGCCTGAACGGAGCATTCCTGATTGAGGAATGCTTAGGAGAAAGCAAGCCTGCAATAGAATATATTCTAGTAACAGGCTGGCTTTCTTCTTTTGTAAGCATAGGCATTAAAGCAGGGAACTTCTGCAGGCACAAACTCTTGCCACAGCCAGGAGGTCCAAAGGCAAGAAGATTATGACCCCCTGCAGCGGCAATCTGCAATCCTCGTATAAAAAATTCTTGATCATTCACTTTTGAATATTCATATTCTTCAGAAACGGCTGGGAACTTTATGCCGTTAACAACAACGATGCTTTCAGAATCATCTTCATCAAGACTATCTTTATAATTACTTTTTTTTTCTGTAAAAACTTCTTCACATTTCAAAGCCTTAAAAGCTTCAAGCAAATTTCCGGCTCCGAATACTTTCATGCAGTTTACTTCACGGGCCTCATCCGCATTCGCAGAGGGAACAATACACATCCTTATTCCGCCTGCATAAGCCGTACTCACAGCTGCATGAACCCCCTTTACAGGACGAACATTTCCGTTCAGTTCCAGTTCTCCCATAACGAGGATGTCACCGGCTGAAAAATTATATTCTTGGTCAATTTCTTCCTTTGCCGACAAAACGGCAATGGCAACCGCCAGATCAAATCCTGCACCCTCTTTCTTTAAGTCTGCAGGAGAAAGACTTATAAGAACCCGTTCTGGAGGAAACTCCAGTCCACTGTTCCTGATAGCGCTCCTCATGCGCTCCCTTGACTCCTTTACTGCTCCATCGGCAAGCCCAACTATATCAACAGCAGGAATGCCCCTTCGCAAATCAACTTCTACGCTCACAAGCGAACCTTCATAACCAAAAGGCGAAAAACTATATATATTCATAAAATCCTCTACCGAATGCAATTCCATGCAGGCTTTCATTTTGAACATACAAATTGATAAAATAGCAGAAAAAACTATATAATTGCCCTATGGATGTAACTCTTTTATGTGATGTTGTAGATAATTATGGAGACATAGGCGTAGTGTACAGGCTTTCAAGGGCTCTTTCCGCCCTATCTCCAGAACTGCACCTTACGCTGGTTGTAAGCAACCTTGCATCTTTTGCCCAGATGGCTCCAGGAATAGACAGAAATCAGGCATTGCAGAAATATAATGGCTGGACTGTCCTTGACTGGAATAATGCAGAGACTTGCACTGAATTTTTCTGTAAAAACCATCCGCGCATCATACTCCAGTGCTTCCAGTGCATACGTCCAGAATGGCTTGAAAACATACTGTTCAGCCCAGAACGTAACGTTACTAAAGAAATAATTCACATCGTAAATGTAGAATATTTAACTGCAGAAGAATGGGCAGACGGATTTCATTTATTAAAAAGTGCAACGCGTTCTACATACGTAAAAAAAAGAAACTTCATGCCAGGCTTTACAAGCAAAACCGGAGGTCTGATTCTAGACCCTCCATTCATGCAAAGCCTTAAAAGCAGAGACTGGGCCTTACAGAATGTAAAGCCCTTCTTAAGCCAGCAGGCATTTTCACAGTTAAGCAGCAAAGATACATTATGTACTGTCCTGTTTACTTACAAGCAGGATTTCACGCCCATCATCAAGTCTCTTTCTAAGGCAAAGGATTTATGCCATAAAGATATTTGCGTGCTTGCAGCTCCGGGGCTAAGCCTGACGCCTTTTATGACGGCAATAAAGGAAGCAGGATGTCCCATACATGCAGTAGCATTGCAATACATGCCCCAGACTGCATGGGATTCATTAATATGCTGTGCTGATTTTGCAATAATCAGAGGCGAAGACTCTTTTGCAAGAGCATGTCTGTGCGGAATACCTTTTCTATGGCATGCATATGAGCAGGACGAAAGCTTTCAGCTGGTAAAGGCGGATGCACTTCTTAAACGCCTAAAGCCTTTTTTTTCACAGGAAGACTTTAATATCATACAAAAATGCATGATTGGCTTTAACATAAGGCCTGATGCAGCTGTTGGAAAAGAAGCGCAGGATGTCCTAGACTCAATGGAGGACATATCACTGCCAGAAGGCATACCTTATACGCAATACTTCTGCAAGATGGAAATTTTGAAAAAGAACTTCAAGGAGTTTTCAGAAATGCTGCTAAAAAACGGAAATATGGCAGAAAACCTGCTTGATTACATTAAGCGGTTGCAATTTTAATCGATTATTTATATAATATGCGTACACTTTTTTAGTAGGAAGATAGAGATATGATATCAACAAATGAAATTAGAGTAGGCTCAGTATTCATGTACGAAGGCTCACCATTTATGGTTCAGAAGCTCCTTGGTCAGAAGGGTGGTCGTGCAGGCATTACTGTAAATCTCCGTGTAAAGAATATCCTTACAGGTAGCACACAGGATCTCGGTGTTGATGCAGGTGAAAAGTTTGAAGATGTAGAACTTGACGAAAAGAATGTAAGACTTTCTTATATCGATGGCAATACATTCCACTTCATGGATCAGACAACATACGACGAGATTCTTCTTGAAAAAGACGATCTTGGTGAAAAAGGTGGATTCATTTCTCCTGATGATGACTATGATATTATGGTTACATTCTATGAAGGAAAGGCAGTTGGCGTTGAACTTCCTGTAAACATCACAAGAACAATCACTTACTGTGAGCCTGGCGTAAAGGGCGATACTTCTGGAAAATCATTGAAGCCTGCAACACTTGATACAGGTGTAGAAGTAAGAGTTCCTTTATTCTGCAATACAGATGACCGCATTGTAATTGATACGCGCGACGGTTCATTCGTAGAACGCGCAAAAGATAAATAATTGCATAAAGCAGGGCAGCATAACTGTCCTGTAATTTATATTTGATCCACTAGCTCAATTGGATAGAGTGACAGCCTCCTAAGCTGTAGGTTGCGAGTTCGATTCCCGCGTGGGTCATAAACCATTACCCAGTTAAAATTAATCTAACTGGGTAAAAAAGTAAGAACAGAAAGCCTGTGCTCGCTCAACTATAGCAGCTTCAACCTTTTTTCGTAAAAAAAATATGCTAGGTGCATCGGCGGCAACGAATCCGTATACAATCCAATAATCATCACTCTTCAGCAAGGCCAGAGAAAGTTTCATGTTCCCTTTGCTAACGCAGGTAATAAAGTCTTTATATTTTATCTTATTTGTATTTGTAAGGCTGTACCTATAAGTACTGTCAGAACGGTCTGTATGAATTTCAGTATTTATAAGTCCGAACGGAGCCATAGTAAAATCAGAATTTGCAGTTGTAGACAAACCTGTAACTGCTGTAGAAAGATTTTTATAGGTCAAAGAAAGCTTCATATCCTTTTTTGCTTCATCAGAATAATAAGGAATAGTAAAGTCTGATGGTATATCAGTCATCATTGATTCAAATTTTGCAATAAAATCATCATTTTCTACTATAGGGTAAATCTTTACAACTTCGGCAATATAATTTGGCTTAAATGAACATACGTCATCCAAGACTTCCTGTATGACACCTGAAGTTCCCTGCCCGCACATTTTCTTAGCAGAAGGACAAGCCCTGATAACCATTTCACCAGATAAAAGACTTGCCCTGTCAGAATCGCTCAGATTTTCATTAAAATTCATCGACAGTGAATCTGAGAATATAGGCATAGTGAACATAATGCAAAGAATGAGAAAAAAAACATAAAACCGGCATCTGTTCATACAAGCATCCACATGCAACATATGAACTCATTTTACCGCAAAAGAATATCTTATGCAAATAAAAACAAATTAATCCGACACCTATTGCTTTATATTGATAAATTTTAAATTTAACTGTATAGTCAAATCATTATATTTATCTATTTTACAAGGAAAAACAATATCTGCAGACAATTAAATCAATAACATTCCTTGTAAAATGTGATTATGGAGAGTTATATGAAAAAGTTTATCATTCCTCTTATTGTCATCCTGGCAGGATTCTTTTCATCCTGTTCTTATGAAAAAAAAATTTCAATTGATTGCTCCTCAGACTGGAAAATAAAGGAAGGCAGTCTAATCAATGGCTGGGAACTGACAAATTTTGATGACAGCCAATGGAATGACTGCGAGTCCTTAATAAATACAATTCATTTTTCAAATGATTCCCAATACATTTTTGTCCGTAAAACCATAGAAATTCCGCAGGAACTTCGTAATGGACGAGTATGGCTAGAAATAGACAGAGTAACTGCTGCAATGGAAGTATATGCCAACGGTACATACATAGGCACTGTAGGAAGGATGAAGCCTGATATATGCATACGTACAGGAAGGATGAGTGAAATTCTCATTCCTCAGAACTGCATCACAGACAATCATACATGCATAGGATTAAAAATACAGGGAACAGCAGGCAACCTTAAATTTGTAGGAGTTGCATTAGATAATGAAGCGCAGGCATATTTCACAACACATATCCACAACATTTTTTCTGAAAAAATATTTATATTCATAACAATAATCTGCCTTTTTATAATGGCTTATTCCATCTTCCTCTTCTTAGGAAATACAAAAGATTTAACGTACCTGTTTTTTTCTCTAACACTGTTATTCATCAGCTTTTATTTTTATGACCTAGGTGCAGAAAACATATTTATTCCTTACACACTGCATAGAGTACTTGCAAGAGCCTGTCTTCCGGTAAGCCTTAGCTTTATTTCACTTTTCCTAAACAGTTTCTTCAGGGGAAGAAAACTGAAACTTATGCTTATCGGAGCTATTATTTTTGACCTTTTCACATTTGGAATATATCTTTCCAGCATAAATAGCAATGACATGCAAGACCTTTTATTCATGATATACCTAATACCCCTTGTACTTGTCATCATCTACGGTTTTGCAATCTCAATCGAAGCATTCCGAAAAAAGCAGGAACACGCATTATACATGCTTATAGGCCTTACTGTTGCAAGCTTGCTGTCTCTCTATGACGTCTTTTATATGGTCATTGGCAAAATACCATTCATGTGGCTGCAGGGAATTGCATTCTTTATCATAAACCTTTCAATTTTCCTCACGCTAAGCATACACAGCTCAAAAGACCAAAAGAAAATTGTTACGCTTGCAGAAGAAACAGCAGTTCAGAGAGACCGACTGAGCGAAATATTCAATACAGCAAAACAAATGGTAAAAGAAACGACACAGATTGCAAATGAACTAGAACGCTCTGTAGAAGATGTTTCAGAAGCAACATTCCAATCAAGGGAAAAAGTTGCCGTCATAAATAATGCCTTAAAGGAACAGACAAGAATCAGAGAAGAAACAGCAAGTGCTGTAAAGGCACTTACTGAATTTCTATGCCGCATGAAAGATGAATTTGACATTTCATCTGCAAGCATAGAAAAATCTGCACAGGGAACAAAACAAGTTATGGACGGCATTGAAACTGTAAGTGAAGGCTTATCAAATGCGGCAAAATTTACATCTTCACTAAGTTCCATTACTAACATGGGAAATCAGGATATGAAAAAGCTCTTTGAACTTATGAAGAGCATCCAGAATTCTTCAAATGAAATTCTGTCAGTCGTTACAACTCTTGATGATTTTGCACAACAGACAGATTTGCTTTCAATGAATGCTTCTATTGAGGCAGCGCATTCAGGAGAAGCAGGAAAGGGATTTGCCGTTATTGCCCATGAAATAAAAAGCCTTGCTGCTAAAAGTGCCAGCTGGTCTGCTAAAATTGGAGAAATAATAACATCTGTAATTCACTCTATTGACGGTGGCGTAGAGCTTACAGACAAAGTAAATTCAACGCTGGACAAAATAAAAAGTGGAGCAACAGAAAGTGCAGAAAAGGTATCAATAGCAGCAGAAGGAATGGAAGAGCAAAGAGAAGCAGGAAAGGCTGTATCTAAAGAATCTGAAAATCTTTCTGTTTCTGCCATGCGCATGAAAAATGAAGTGTCCAATCAAAGTTCATTTGCCAGCCAGGTCATGGGAAACATGGAGGAACTGTTCAGGGCTTCTGCAGCTGTAAATGAAGCCAGCTCAAACATTTCATCACATACAGAAATTCTATCCGAAACTGTAGAATCGCTTGAAGCTCTGGCTCAGAGAACTCAGGATGCAGCCAAGAAACTAGAAGAACTTATGACCCAATAAGACATAACATGAATATAGGACTTGCATATCTTTCTTCAAAAATGTTATAAGGGAAGCATGAAATCTCTATTATCAAATACGAATACAAATTATGAAAGCAGGGGAACTTCATCAGGAATAAATAAACTGACTATAATCTGCATGCTCATTGCAATCCTGACAGGAAGTCTTTTTTTCGTGCTAAAAAATAATTGTATCCTATACACAGGCCTTTCCTTATTAGCTTTTTTTATGATTTTTTTAATCTATACAAAAATCTGCATAAAAAGACTTTCTTTTAATGGAGGAAAGTTACTAGAAAAAACACAGCTTTTTCTAATAGACCATATATTCTGGAATGGAAAAGGCTCAATATTGGATATAGGATGCAGTTCCGGGGCCGTAAGCATACAATGTGCAAAACGATATGAAGAAGCATCAGTTACAGGAGTTGATTCCTGGGGTAAAAGATGGGAATACGGAAAAAACGCCTGCGATACAAATGCAACGGCAGAGGGCGTTACAAACAGAATCCAATTCATTCACGGAGACATCGCACAGCTAGCATTTTCAGATGAAACCTTTGATGCAAGCATAAGTAACTTTGCCTTCTACAAGGAACATTCCGTTGATGACAGAAAGCTGCTCATAAAAGAGGCATTGCGTATTCTAAAAAGAGGCGGGTCCTTTGCATTTCAGGATAAGTTTTCAAATCCCAGATACTATAAGGAAATGGATAATTTTATTGAAGAGCTAAAAAACTCAGGAATTACAGAGATTCACTACATGCGTAATGTAGAAAAGGTATGTGGATTTATTCCCCGCTTTATCTGCACTCCATGGATGCTGGGCGGAACAGGCCTTCTATACGGAGTAAAATAAAAAAGCTTTCTGCATCATCTGAAACAGAAAGCTTTACATGCCAGGAACCGGAATCGAACCGGCACGACGGTTTAACTGTCGAGGGATTTTAAGTCCCTTGTGTCTACCAATTCCACCATCCTGGCGTATGTATCCATATCCTATACTATTTTTATTTTTTTTGCAACAGGTTTACTTAACATGACTATACAGATCAGCCATTTGGTCACGCCACTCAGGTTTCTTATCCTTGTCTTCCCACTCAATAATCTTTTTTATAGTAAAATGTTTCATATCATGGGGATTCGCAAAATAAAGAACTCCAAAGCGCCCTTGTCCAATATATGTAATCCTGTCGCCTTCTGCCAGATTTTCTTCTTCAGCTAAAATCTTCACAGCACAATCAAAATGGATAGGATTTCCACTTTTTTTATCTTCTACAGCAGTTGCCAAGTCTGCAATAGGAAGACCACAATGTTCACATATAGGCCTATTTGAAGACTTAAACGCAGTTATAGCTTCTTCATCAGCACGTATCTGATCAGGAGAAACCGCATACGCCGAAACAGTTTTTCTTACGCCATGATTTTTTACATCATTGCGCTTTCCACCATTACGGGAATTTTCATTAGAATAATTATTTTTCCAATTATTGCCGTTTCTTTTCTTTGAACGTCTGTCTCTACTCATACATTACAAGTATATTCAAATAACAATAAATTTTCTACCTGTTTATAAAAATATATTGTCATCGCATTACAAAGGTCTTTTCTGCAAAACTTTGATTTTCTGCTATATGGCGACTAATAACTGACGCTATTCTCTCTACAGCGTTATCGACATAATCCTTATCATTAATCTTTTCCTGTAGCTCCTTGATGCGCGGCGGAACGATTTTATGAGGATCAATAATTTTTTTTATCGGCATATTTTTTTCTTACTCCGAAAAAGCATTTATTATATGATATACAGGTTCAAGTCCCGCGACATCCAAAGCTAGAACATCAAACCTAATGTACTGATATTTATATTGTCGATGATTTTGCAGATAATATTTAGATGTTTTAATTATCTTTTGCTGCTTTCTTTTACCTAATTCAGAAGCAAGGGTATCAATGTCTCCATGAGGCAAAGATTTGACTTCCACAAATACTAAATAACTGTCTTTTTGTGCGATTATATCAATTTCTCCGCTTCGAGTACGGAAATTTCGGTCTATTATAGAGTACCCATGATCTGAAAGATATTTTACAGCCCTGTCCTCTCCCATCACACCTTTTTCATGAGTAGAGAGAGAAGCCTTAATCATCCTCTGTGATTCCAAAGAAGGAGGCATCAATATCTTCCATTTGTGCAGAAACATCTGCAGCCTTTGCCTTCTCATCTGCAATAGAAGCAACTTCCTTATCAGAAAGAATGTATCCATCCGTCAGCAGAAATGGGATTTCCCAGCGCTGTATAGCGTTTATATGATACTTTTTTACAGGATTTTTTGCAGAAAGAAACATATTTTCCCCATCATCAAAATAGACAGGAGCACTAAAACACACTCCCAACTGGATGGAAGAACATTCGATTTTTCTTTTTGCAGAACTTTGACTCATATTACTTATAGTATATCACAACCTTGATTTTGTCGAGTATTGAAATGCAAATAAAAAGACCCTTCATAAAGAAGGGCCTGTAAAAGAATCAGAAATTATTTCTTCTTCTTAGCATCCTTGTTTGCACTAGCTGATGCATTTGCTGCCTTCAATTCAGCCTTAAGCTTAGCTTCTGCTACATCAGCAGCCTGGTATGCTGCACGGTTAGCTGCAAACTGAGCCTGAGCCTTAGGTCCAATAAGTTCCTTAATCTTAGCAGCCTTACCAATCTTGTCGCGTACATAGTAAATCTTTGCACGGCGAACCTTACCTGGGCGAACAAGTTCAACCTTTATGACACGTGGACTGTGGAGTGGGAAAACACGTTCTACGCCAACTCCATAACTTTCCTTACGGACTGTAAAAGTCTTGCGGATTCCTGTATTCTTAAAGCAGAGTACAAGTCCTTCAAAAATCTGAATGCGCTTTGTCTTTCCTTCAACAATTTCAAAGTGAACCTTTACTGTATCACCAACTTTGAAGTTTTCAGCATTAGCTTTCTTCTGTCTTTCTTCAATGGTATTGATAATATCCATCTTAATTCTCCTGTTCAGCGCCTTCTGCCTTAGCCTCTTTTCGTCGCAGTCGTTCCTGGACAGACCTTAGCATACGGCTTTGCTTGCGGTTATTCTTGTATGTCGTGAAATCCGCAAGTTCTTCGATCATTTTTTCTGCTTCATCAGAAAGAGTACCCGTCATTCTCGCAGACTGAATCAAATCAGGCCTGTTCATCATAGTCTTCTGAAGGCTCTTTCTAAGTCGCCACTTTCGGATTTCTTCATGATTACCATTGGTAAGAACCTCTGGTACTTTCATGCCCCTGTATACACTTGGCCTTGTATACTGAGGATATTCCAAAAGACTGCCCGAAAAGCTTTCCTCATCCAAAGATTCCTGTGTTATTACATCCTCTACGAGTCTGTATACAGCATCAATAATAACCGTTGCTGCAACTTCACCGCTAGACATAACATAATCTCCAATAGAGATTTCTTCATCCACATAGTAATCTATTATCCGCTGGTCGATACCTTCGTATCTTCCGCAGATTAAGACAATTTCATCTTTCGTGCTTAACTGCCGAGCTTTTTTCTGAGAAAACTGCTTACCGCTAGGCGTAACATAAATAACATGCTTCGTCTTTCTGTAAGCCTCTACACTATCCAAAGCCCGACCTAAAGGTTCAGGAAGCAATAACTGCCCTGCACCTCCGCCATAAGGAGCGTCATCACAAGTTTTGTGTCGATCAAAGGCAAAATCCCTGATATTCACTAAATCGTAGGCAATAATTCCCCGTTCAACCGCTTTTGCCATGATCGAATTTTCAAAAAAAGCACGCGGAATCTCAGGAAACAAGGTCAGCACAGTAAATTTCATGGAATTACTCCAGAATCCAGAGGTGCATCAGCTGCATCTTCTTGCTTTTTACGTCAATACCTGCCTTATTTATAAACTGATCTACAAAAGGCACATATACAGTACGGATTGCTCCGTTTTTTGTAAACTTGACGTCATTGCCAAGAAGAGGACAACTCTCGGACAGCAAAATCTCAACGAGATAACCTGATCCGCCTTCCTTTACGTCTGTGACAATTCCAACGGTATTCTCCGTTGTCGCCTCTTTATACCATACTGAGCACCCTTTCAAGTCCTCAATATACCACTCACCTTCCTGCAACTGATGGGCGTATTTGCGGGGAACTACGATCTGCCACCTGTTATACTTTGCAGCAGCTTCAGGCGTGCTTATTCCCTCTAATTTCATATACAGAGTACTGCTAGCTTCCTGAGTATACTCAACCCTAAAAAGTTTTGATTCAGTACCATCTGTTAAAGTTACTTCTTCCATATCCGCAAAATGCGCATACTCGCCAGAAGTACTTTCTACTTTAAATTCACCCGTAATACCATGAGTACCACGAACAATCCCAACTACAAACTGTTCTACCATCAACGATGCCATCAGTCCAGAATTTCAAGGCTGTAACGCTTACCATCTTTGCTGGCATACGCGCTCAAAACAGTACGCAGAGCTTTTGCAATACGACCGTACTTGCCAATTACTTTACCAATATCACCCTGGGATACGCTTAACTGAAGAACAGGTCCGCGCTCACCTTCGGCTTCCGTCACAGAGACTGCATCGGGATCATCGACCAATGATTTTGCGATATATTCAATCAGGTCTTTTTCCATTCCCTATTGCTCCCCCTGATACTTATTTGGCAAGAGATTTTCCAGTTACTGAAAGACCCTTTGAATTGAAGATTTTTCTTACAATGTCTGTTGGCTGAGCACCAACACTAAGCCAGTACTTTGCACGCTCTTCGTTAAAGCAAACCTGATTGCCTTCTGCAGCGATTGGGTGATACTGTCCAATTTCTTCAACTGTAACACCATCACGAGGCTTGCGGGCATCCTGAATAACAATACGATAATCTGGGCGCTTCTTAGTACCAAACTTCTTAAGTCTGATTTTTACCACTTGATTGTCCTCCGTAGGCTAAAATAATTAGCCTTAAAGTAAATATGCCATCTAGTTCTAGGCAACGCTTAGAAATATCCCTAGTCTAGCATGAGCAATTATGATATTGTAAAATATGGATTTAGTCAATGTAGAAGAGGCGTTTTCGAACAGCTTTTAATAAACAAAACTTAACTTTTTTTGATTTGATTTTTATATTATTCTTCCAGGAAACGTCTCAAGAATGCTTTTGTACGCTCTTCCTTCGGTGAATTTATTACGTCAGAAGGATTTCCCTGCTCAACAATAACGCCACCATCCATAAACAGAATACTGTCACTTGTATCCCTTGCGAAGGACATCTCATGAGTTACAACAACCATGGTCATCTTTTCTTTGGCAAGATCACGTATAACAGCAAGAATTTCTCCAGTAAGCTCAGGATCCAGTGCGGAAGTTGGCTCATCAAAAAACAGTACCTGAGGATGAAGGGCAAGTGCACGTGCAATGCTTACGCGCTGCTGCTGTCCTCCAGAAAGCTGACACGGATAGCTGTCAGCCTTAGATTCAAGTCCCATCTTTTTCAAAAGTTCCATTGCAACGCCAGCAGCTTCCTCAATTCCTTTTCCAAGAACAATGCGTTGAGCTTCTGTAATATTACGGAGGACTGTAAAATGAGGAAACAAGTTAAAATTCTGAAATACAAGTCCGACATCAAGACCAATGCTGCGGAGCGTATTTTTGTCAGAATAAACGCCGTCATTCACCATATTTTTTCCACAGATTGAAACAGAACCTCCTGAAACAGTTTCAAGCTGACAGATGCACCTCAACAATGTAGACTTTCCGCTTCCGCTAGGCCCAATGATGCCAAGAACTTCACCTTTATGAACAGAAAAAGAAATGTTTTTAATTACTTCAAGGGTTCCGAATCTTTTACTGAGACGGTCAACACGTATTATTTCATTTGTAGTAGTCAAGTTTTTTCTCCGCAACATCAAAGAACTTTGAGACGCCCCAGTTCATTATAAAATAAAAGACTCCTGCCAGAAAAAGAGGCGTAACACTAACAAGACGACCGCTCTGTGTCTGAGCAACATGAAACAGCTCTGCAACGCCTAAAACCTGTACAAGGGCAGTATCCTTTACAAGAGTAATGACTTCATTTCCCATAGCCGGAAGAATACGCTTTATTACCTGAGGCATAATTATGCGCATAAATGTCTGAACTTTTGTAAATCCAAGAACTTTTGCAGCCTCATACTGACCGACAGGAATCGACTGAATGCCACCACGGTAGATTTCAGCAAAATAGGCTGCATAATTTATGACCATGGCAATAATTGCTGCAGTAAAGCGCCCGAACCCCCATTTAAACAAGGTTGGAGGCGCAAAATAAACAAAAATAAGCTGAAGCATAAGCGGAGTGCCGCGTATTACAAGGAGAAAAACATCTACAACCTTTGCAACTATTTTTATCTTGGACATACGTCCAAACATAATCACCAGTGCAAGAGGGAGAGAAAATATCAAAGTAAGGGCAAACACTTCAAGAGTTACGCCCGTACTTCTAAGCATCGCGACAAGCAGCTTGCTCACTGTTATCTTCCTATTACAGACAGATTAGTTCCAAACCACTTGTTTGAAATCTTAGCAACAGTACCGTCTTTATCCATTTCTTCAAGTATAAGCTGAACCCTATCACGCAATTCAACATCATCCTTACGGAATGCGATGCCGTATTCTTCATTTGCAAGGCCTTCAGAAAGAACAATATAAGGACGACCAGTCTGCTTTATGCTGTAATTTGCAACAACTTGATCCATAACGACACCGTCAACATTCTTAATTTCAAGATCGTTAAGGGCTGTAATATTCTCTTTAAATTCAACTACAGATTTTAAGGAATTCTTAAAAGAAGGATTATCATTGATTGCATCTTCTGCAGAAGAACCTGCCTGAACGCCAATAACCTTTCCTTCCAACCCAGAAAGTGTCTTTATTCCACTGTCTGAACGGACAACCACAACCTGAGCATTATCAAGGTAAGGCCTTGTAAAAGCCATTGCAGCCTTACGCTCTTCAGTCATTGTAAAGCCATTCCATATACAGTCTATTTTCTTTGTATTAAGTTCCTGTTCTTTTGCTGCCCAATCTATAGGCTGGCATACAAGTTCCTTATTCATGCGCTTTGCAACTTCTGCTGCAAGATCAATGTCATATCCAACAATAGCATTATTTTCATCCCTAAAACCCAAAGGAGGGAAAGAATCATCAAGACCAAGAATAAAGGTTGTCTTTTCTGAAGATTTATTCTTTGAACAAGAAACAAGACCTGTTACGGCAACTAATGCAGCAACAGCGACAGATACTAACTGTTTAGATTTCATACAATTTTACTCCTAATTTTTTTGTCCAGAAAATCTATGCTTGGAACAAAAATCCATTAACTTTTTAATCTGCACATCTGTGCAATATGGTGAAGGTCCTCCAGTCGTCTTTCTATTTTCCATGCATGCGGCAGGCGTAATCTTGTCATATATATCATTTTCAATGAGAGGAGAACATTCTTTCAAAACACCAATATCAAGGTCTTCTATTCTAGACAATCCGGCATCAATCGCATGACGAACAGCAGAAGCAGCCACTCCGTGAGCAGTTCTAAAAGGCATTCCTTTACGAACAAGATATTCAGCCACATCTGTAGCATTTGCAAAGCCGCCTTCGCAACTTTCCGCCATTGCAGGAACATTCCATCTGGCAGAAGAAACCATAGCCGTAAAAACTTTTAGATTTGCTTCAACAGTATCAAGAGCATCAAACAAAGGTTCCTTATCTTCCTGCATATCGCGGTCATAGGCCAAAGGAAGTCCCTTTACCATTGTAAGGAGATTTATCAGGTCTCCATAGACTTTTCCAGTCCTTCCGCGAATCAATTCTGCAAAATCAGGATTTTTCTTTTGAGGCATAATGGAACTTCCAGTAGACCACTTTTCACTCAAATCGACAAAATGAAATTCAGTCGTAGACCACAGGACAATTTCTTCACACATACGGCTCAAATGAGCCTGAAGCATAGAAAAGTCTGAAGTAAATTCAATGCAGTAATCACGGTCAGAAACACTGTCCAAAGAATTATCAGTCACTCCGTCAAATCCAAGAGCTTCTGCAACAGCCTCTCGGTTCAAAGGAAGCGTACTGCCCTGCAGGGCGCCGCTGCCTAAAGGAGATTTGCTTATGCGGTCTAAAGAACCTTCAAGACGACTCCAGTCGCGCTCCAGCATAAAAGCCCATGCAAGCAGATGCTGTGCAAGAGTTCCAGGCTGAGCATGCTGCATGTGGGTATAGCCAGTTAAAAGCGTATGAGTATGATTTTTTGCAATAGAAACAAGAGCTTCTATTAATGTAATGATTTCATCTTGAAGAAGCGGTATGACACGCCTAAGATACAGACGCTCATCAAGAGCAATCTGATCATTGCGGCTGCGTCCTGTATGAAGCTTTTTACCTGCTTCACCTATACGGTCAGTAAGGGTTGCTTCTATAAAAGAATGAATGTCTTCAGCACTGTAATCAATAGAAAGGGAACCATTTTCAAGATCCTTTTCTATCTGCTTAAGTCCAGTAACAATCTGTACAGACTCATCCTTACTTATAATGCCCTGTTCACCAAGCATAGAAGCATGGGCTATTGATCCATGAATATCATCCAGAGCCATTCGCTCATCAACATAAATTGATGTTTCAAACTCAACGGCAGCGGCATCAGGACCTTCTGCAAAACGGCCACTCCACAATGCCTTGTGGTTATCTCCAGTTAGAGCTCCATGCTCTGTAGACTGTTTTTCCATAATTATGAATTTTCCTTCATCCAGCGTTCAATACCTTTTTTTACATCAGAATCAATATCATGCTCTATGCGGCAGGCATTTTCTTCTGCCTGCTCAGCATCAACGCCTGTAATTTTCTGCAAGAATTGAGTAAGCAGGACATGACGGCTGTATATTTCATTAGCCTTTGCCTTTCCTTTTGCAGTCAACTGCAAGAAACTTGTGTCACCTACAGTAACATATCCAGTTTCTTCAAGGACAGACATAGCACGACTAACGCTAGGTTTTGAAACTTTTAGATGCTTTGCAACATCAACAGAACGGGCAGCACCATTTTTCTTCTGCAAGACAAGAATAGCCTCAAGGTAATCTTCACCAGATTCATGAATATCTGTAGCCATCACACACTCCATTTAAAGTTAATATAATACAATAAAATAAGTATACCCCTTTTCCTATAAAAAAGAAAGCACAATCTTTAATTATACATGACTAACTTTGAATTTCCTTGCTTACACTCATTATCTGATTATAAATAGGCTTTCCACCTGGTACCATAGGCAAAACCATCTCATCAATGTCAACTTTAGCATCAATTACGGCTGGCTTTCCGCTCTTAAACGCAGCTTCAAAAACCTTTGAAAACTCATCAGAATTGCAAGCCCTGTAACCGTCTATGCCATAAGCCTGAGCAAGTTTTACCCAGTCAGGACCAAAATCAAGAGTAGTCTGGCTGTAACGCTTTCCGTAGAACAGTTTCTGCCACATGCGGACATTACCGAGCGTACCGTTATTAACTACAACAATGATAATTGGAAGGTTATAATGCTGGATTGTAGCAAGTTCATTACAGTTCATGCGGAAAGAACCGTCACCAGCAATATGCACTACATGAGCCTTAGGATGTGCAAACTGTATTCCCATTGCAGCCCCAGTTCCGAAGCCCATAGTACCAAGACCTCCGGATGTAATGAATGTACGAGGCTTTGCAAACGGATAGAACTGAGCCACCCACATCTGATGCTGTCCTACTTCTGTAGTAATAAAGGCATCATCGCCTGCAACCTTATGAATGCATTCACAGATGAACTTAGGGTTTATGGAATCTTTTGGATTTACATCATAACATTCAGGATATTCTTTTTTCCACTCCTGAATCTTATTCACCCAGTCAGTACGCTTTTTATTTTCAATCAAAGGCAAAAGCTTCTGAAGTATAGATTTTACATCACCTACAAGAGAACCTGCAGTAGGAATATTCTTATTAATTTCAGCAGGATCAATGTCAATATGAAATACTTTACTGTTAGCAGCAAAACGTGAAGAATCAGATATTACACGGTCACTAAAACGGGAACCAAGAGCAATGACAAGATCACTTTCCGTTATTGCCATGTTACTGGCCTTTGTTCCATGCATACCAACCATCCATGTACACAAAGGATGACTTGCAGGGAAAGCGTCGCGAGCCATAAGGCTTTCTGAAACAGGAATATCAGCTTTTTCTGCAAATTCCAAAAGTTCCTTGCTTGCGTCGCTCATATTAATGCCGCCGCCAGCATAAATTACAGGACGCTCAGAACTGTTAATAATATCAGCAGCAGCCTTAAGTTCTTCATCTGTAAACTTATTAAATTCCTCTCGTGATTCTTCAGCAACAGGCTTAGGCTCAAATTCAACTTCTGCAGCAGTAACTTCTTTAGGAATATCAATAAGGACAGGCCCTGGACGGCCGCTTTTTGCAATAAAGAAAGCCTTTCTTATCGTATCTGCAAGATCTTTTACATCATGAACCATAAAATTGTGCTTTGTAATCGGCATCGTAACGCCAGTAATGTCAATTTCCTGGAATGAATCGCGTCCGATGAGTGAAGTCGGAACATTACATGTAATGGCAACTATAGGACTTGAATCCATATAGGCTGTAGCGATACCTGTAACAAGGTTAGTTGCACCAGGACCGCTAGTTGCAAACACAACGCCAACTTTTCCAGTTGAGCGTGCATATCCGTCTGCAGCATGGGAAGCACCTTGTTCATGGGCAGTAAGAATATGAGTGATACGGTCTGAATTCTTATAAAGTTCGTCATAGACATTAAGAATAGCTCCGCCAGGATAACCGAAAATGGTATCCACACCCTGCTCTACAAGACACTCAACAACAACACGTGAACCGGATATTTTCATTGCAATTTCCTTCTATATACAAAGTCAATAATTTTAACAATACTACAATGTTTTAAGGATATATGCAAGACGAAAAAATCCAGTTAAAAAGTCAAATCAATCCCAAGAACCTAAGTACAAAAATAAACAGGAAGAGCGTAAAAATAGAAAGAGTCGTAGTAAATACAACTAACTGTCCTGCAAGAGGTCCGTCACCACCCATGTTCTGTGCCATAGGGTAAGAACTTACAGCCGTCGGGGTTGCAAATACTATAAGAAGCATAAACCTTTCCACCGGCGAAAAAGGAAACAGCATAGAAATTGCAAATACAATAAGCGGCAGTAAAACCATTTTTACAATCAGCGTACAGAATAAAATGCGTGCATTTCCCTTTACAGCCGTGAACCTGAGAGTTCCTCCAAGGGCAAACAATGCCAAAGGAGTTGCCATGTCTGCACACACTTTAAAAGGCTTTGCAATAAACGAAGGAATCGGAACGTGCAGAAAATAAAATACGGCACCTGCTACAATGCCAAGAATAAGCGGATTTGTACATATTTTCTTTATCAGATTCAGCTTGTTTGAAGACGCGCCGCTGAAATATTCCAGCACAATAACCGCACATACATTATAAATCGGGATAATGAAAGCAACCAGCATAGTAGCCAGCAGGCTGCTTCCACTGCCGTAAATATTTTCTGCCAGAGGTATGGCAAACAGTGCAAGATTACTTCTGTAAATGGCCTGCACTATGACACCTCTCTGCGGATTACCTTTTATGACAAGAGGAACAATCAGCATCAGAAGAACAATAACAGCAAGAACGCTTATGACAGCAAACAATACAAACGGAACGTTTACTTCAAAAGCAGCATCCATCCAGTAAATGTTCTTAAACATCAGCAAAGGAAAAAACGCTTTAAAAACAAGAGTATTCAGTTTATTCAAAAACGATTCTTCTGCCCAGCCTACCTTCCGTACAAATGCACCGAATGACATGTAAAGAAGGAAAGGAATAACTGCATAAAAGGCAATCCAAAAGCTTTCCATAATTTAAAGCAGAGCCCCCATTACAGAAAGCATCAGAGATCCTATGACAAGAATTATAGCACCTCCTAGTCGAGAAGAAATCTGTGCAAAAGGCATAAGCTCCATGCGGTCTGCAGCAGAAAGAACAGCAACATCTCCAGTTCCACCCATATTTGCCATACACAGGCCTGCCGTAATGCCAGCTTCAAGAGGATAGAATCCTACAAGATGACCTATAAATGCTGCACCGACAAAAGCACCTCCACATGCAACAAGACAAAGAACCAGGTACGTTACGCTAAAGCTCTTTATGACAGTATTCAAATCAAGGTAACACAAGCCAATGCCAAACAGAAGAGTAGTAGTCAGATTCTTCATGATAAACTGGAACCACTGGTAACATGCAATCTCAATGTCTTCAGGAAGAAGGTTAAAGATCTTACATATAGCTACTGTAATAATCATCCATGCATAGGCATGAATGCTAACTGCAGGAACAAGCATATTCCAGCATTTTGCTACAATGTATCCAAAAGCAAAGAATGAACAGGAAACAAGAAGGCCTACACCCATCTTGCCAACATTTACAGCATCACGTTTCTTCTGCATTTCAGGACTTATTGCAAGTTCTGAAGGATCTGTAACTCCAGCCTGCATCAGCTGTCCCTTTCCATTCATATTACCCTTCAGGACTTTACTCAAAATACCGGCAATAACAATAGAAATGGCATTTCCAATAGCAACAGCAGGCGTCATTATAGAAATAGCCTCAGAAGCAGTCATTGTTCCTGCACTTTCAAAAATCTTTGAAAGAGGGACAGCACCAGCTCCCATGCCTCCGCCCATAATAGGAAGGGCGATCAAAAGCAGAGACTTTACAGTACCAAATCCCATAAGAGTTCCTACAAGAGTTGTAAGGCCAAAAGAAACTATGACAGCACCAAGAATCGCAGGAAAATACCTAGCAGCAGCCTTTATGAGAAGCTTGCGGTTCATGCCAAGAATAGAACCGGTAATAAGAGCTGCAATATAAAAATCAAGGAATGCACCTGTAGGACGGAAAAATTTACGTATATTGCCAACCAGGTCCAAATGGGCAAACATATTGTACTGAGTCGTACCGTCAGCAAGCTTTGTTGCAGCTGGAAGAAGGTTAAAGTAATTAAGAAGGGCTACGCCAAACAGGACTACAATTGCACCTCCGCCAAGATATGAACGGATAATTGGTGCATGTTCGCCTATTTCAAAGAGAATTGTACCAACAACAATCATAAAGGCAAAGCATCCTGCCATGCCTTCCGGCAGAACTCCAAAGTACGTTGCAAGCAGAACCAAAGCACCAAATACCGCAAAATAGTACCAAGGCATGTTGAACAGCATGTACGTTTTTTTCTTTTCCATAGACGATTTTCTCCTTACACAAATATTTATATTTTATGTTGAAAATTCTATCACGGGAAAAGTGCGTTGTAAAGTTTTAAATAGTTTAAAAAAGAAGTCTGACAATTCCTTACTTTTTTAATACTTCTAACTTATCTTTTGAATGCTTACCTGCATAAAGCATCCCATACAAATTATTTTTTGCAAAATCGCGATTAAAGACATTGCGTCAGTCCTAGCAAAATGACACACCCACAACTTGCCTATCTTGACTTCTGTTATTCAGTGCCAAAAGTGATTCTAGAAAATTATTCTAAAAATTACTTATTTTTCTTCTTTTTGCTGCGCAAACAAATTTTTCAAAGACAGCTTCATTGCATGCACAGTTTCAGACACAGCACATATTTTATCTGCTGCACAAACAACCCACCCCTCTAGAGAAAGTGGTGGAAACGGAACTAACGGAAACATATGATGAACGATAATATCTTTTTCACACTGAGTAAGTACAAAATCTTCTTCAGCATTCTTTAAAGCAATAAACGGATGCGTAAAGCCATGGCTGCAAAAAAAACTTTTATGCGTATGCCAGTCATATAAAAAATAGTCATGCAATAACGCTCCGCGAACAAGGCTTTTACAGTCTATTCTAAAATTAAATCTGTTTGTTATATCAAGACAAAGAAGAGCTACATTAATGCTGTGCCTATATACTGAAACTTTTCCATGCTGAAGAAACATTTTTTCTTGCAAGAACCTGCCGTTTTTCTCGCAGTCATGGATACAGTTAAGAATTAATTTTCGTTTTTCTGATGAATTCATTGGAATTCCATCCTCTTCAGTTCCTTTATTTTTTCACTTTGGACATTTATATCAGCCTTTCCCCTTTCACAGACAGCAATGCTTTTGTCGGGAACTACTTCTGTCATTTTCTCAAAAGCTTTTTCAAGCATTCCGCCGGCTATATATCCAAGGCTACGGCATGAAAATCCTGATAGAATAAACACAAGAAAAACTAGTTTATTTTTCAAAACGATATATAATAATCTGCTGCTACAAGCCCATAAATCACACCGCACACCCGCAGCATTAATGCGCAGCTTGCACGGACGAAAGCCGTAAGCCTGTGCAGAATTCAATTCTAAAATAACCATAACCTGCACTCATGTTATAGTTCTACTTTGCACCTAAAGTCAGCCAGGTTATTTTTCTTCTGCTTTGTTTTGGTCAAATGGCACAAACACAGTGTGCACAGACTTTTTGTCTTTAGTCATTGTCCTGTACAGAACGCCGCCGTACACCCTGATGACATCGGTATAGGGAGAGTCGATTTCATACGGTCCAACGTCCAATCCCGTTCCGTCATCTAAAAGTTCTACGTCCCCGATTCTCTTCTTTCTGAGTTCTTCAAATTCTTTGTTCATATTGTTACTCCTTTTCTAATGATATAATAGAAAATTTACAAAAAGTTCAAAAAATGGAAAAAATCATGCGGTCTTCAAGCCTAGGCTTCCCTTGCCGTCACTTGAGAACACTAGCAAACGTCATGCTTCGCTTTTCCACTCACGGCAAACCTCTGAATAGCTGATTGGCAAAAATCTTTCTTCCATGCGGATATTATAGCACAGGTTGCAATCTTACGCTATTTACACAAATCACTAATCTACAGCCCAGACATCTGCGGCAAGCCCTGTTGCAATGCCAGAATAAAAAAGAACAGCAAGCCATTCAAAGAAACATTATCCATGGGATATTGCCTGCCTGGAAAGCTTCCATTCATTGATAAAGCGTGAATGACTTTACAGATTTTCTATTAAGAATTTAGAACACTGTCAAATCCTTGCTTTTGAATGCATCGAATCGTTTTGCAACTCCTAGGCTTGATAAATTATGCTCTAATACCATCTTATTCCAAACAGCCCGTTATGTATCAGGACAGCTAGCATTTCTCCATTATCGCTTACCATTTCTTCAGCAGGTGCAGAAACCCTATGTGTCAATATAGTTGTCGGGTGATTTTTGAAAAATCATGCTGATTTCTTGATCCTCGGATTCAAGATTTCCTGTTCTTTGACATTGAATTTTCTGGTAGTTCGTTTGCCCCATCGGCTTGGGAATTTTTCTTTTGCGGTAATAAGAGTTCTGTTTCTTGCTTCAAAAATATGGTAATGCATACCTTTTCGTTTCTGCATCGGTGTAATGTATTGCATCCCTGAATGCCAGTGGTGGTGGTTGTACCAGTCGATAAAATCTGCCAGCCAGGAGCGGGCATGGTCAATTGAGTCGAAATATTTCGGGTAGCCGGCTTTATATTTGAGTGTTTTGAAAAATGATTCGATAAACGGATTGTCGTCGCTTACTCTCGGCCGTGAATAGCTCGGTACGATTCCAAGATGATAAAAAAGGCCGACGAGAGTCACGCCTTTCATCGGATTCCCGTTGTCGGAATGTACAAATTGAGGTGAGCATCCTTGTTTCCTGCAGGCATCCCTGAAAAGCCGGGCAGAATGCTCGTCACCTTCATTTTCGTGAACGGCCCAGCTGATTACACTCCGGTCGTAAAGGTCGATGATTACATATGCGTAATACCAGATTCCGGTTATGGGAGTTTTTAACCAGGTAATATCCCACATCCATACCTGATTCGGTGCTGTTGCGATTCGTTCCTCTGGTTTTGTCTTTGAGATTCCTTCTTTTGTGTCAGTTCTGTGGGTTATTGCATTCTTTTCACGTAGAATTCTGTAGAATGAGCTTTCGCTGGCTAAATATTTGCCTTCATCAAGTAAAATATGGTAGATTTCATGCGGATTTGAGTCCTTGAACCTTTGTGAGCAGCATGTTGCATAGATTTCTTCACGTTCTTCTTCCGTAAGTTTCCGCGGAATAGATTTTTTGGCTCCTTTTCTGCCGTCTTTCGTGCCGTCTTTGTTCCACCTCTGAATTGTGCGTTCTGAAATCTGAATGAATTTTGCAAGCTCGGAAAGTTTTACGATTCCGAGACTTGTATAGAAATTACAAAAATCGAGGATTTCCTTTTTTTCTTCTTCCGCTATTTTGCATCCTCGTCCGTAATTCCATGATATTTCGAGTCGAGCTTTTTTTTTAGCATCATAATGGCCGCCATTTCTGCAAGGGCATCATTTTTACGGAGAATCTCCTTTTCTGCTTCTTTCAGCTTTTTCTCCAGTTCCTTGATTCTCTTGTCTTTTTCGTCTGATTTGTTTGCCACAATTTCGCTTAGCTCCTGTTTGAATAATGTCAGATGTTCGCTGTGGAGCCCATTTTGCCTCAACCATTCGCCTTCATTTTCGGCTGTGACTTTCTGGTACTCCAATAGCAGGTTAAGTTTTTCATTTGCGTTTCTGCTGCCTGCCGCTCCGTCTTCTTCAAGCGTCAGTGTACCATTTTTCAGCTTCGCTAGCCAGCTATTGATTGTTACGACTGCAACACCCATTTCTTTCGAAACGGAACTTACGCTTCTGTTCTCAGGTGGCAGTACTTTTCTTAAAACCGATTCTCTAAATGTCTTTGTATATTTCATAGTTGCCCCTCCTATGGGCGACAACTATATTGACACATTCCGC
>JAILPY010000093.1 GCA_024699235.1 Treponema sp. | reverse complement strand
AGGTCTATTTATGATTGCAGCCATTACACTTTTGCCCTTATGATAGATGAACAGCATTCGAAGTATGCAAAGGAAATTACTAATTCTATTACTGATAAGTTTAGTAAGGATTGGGTTTACAATAACCTTAGCATTCCTTTGTCGGTAGTTATGGGCGTTGTTAACATTCCTTTGGATTTGCGTTCTGTTGATGCGATGATGCTTCTTATTGATACGACAGAGTATAATCCTCATGAAAGGGTGTCCATCATAAAGGAAAACCAGCTTCGCTTTCTTCAGCATGAATCAACGGTTGCCTATACATTGGAAAAAGCCATTAAAGAAAAGACTTTGCAGGTTTATTATCAGCCGATTTGGGACTTGAATCGGAAATGTGTTCATGGCGCTGAGACTTTTATTCGCCTAAAGAATGAATATGACGATTTTATTCCCCCTGAAGACTTGATTTTTGTGGCAGAAAAAAATGGATTAATCCGTGATTTAGGGCTTTACATTATAGAAGAACTCAGTGACTTTATGGCAAACTCTGAAGTTAGGAACTTGGGAATGGACTGCGTAGTTGCGAATCTGTCTGCGACACAGTGCCTTCAGAAAGACCTGCCTTTCCTTTTTAAGGATATCCTTGATTCCCACGGAGTTAGGACCGAGCATATTTATTTTGATGTGAGGGAAACCACTTCAATAATGACAGCTACTTCTGCACTTCAGACTCTTCGTAATTTGCGTGACATGGGATTTAATCTTGCTCTTGATAATTATGGTACTGGGCATACTGACGTTTCTTCTATTTTTAAGATGGGATTTATTACTGTAAAGATTGATAAGTCTGTATTACGGAAAGCTGTTGAGTCAAAGAGTGCTCAGATTTTTTTACACCACACAGTATGTATGTTAAAGGAAATGAAATTTGATGTGGCTATTGAAGGTGTTGAAATCAAGGGGCAGGAAGATATTGTTAAGTCTTTAGGACTGGATTTCTGTCAGGGATATTATTATTCAAAGCCTTTGCCTAGAAGCGAGTTTATTGAATTTTGCCGCAAGATAAAAGATAAAAAATAGTTTTAAATTTGTACTAAGCCTTTTCCGCGTAACTTCTGTATAATTGAAGCGGCATTTTGGTTTGCACCTGAAAGCTCTTTTATTTCCTTAATTGCCTTATTTCTTTCTTTATATTCAGGGGTAAGGTGAATTATGCATTCGCATAGTCTGCGTGTAAGGGATTCTGTAAAATTGTTAAGATGCATTTCGATTCTTTCCTGCATATATATCCATGTAATGGTGTCTTTGTTTAGGGGAACGGGCAGACCTGCCAGCCACCAGCATTTTTCTATTATTACAGTTTTTTTATATTGGCTGTCACGTTCCTTTTCATAAAGTTTTATTGCTTTTTCTATGTAGTCTTGCGGAATGGTTGGCCTTGGCGTTTTGAAAGAAAACCATGTTCCTACAGGATCTTCTAATGCTTCTCCATGCATCCATGCTGTTAGTGCGGCATTTAGTCCTTTGCCGAATTTCTGGGATTTCTGTTCGCCTGCAAAGTGCAGTCCGTTTTTTGCAAACATTCCCGAATTTTTTGGAATGATGGGCTGAAGTTCGGGGTGCTTTCCTTCCTGCCATTCTTTATAGATCCTTGAGTGGCGTGTAAGCGTAAATTTATGCCAGAATGAACTGTCTAAGAGTCCTGCTGCATAGAATTGCCTTAGGGTTTCCATAGAATTGATTAGGTCTTGTTCGCTTTCCTTCCAGTAACCGTAAATCATGTATGCGTGGACTAGAATGCCTGCTTCTTTGAATGCACAGCAGGCGTTGACTATAGAGTGGATGTCGGTTCCTTTATGAATGTCGTCGAGCCCTGAGCCTGTGGCTATTTCTATGCCACCCGAAACTCCGATGAGTCCTCCGTAAGAGAGGAAGTCTGCTATGTCTCTGGAAAAGACTTTTTCAAAGCGTATGTTTCCCCAGAACGAAAGGCTGTTGTCATTTTTTGCATTGAGTTCTGCAAATTGTGTCATTGCCTTTGGAGGCATGGCTTCGTCTACAAAATGTATGCCGTAAATTCCGTGCCTGACAGCCTGTTCCTTAAGGCCGTAAAAAAGATTCTGTATATGTGTGAGGCGATAGGATGCAACGTAATCTAGCGTTACGTCACAAAAGGCGCACTGATGCCAGTAGCAGCCGTGTGCCAGATATGCTTTTATCCAGGTCCCGTCTGACCAAATCCTTTGCATTGGGTTTGTATCGTCTGTCATTCGCGGATATTGCGAAAAGTCTATGTCTCGGTAATCTGGAACTATTTCTGATGTCCTGCTGTCTTCAAATTCCTGCATGCTGTGAGACTGAACGTCATTTTCTGCATTTGGTGCAATGACAAGGGCTGTTCCATCTTGTGTGCCTTGAAAGAGCCTGAGCTTGTACAGGGGTGTCTGTCTTGCTGTTACAGAAGATCCTTTTTTTAGAAGGCCGCTTAAAAACAATGCCTGATAGGATCCGTAGCCGCGGTCATAGCTTATTGCGTTGATAAATGAAGCCAGCTGCTTTTCTTCTGTGTCGCGGAGTTCTGTGTTGACAAATCCTCCTCCCATTACAATAAAGGCATTATCTTTGTATTTATTCTTAAAATATTGTGCTGTTAAAAGTCCTGCAGTGAATGTTCCGGGGAATGGAATGCTGATGCATACGAGCAGCTTTTCATTTTCTGTTGGGCCAAGCTTGCTTTCAGCAAATGCATTGTCTAGAAGGGGCTTGTAAAAAGTTTCTAGTACCGGTGATTTTATGCCCTTTGATATGTCTGTAAAGCTTGTTTCGCTGATTGCCAGGGATTCTCCGTAGCGCACTAGTGCAAATTCTGGGTCAAATGCCACTGTAATGTAGTCTGCCAGGTCTGCAAGTGCAAGGCTTGCCAGAAAGCGGGCATCGTCTATGGAAGGCTCATGGTCAGCATTTTCCAGATAGGATTCCATTCTGCTTCCCCGCGGTGCATGCGGTGAAAAAAGGAATCTGTGGCATAGCTCCCTGCCGCTTATGCTGTCAGAAGTCGTACTGCTTCCGTCCTTTAGTATTGCAGTTATGGAATCTATCCATTGGATCCATGTATCTTTTTGTGAAATGTACCGGTATAGGTTTGAAGCTGTTGCTTCATCTCCTTTTTCAAGGGCTTTTCGTGCTATTTGCAGTGCATTTTCTGTGCTTGCTGAAAAGAGTGTTTCAAGTCCTTTCTTGCAGAATATCTGTGAAAATAATTGAATGCTGAGGTCGAACCACTGTACGGTATGTCCTGCCTGTCTGAAAAATGATGCTAGGTATGCACCGGAAGGATATGCTGTATTTAACTGTACAAGTGGCGGTTGAATAATTACAACATTCATGCCGATATGATAATATAATAGAAAAAGAACGGCAAGGAGTGACTATGGCAGAAACTAAGGATCAGGAGTTGAAGTTACAGGAATGGATTACGGAGAGTAAGCGCATTGTTTTTTTTGGAGGAGCAGGCGTTTCTACGGAAAGCGGAATTCCTGATTTTCGCAGTGTTGATGGCCTGTATCATCAGAAATGGAGTTATCCTCCTGAGACAATACTGAGTGCCGGCTTTTTTGCAGATAATCCTATTGAATTCTATAAATTTTACCGTGCAAAGCTTCTTGTTACCGGCATTAAGCCGAATGTTGCTCACCTTAAGCTAGCAGAACTTGAACAGAAAGGTAAGTTGACTGCCGTTATTACGCAGAATATTGATGGATTGCATCAGGCGGCAGGAAGCAAGAATGTTCTTGAAGTTCATGGCAGCGTATTGCGCAATCACTGTGTTGTATGCGGTAAGAGTTATGATGCAGAATATGTGCGCAATAATAAAGATAAGAAGGGAGTTCCCCGTTGTGAAGATAAGGCATGCAATGGAATTATAAAGCCTGATGTTGTTTTGTATGGTGAAAGTCTTGATGATGGTGTTGTTACTGCCTCTATAAGGGCTCTTCAGGAAGCTGACATGCTGATTATAGGCGGTACGTCGCTTACTGTATATCCTGCCGCCGGATTTATAAATGCTTTTCACGGTGAGCATCTTGTTCTTATTAACCGAGATGCAACTGAAAGCGACAGTATTGCAGACCTTGTTATTCATGACAGCATTGGCAAGGTTATGGACAAGATAAAGGTGTGAGTTGATTTAGGCATAAAAAATGCACTCCTTAAAATTGAACTCTTTTTGTTCGGTTTAAGGAGTGCCTCTTAAATTAAAGATATTATATTTTATTTAGAATTTTACGTGGAATCCGGCGCTGAAGTTTAGTCCCCTTGGAATGACGCCTTCAGTGGAATTTTCTGTCTTTATTGTTGTAAATCCAAGGTCATAGCGTAGGTCTGTTAAAAGGGCCATGGTTGGTGAAAACGCATAAGATGCTCCTATGCCTGCTATTGCGCTGAACAGTATTCTAGAATCGGGATCTGTTGAATCGTTTGACTTTGAATTTTTTAAGTCTCCTGTAATGAAAGACACCTGTGGGCCGCCTTCTACAAACAGATGGAAGCTCTGGTTGATTGGGATTCCGTAATTTATGAGTACTGGCATTACAATGCTGTTGTATGACAGTGTTGAATCCAGGTTATATTTGCTTGACTTTAGTCCTATAGAATTGTGCATAAAGCCTATTTCTGGCTGAAAGTAAAGGTTTTCTACTACTGAAATAGGGATTTTACTGAAGACTGATCCTCCGTAACCCCAGTTTTTCTTTGTATCTGTTGTTGTATCCTGGATTGAAGATGCTGTTCCAGCTCCAAAGTCTCCGAAGCCTCTGAATCCAAAGGTTACTTCTGAGAATGCCAGTGCTGTAAAAGCAACTGCCAGACAAATGACTGATAATATTTTTTTCATACATAACCCCTTGATATAGAATAAATAAAACTTATTCTTATTTTATATTATAGAAGATTTTGTTACGTGGTCAAGTTAATTCTTATATGATTTTTCCATTGCCATAAATACCTGTTTTTGTTATTGTAATACACAATGAATTGTATTGAATTTTCAGATGTATCTTTTAAATATCCGCCTGTTGAAGGTGATGTTGATGAAAACGGCAGGCAGATTGAACCGTCTTTTGTCTTTGACCATTTTACAGGGGGAATTCCTGCTGGTTTTACAAGTCTGATAGGTCCTAATGGTTCTGGAAAGTCTACTTTCCTGCTTTTGGCTTCTGGCCGTCTTTGTCCTCAGAATGGAAAATGCCGTTTATTTGAACAGGATATCCTGCATCTTCCAGAAGAACAGAAAAATCTGCTTGCTTCTGTTATTTATCAGAACATGGAATTTGAGTCTAATGATAAGGTATATGCTCTTTTGCAGTTTGTTTATGAGCATGGTGCACTGAAAGGTAATGCTCAGTCTGTACGGGGCAAAGAAAAAGATTTGCTTGCGGAAGTTATAGAAGTGTTTGAACTTGGCGGAGTATTGCAGCACGGGCTTAAGGAACTGAGTAAGGGTGAAATTCAGAGAGTTCTGCTTGCGTTTAGTCTTTTGTATGGCAGTGCAAGCGTTTTCATGGATGAGCCTATGTTTGCTATGGAACCGACGCAGAAAGAAAATTCTCTTGCATATCTTAAGGAATATGCAGCAAAAACAAATGTTGCTTTTTTTATTTCCATGCATGAACTAGATTTGACCCGAAAATATGCAGAGAATGTAATTCTGTTCTATCCGAACAGGGATATGGATTATGGTACTCCAGAAGAAGTTATGACCGATGAGGCTTTGGAAAAGGCTTATGGCGTTCCTGTTTCTATGCTAAAAAATGGTGAGGATATGACTCGTGAAGAGCTTGTTCAGTCTGCTGATGCTATTCTTGCCATGCAGAATGCTGAATCTAGTGCTGAACAAAAGAAATGAATATCTGTCTTTTTAGTCAGGAAGAAATTGGCCAGCCTCTTTCTTTGAATGATGAAAGAGCCTGCCATCTTGTAAAGATTCTGCATAAGAAAGAGGGTGATTCTTTTAATGCTGGCATAATAAATGGAAATTCTGGTACCGCTGTCATTACTTCTATTGAACAGTCTGAGAATAGCGGCTTCATACACTTTTCATTTACTCCTGAAGGTGACGGGAAGCCTCTTTATCCTCTTATCATGATTATTGGCTTTCCTCGTCCAATTCAGCTGAAAAGACTTTTGCGCGACATGGCGGGTCTAGGTGTCTGTCAGGTTCATCTTGTTGGGACTGAACTAGGGGAAAAATCTTACTTAAAGTCAGATCTTGCAACGAGTCAGGCCGGGACAAAAATGCTTTTGGACGGGACTGTACAGGCTGCCGGAACTCATGTTCCTCAGCTTATTAGGCATGAGTCTCTCCTTGACTGTATTATTAGCCTTAAGGATAATCCTGCTTTGAAAAATGAAAGGAAGCTGTGCCTGGGCCTTGATAATGTAAGGCCTGTGCAGTCTCTCAGTCAGTTTCTTATAAATAATGTTCAGAAAAAGCCGTCTTTATATATAGCAGCCATTGGCAGTGAACGCGGTTGGACTGATAATGAAAGGAATTGTCTTTCTGAGCATGGTTTTACTTTGCTGGGAATGGGGAAACGCGTGCTTAGGACTGAAACTGCAGCTACAGTTTCTGCCAGCATTATACTAAGTGCAATGGGTGTTCTTTGATGAGGAAGTCTTATGGAAAATGAAAAAATAAAGGATATGCTTCTTGACATACAGGAGTCTGAGCTTGAATTCAGTGTAGTTCAGTCCGGTAAGGAAAGTAAGCGTGTAAACGGTCTTTATAAGCCTGATACCCGAGAAATTATTTTGCATAATAAGAATTTCAAGACGGATAATCAGCTTGTTTATACGGCAGTGCATGAATATACTCATCATTTGATTAATGAAGAGAGAATTCAGGAAAATGGTGGAAAAGAGCCTCCTCATGAGATGAGGAGCCATACTAAGTATTTTTGGGCAAAATTTGAAACTTTGCTTGAAGTTGCAGAGAAAAAGGGATATTATAGTATAGATATTGCAGATTCTCCTGAGCTTGAAGCTCTGACTAAGGAAATCCGTGAAAAATACATAGAACCGAATGGTCACCTTATGATTGAATTCGGAAGGGCTCTCGTGAAAGCACAGACTCTATGTGAACAGTCTAATATTAGGTATGAAGACTACATTGATAGGGTTCTGCAACTTCCTCGAAGCACAGCACGATCAGTACAAAAAGTAAGTGCACTGCCTGATTCTGACGCATCTATGGGATTTGATAACATGAAGCTTGTTGCTTCTGTAAAAAAGTCCGATGAGAGGGCAAAGGTTCAGGATGCAATCAAATCTGGAAAAAGTCCTGTCGGCGTTGTAGCTATGATGAAAAAGAAAGCGAAGGAAGTTGATCCTAAGACAAAGCTTGAAAAAGAAAGGGAGCGTCTTACGAAAACTATTAATGAACTGACTCATCGTCTGGAATTTGTGGAGGAAAGTCTTGCAAGTATGTAAATTTATTTCAGGTGCAATTTTTATATTGTCATTGAGTTCTTTTAGTTTTGCACAGTCTTCAATGTTTGATATGTCTATGCCTACTGTATCTTCACCTACAATAGGTAATGGATTTTATGTGCCGGGCAACATGTCCAATTATGTATATACTGGACCGTCAAAAAAGGTTTCGTCCAGTATTTCTTCATCTTCTTCTGCATCATCTTCTTCTGTAGCTGAAGTTGCTGATAAGGAAGATGATCTTGCTTCTATTTCCGCCAGTGATTTGTCTCTTCTTAGTCAGAAAGGGCTTCTTGGACAGTTGGGATCTATTTTGGATGAACGCTCTTATTCCTATGACAATGCATATAAGGCTGATTCTTCTGATGAAACTAACAAGCTGTTAAAAAAGATCCTTAACCGTCTTGAGGCTATTAAGGGTGAAGAAGGTTCTGCTAAGAAGGCTTCTTTGGCTGCCAGTAACTCTGATTCTGAAACTGAGTCTGTGGAAGTGTCAGAGTCTGTTTCTGCAGGTGATGCTAAAAGTGCAAAGTCTAATCTGCTTCGTTTTACTGTAAATGGATATGATGTATTGCGTACGTGCCGTACTGTTTATATTTCTGACGTTCAGAAAAATGGTACATTTCTTGTAACGGGAGATCGCCGTTATAATGCAAACGGCAGAATGATGAATGAAACATTCCATATTTTGTTTAAGGCAAAGCCTGATTCTTCAGACTGTTCAAGCTATACGTCTGCCACTGCTGTGACTCAGGATGTTGAAAATACGGGTTCTTTCCTTTATCAGCTGGCTAACCGCAAGAATATGGATGCTGTCCGTACAGGAAATTTTGTTTCGATGCGTACTTCTGATTCTGACTGGAAGCTAGAGCTTCTGGTTGATTTAGGGGAATAATATTTATGCTTGAAAAGCTTCAGCAGGGTGCAGAGCGTCTTGAACTTAATTTGACATTAGGTCAGTACGAAAGGCTGGAATTATATATAGACAGTGTCCTTGAATTTAATAAGACATACAATCTTATGAAAGCTGATTCTGCTGACGAACTTGCTGTAAATCATATTTTAGATTCTCTGGCTGCTGTTCCTTTTCTAAAAGATATAGTTTCTTCCTATACGGGATCTTCTGGCACTGTTAGTATTGGAGATATTGGCAGTGGCGGCGGATGTCCTGGGATTCCGCTTGCTGTAGCATTTCCTGATGTTCATTTTACTCTTGTAGAGCGGATGGAAAAGCGCTGTGCCTTTCTTGAATCTGTTCTGAAAAGATTGAAGCTTTCAAATGCTTCTGTCCTTTGCTCTCAAGCGGATAATGTCCCTAAAGAATCTTTTGATATTGAAGTTTTCCGTGCATTTCATCCATTTGATAAAAAAATAGTTAAAACTTTATTTAGTATGCTTAAAGACGGTGGTACTGTAGCTGCCTATAAAGCAAGGTCTGAAAAAATTGCAGCAGAAATGGAAGCTGTTAAATCTATTATTCCTTCATATAAAAAAATTGCACTCACGGTTCCATTTTTAGAAGACCATGAGCGCAATCTTGTTGTTATTGTAAAATAATTGTCTAGTTTATTTTTTTCAGAATCTTTGTAAGTCCTGCACGTTCTATTAAATCTACAGGTCGTCCGTCTGCGTATTTTATTGCATCATCAGAAAAGTTTCCTGCTGTAAAGCAGGTTCCTCTCCCTGCTTTTTTGTCATGAAGCATATCCAGGAATTCACGTACAAATATTTCTCCTGTCGTTCCTGTTGTACGGAAGAACCTGAACATCTCGGTATCTTCCCATTTAGGAGTGTCTATATCGGCAATTATATCTACGTAAGATGCCGCAACTTTAATGTCTACGATTTTTGCTATTCCTCTCTCGTAAAATACTGCAACGATTTTCCTGCAAAGTACTACAAATTCACTTGCAGGGCCAGAAAGATATACTTGAAGGTTCTGGTTCTGTCCAAGTTCCTGATATCTGGCTAAAAGGCCGTTTACATCTTTATAGTTAGGATTTACAGAGCGGATCTGGCGAAGAAGGGAAAGTCCTTCCTGCAATTTATTTAATTCAAGATGACAAAGTGCAAGTCGGTATTGAATTTCGATTTTTACTTCATCGGTAATATTCTGATGTTTTAATCCAATCATGAAGTCTTGGATTGCGGCTTCTTTGTTCCCTTGGTTTGAATGATATATGCCAGCATGCAGGCATGATGTAGGTCCGTATTCTGTATCAGCCCTGAGGTGCGAGAAAATCTGGACGGCCTTGTCTCCGTGTCCGTCTTCTGCCATGGCTTGTGCATAATGAAAAAGGATTTCTTTATTTGAAGGATCTTCCGTTATTGCCTTTTTAAAATAATTGAGGCTTTCTCTGTAATGATGCTGCTTGTACAGGGCCATAGCAAGATATCCAAATGCTTTTTCAGAAAGAGGATCAATCATAAGGGTCTTTTTAAAGCATGGAACTGCTTTTTCCAGATTGTTTAATCTATAATAGGCAAGTCCCAGATTCTTATTGACATCAACATTTTGAGAATCCTGTGCATATGCAAGGCTTAAAAATTTTATTGCTTCTTCGTTTGCATTTAATTTTAGTGCAATTTCCCCAGCACGTAGGTTTGCCATCAATTTATCGATTTTGTCAGAAATAGGAGCGAGTCGTGAAAGATTCTGATAAATAGGAAATGCTTTGTCCCAGAGTTGATTCTGATAATAAACTTCTCCAAGAGGAATAAGGCCTGCAGGATCGTCTGGGTTTCTTGACAGTCTCTTGCTGGCTTCTTTTATTATCTGGCCCTGAGATTTTGTATGTTTGGGGCCTTTTTTTATAGAATTGCTTGGATCTGAAGAACTGGAAGGAGATTTTTTCCCCATAAGAACTAATAGGACTGCAGCTATTGCAATAACAATAATTCCAGCAATCAGATATGTAAATAAACTTCCCATAATTAATCCTTTTTAAGAAAACATTACATACCGAATATCGGCAAAATTTACTATTGTCTTTAATTTTTGCGGTGTTCGTCTACGAGCAAGGCAATCCGGTCAAGGGCTGTTTTTATTTTGTCTATCGCTGTAGCATAGCAACAGCGTATGTGGCCTTCGCCAGCCTTTCCGAAGGCTGTTCCAGGTACGACTGCAACATTGTGTTTCTGGAACAGTTCAGTAGCAAATTCTTCTGCAGTAAGGCCTGTACTGCTTATATCTGGGAACATATAGAATGCTCCTGTTGGCTCAGGGACTGTAAGCCCCATATCTGTGAAAGCCTTGTACATGAGATTTCTTCTCTGCTGATAGCTTATGCGCATTTTTTCTACTTCATTCCAGCCGTTTTTCAGTCCTTCAATGGCTGCGTACTGACTCATGATAGGAGCGCAGATTGTATTGTACTGATGAAGCTTTACAATCTGTGCCATAAGGTCTTCAGGAGCGGCAATATAGCCTATTCGCCATCCTGTCATTGCAAAAGACTTTGAAAATCCGTTCAGGATTATAGTGTAGTCTTTCATTCCAGGGAAGCTTCCGATTGAGACGTGCTTGTGGTCATCGTAAACAAGTTCACAGTATATTTCGTCTGCTATGCACCAAATTTGATTCTCTTTTGCAATCTGGGCAATCTTTTCAAGTTCTTCTTTTGGAATCATTGTTCCTGTTGGATTACTTGGAGAGCAGAACATGATTGCCTTTGTTTTTGGTGTTATAAGTGACTTGAACTGTTCTGCCGTAGGGTAAAATCCGTTCTTGCTTGTGTCCAGGCGGACTATCTTTGCACCGCACAGGTGTGCCAGAGGCACATAATTGACGTAACATGGTTCGCAGACTATCAGTTCGTCGTCTGGGTTCAGTACTGCCCTCAAGACTGCATCTACGCCTTCGCTTGCACCTACAGTTACAAGGATTTCTTTGTTTGGATTGTAATACATGTTGTAGCGTTCCATGTATTTTGCAATTTCAGAGCGCAATTCTAAAAGACCCCAGTTGCTTGTATAGCTGGTATGTCCCTGCTCCAGATGATAAAATGCTTCTTCCCTCATGAGCCATGGGGTAGGAAAGTCAGGTTCGCCGACGGAAAGTGATATGACGTCATCATGTCCGATGAGCATTTCAAAAAATTTTCGTATTCCGCTTGGTGGAGTTTCCACCATTGCTTTGCTGAATTTGTCAGACCTTGTGTTCATTATGCGGTTACTCCTTCTCTGCTGTCTGAACGCTGCTCAATATATACAATGTCGTTCTCTTTGTATGTTTTAAGGATAAAGTGAGTTTTTGTCGAGCGGACTCCTGCCAGCGTAGAAAGCTTTCGTGCTACAAACAGGGCAACCTCCTGGAGTGAGTCTCCTTCGATGATTACCTTTAAATCATAGCCTCCGCTCATTAGATACAAAGATTTTACCTGTGGAAAGCGATATATTCTGTCAGCAATTCCGTCAAATCCGTGTTCGCGTTCTGGTGCTACCTGAATTTCAATTTCGGCACATACCTTTTCTTTGGCGGCAGTATCTTTTTCTGGATTTATGATGGCGGCATATTTCATTATTACACCGTCGTTTTCAAGTTTTTGAATTATGGCATTTACTTCTTCCGGTGTCTTTTTTGTCATTGCAGATATGTCTTCTGCAGAAAGTCGTGCATTGTCTCGCAGTAAGTTAAGTATTTCTTCTGATGCGTCCATTTCTATGCCTCCATGAATAAATATAACATAGAGTACAATATTTCTTTCAAATGTACAAGGAAATTGAACTTTTGGCGTTCTTTTTATAATGCTGTAAGGATATGCGGCCTGTTGAAGATTAATAAAATATCCTGTACAATCTTGCTCATGGAAAAATTAAAGATCTTATTAGCAAAAGGCAGAATTTATGAGTCTGTATATAAATTGTTAGATGACGTAGGCATTTCAATCTATCTGCCTGACCGTACTTATTTTCCTATTACCAATCAGAAAGACTTGGCTTTTCAGGTCGTAAAGCCACAGATTGTTTCAAATCTTCTTGCGGGAAATAAGGCTGATATCGGTTTTTCCGGTAAGGACTGGGTTTATGAAAATGGCGTTCAGGATCAGGTAGAAGAAATCATGGATCTTGGATTTGACGGCGTCCGTATTGTTGCTGCAATTCCAGATGCTTTTGATTATGATGAGATTCTTTCAAAGCCTGTAACTATTGCAACTGAATATCAGACTTTGAGCCGCCAGTGGGTTGAATCAAAAAAGATAAAAGGTACGATTTTCCGTACTTGGGGAACAAGCGAAGGCTTTGTTCAGGATAATGAAGAATCTATCGCTCAGATTCTTATTGATAATACAAGTACAGGTTCTTCACTGCATGCGAACCACCTTAAGATTGTTGATACCTTGATGGAATCTTCAACAAGAATGTATGCCAGCAAGGAAGCCCTTAAGGATCCTGAGAAGAAGCAGAAGATTATGGAACTTAAGATGCTGTTCCAGACTGTCTTGAATGCCCGTTCCCGCGTTATGCTTGAAATGAATGTTGCCCAGGATAAATTTGATGCTCTTGTTAAGGGCTTGCCTTCAATGAGGAGTCCTACAGTCAGCCCTCTTTTTGGCGGCAACGGTTATGCAATAAAGATTGCGGTAAAAAAGAGTGATGTACCTACGCTGCTTCCTAAATTACAGTCTTTGGGTGCGACGGACATTGTTGAGTACGAACTTAGAAAAGTAATGATGTGAGGCACTTATGGCAAGAACCGCTGAAATTGAACGTAATACTGCAGAAACTCAGATAAAGCTTTTTCTTAATCTTGATGGAACGGGGAAGTGTAATGTGAAGAATCCGATAGGTTTCTTTGATCACATGCTTCGTGCGTTCTGTAAGCATGGAATGTTTGATTTGAGCGGTGAATTGAAGGGAGACCTTGAAGTAGACCAGCATCACTTAATCGAGGATACAGGCATTGCTTTGGGTATGTGTTTTGCAAAGGCCTTAGGAAACTGTGCCGGTATTTACAGAAGCGGTTTTTTTATTTATCCAATGGATGAAAGCCTTTTGCAGGCAAGCGTAGACTTTGGAGGCCGTCCGTTCTGTGTATGCAATGCCCAGCTGACAAATATTCCTCTTGTTTCTATGAGTCCAGAGGGAATGCAGGCGAGCTTTCAGACAGACTGTTTTGAAGATTTCTGGCAGGGCTTTGTAAACGGAGCCAAATGTAATTTGCATTTAGACACTATTAGGGGGCGAAGCGATCATCACAAGATGGAAGGGCTTTTTAAAGCTGCTTCTCGTGCGATTCGTGCTGCTGTTGAGATTGATGGCCGAAGAAATGGCGAAATTCCTTCGACGAAGGGTGTCATTGTTTAAATTTTCTTATTGGCAGTTTCTCTTTTTTATAACATTGATATGGATTTTTACAAGAAGTATCGTATGGAAGAAAAATCGAAATAAAATTGAAAAAAAAGTACTCAGCAGGGAATTTACCCTTCTTATGGTGTATGTCTGTATCATTGTAATTGTAAGAATTGTATATTTTCCCTGGCATCATATAAACGGACATATCGGCACTTTAAATTTTGATGTGTCAAAAATTTTCCCTTTTAAAATAAATATTATTCCCTTTAAATTTTTGACGGATGTTTATGATGGATGGCAGATGAATATTGTTGGAAATATTCTTATGTTTGTTCCTGTTGGCATTATATGGCCATTCTGCTTTAAAAAATTGAATTCTGTATGGAAGGCCTTTGCTGCCGGCTTTTTCTTTTCGTTTTGCATTGAACTTTCTCAATTGATGTTTTATGACCGATGCAGTGACATAGATGATTTATTTCTGAATTCTGCGGGTGTTTTTATTGGTTCTGCTCTTTATTTTGGAATGATGCAAGTTTTCTGTAGACTTAAATCTGACAAAATTTAATTTTGATAATTAAAGTCATAGTTATAAAGTTTTCTTAATTTTAGCAGGAATTCGTTTTGGTTTAACATGATATGTTAAATTTTTGTTGTTATAGTTATCGTTTCTCTTAATTTTATTTTTTAGTAGGGAATTATAAACTTCTTTGCATGGCAATTGAAGAAGATGCAGTTGATGACTGCAGTCCGGATGAATTCCGTATTAGAAAAATGGTAGCCTCAAATATAAGGAAATATAGGGAAGAAAGGCATCTTACGCAAGAAATGCTTGCTGAAAAGATGGATATGACTTCTGTTACTGTTTCTAGGCTTGAAAATATGCTTCAATGGCCATCTCCTCATACGCTTCTTTCTCTTACGAAGGCTCTTGATGTCCGTCCTTATCAGATTTTCCTTGAAGATGGCGCTGAGGATATTTTACCGGCAAATCTTGTAATGAAGGCTTTTGAGAGGTCTATAAAGACCTTTAATTCTGAAATAGATCCTATAATTAAGAGTAGGGATATTCTTTATTCAATAGAGCATAAAAAAGACTTGCCTTAATCTGTATTTGATGTCTGTAATTAAGCTTCTTTTTCTTTTACTTTCTGACCGTCAAAAATATATATGACATGATTGCACATGTCTACAATACGAGAATCATGTGTTGAAAATACGAAAGTTGTAGTCAGCTCTCTGTTAAGCTTCTTCATTAGTTCAAGAATCTGTTCACCGTTTTTACTGTCAAGGTTTGCGGTAGGTTCATCTGCAAGTATGACGGGAGCCTTTGTAACTAAAGCACGGGCAATAGCAACTCTCTGTCGCTGTCCTCCGCTTAATTCTGCAGGTTTATGAGTTTTCCATGCTGTCAGTCCGACTGTTTCTATAAGGTATGATATCCATTCTTCTTTTTCTTTTCTGGACATTTTTGCATGATTGTCTTTTTTATCTACGAGATTGAGTGGAAGTTCAATATTTTCGTATACATTTAGTACTGGGATCAAGTTGAAATTCTGAAATATAAAGCCTACGTGAGAACTTCTGATTTGGGTTATTCTGGAATCAAGCTTTTTAGGAATCTTGTTTCCTTCTGGAAGATTAAATTTTGAATATACATCAATGCCGTCAAGGGTAATGTTTCCTTCTGATGGAAGGTCAATCAGACCGATAAGATTTAGAAGTGTGGATTTTCCTGAGCCTGATGGACCTGATATTGCTGCAAATTCACCTTTATTTATGCTGAAAGAAACATTTCTTACTGCCGGAACGGAAAGTTTTCCCATCGGATAGTTCTTGCTTACATTGTGTAATTCAATTATAGACATTCTGTAACTATATCATATTTAGGCCATTGGTTACAATCTGCAAAACCTTGTTTTTTTACTTAGTCTATGGTAGTATCTTTGCAATGTTTGCATTCCGTTTTGCTTTGAAAAATGTCCTTTCTAGAAAAAGTTCTCTAGTGATTATTTTGTTTATTGCATTTTCAATTTCTCTGCTTGTTGTGTCTAATGCTATATTTGATGGTACTGACAATGGAATGGAAAAAACTTTTGTAAACAGTTTTACAGGAAATATTGTCATTCGTCCTAAGTCTGATGTTCCTATGAGTCTTTTTGGAGATGAAACTCCTTTGACTGGAAAGCTGACGGCAATTCCGGAGCTTATTCCATATCAGGATGTGTATGATTGCGTTGCTGCCGTAGATGGCATTGAAGTCCTTCTGCCTCAGATTACTGGATATTCTTCAGTGCAGTTTAGGACAATAGACGGAGGGTTGGTCCATGATGAATTTTATTTTTTTGGTGTTGAGGCAGAAGAATATATAAATAATATGACTGGCATTCATATTATCGAAGGCCGTAGCTTTTCAAAAGGTGAAAAGGGCCTGATGCTTAGTACCGCTGCCTTGAAGGCTATGGAAGACGAAAGTGAGAGACCTAATGATGTAAAAGTAGGGGAAAATCTGACCGTATATTTTACGGATGGAGTTTCAATGACTATTCGATCTGTGCCTCTTGTAGGTATTTATGAATATGAAGTTGAAAATCCTACGCTTGATCAAATAGTTATTATTGATCCTGCTACGTTGCGGGCTATTCATGAAATACAGGATGTGGTTCCTGAAGAAGATATTAATCCTGAAGATATGAGCCTCATAGGTTCTGAAATTGATGATTTTGATTCCCTTTTTGCAGATGCGTCAGACAGTGTTGGAACAGAATCTTTAGAACAGGATTTTGGGACAGCAGAGGAAAAAACTGTTTCTGAGTCTGATGCTGAAAGTACCGTATGGACTTTTATTATTTGCAAAACTGCTGAAAATGCAAATGTTAATGCTATTATACGAAGCCTTAATGCTGAATTTAAAAAGAATGACTGGCCTGTTCAGGCGGTAAAATGGCGTTCTGCAGCTGGAGGTTCTGTTGCAATGGTATTTTATCTGAGGGTTATTCTTAACATTGGAATACTTCTTATTCTTTTGACAGGTTTTATTGTAATAGCAAATACATTGATTATTTCTGCATTGAGTCGAGTTTGCGAGACAGGAACTCTTCGTGCTATTGGGGCAAAGAGTCATTTTATAGCCCTTCAGTTTCTTTTTGAAACTTTAATTCTAACTGTTACAGCAGGAATTGCAGGCTGTGCTATAGGCGTTATGCTTAATTCTATTATTCAAGCAATGAATATACATATCAGTAATACTCTTCTTATTCAGCTTTTCGGTGGGACCAGCATTAGTCCAGTCCTTACATCTTCTAATCTGTTAGGTTGCATGGTTCTTTCTGCCCTTCTTGCTGTTGTAGGATGGATTTATCCTTTGCGTATTGCACTTGCTGCAAATCCTGTAGTTGCAATGAGGGGGCAGGCTTAAATGAAAATGTTTTTTTCAAATCTTGCATTGCATACATTGATAAATAATAGGCGGCAATATATTTCTCTTTTTACGGTATGTGTAGTAGGTATAGCTTTAATGCTTTCTGCTGTGTGGATAACAGATGGAATGTTAAGGGCTGTTGAAGACAAATCAAGAATTTATTATGGCGGGGATTTAGTCTTCATGGTTGGCATGACAGAGAAAGATGAAAAAGGTGTTTCAAAAAAAGATATAGAGAATCCTTCTGAAAAAATGAATGCGTTGAAATCAATGGTCCCTGCAGATGTAAATCTTTCTTACCGCATTGAATTTGATGCCCGTGAAACTCAGATTTTTTTTGAAGGTGCTAGCATTCGTCAGCGAATGTTTAAAGGAGTTGATTTTTCAGTTGAAAAACCGCTCTTGAGTAGATTGAATTTTATTGACGGAGGAATACCAGTCTCTTCTGAAAATAATTCTATATTGATATCAGAACCTGCTTCTAGACAACTGGGTGTTAAGGCTGGAGATGTTGTTGTTGTACAGGTAAAGACTGACAGGGGATATACAAATACTCTTGATATGTATGTTTCCGGAATTTTTGTAGATTCTAGTCTGTTCGGTATGTATACAGCATATCTTGATATAGCGTCGCTACGAACTTTGATTGATATGGGAGATAATTTCTCTAATAGAATTTGTTTGTATTATCCTTCAAGGGAACCTTCTGGCAGAGAGATATCTGTAATTCAAAAAAAACTCGAGTCTCTTTTTAATATGTATCCTTTAACTGATAGTAAAACGGAATTTAATCGATATGCACGAAAGCATCTAGATAGGGTTTATGCCCTGATAACGCTTGATGCAAATATAAAAGACCTTCAGATGCTGATAGACGCACTTAAAGCTGTCGTTCTTCTTGTTATTGTTGTGCTTGTAGCTATAATTTCAGTAGGAATGGGAAGTACTTACCGCATTACTGTTATGAAGCGTATTACCGAGATTGGTACGTACAGGGCAATAGGCATGAAACCGTCTGGCGTAAAGAAAGTGTTTTTTGTCGAGGCGTTATATCTTTTAGTTGCAGGTTTTTTTGCAGGAATGCTTGTGACATTCTGCCTGACATATATTCTGTCCCTGTTTGACTTTTCTTTTATTCCAGCATTTGATATATTTTTAATAGAAGGAAAGCTAAGTCCGTTTATTAAAATAGTAAAATCTTTGGGATTGTTTTTAATAATTGCTGTAACGACTATTTTATCAATGTTGTTTACTATACGTAATGTGGTTCACATTAGTCCAGTTAGCGCACTTGCGACTACAACTTAATTTCTTTATTTTGGGGTTAGAAATGAAAAAGGAAATTGTTTCAAAAATTATTATATCGTTATTTGTTTCAGCTATAAGTTTATCTGCTGCATTTGCACAGAGTCTTTCTTCTTCTGAAGCTGCCGCTCTGCTTAAGAAAACAGATTCAACAACAGCATTCAGTGGAACTGATTTTACTGCAAATTATTCTTTGGTGCAGGAAAAGCCTGGTCAGGGAAAGTCTGTAAATACAGCAATTATGTACAGGCGCGATGACGCATCTTCCTACACAATTCTTATTACTGGTCCTGAATCTGACAGGGGTAAGGGATACGTACAGTTTGACCAGAATATCTGGTTTTATGATCCTGCAGACAGGCAGTTTGTATTTTCAAGTTCAAAGGAAAAACTTCAGGGAACAAATGCAACTACTGCAGACTTCACTCCTCAGCATTACACAGAAAAATATAAGATTAAGTCAGCTGTAAGGGAAAAGCTTGGAAGCCTTAAATGCGTTGTATTTGATCTTGCAGCAAAAGTTGATGACGTCAATTATCCGTCTGTAAAATTATGGGTGACAGAAGATGACGGCCTTATTCGCAAGAAGGAAGATTACAGTCTTTCAGGTCAGCTTTTAAGAACAACGGCAATACCTTCATACCAGAAGTATACAGGACATTCTGTTCCTGATAAGATGCTTATTGTTGATAATCTTCGTGGCAAGAAAATCAACAACAGAATGCAGTATGAGCAGACTCAGATAACAATTTCAAACGTTTCGTTTGCAAAGCAGAGCAATACTGTTTATACAAAAAAATATGTTGAGATGATGAGCAGTAAATAATGCGACATTTCTGCTGCCTTATTCTAGCACTCTGTTTTCTTTTAATGCCTCATGCTGTTCATGCTCAGGAAGAAGAAGATTCCTTTGATGTGGACAGTATGTTTGAAACGGCAGAAGATGTTGAGGTGTCCCAAGAAGAGGAGCAGAAAACTCAGCCTGCAGTTGTAACGCCAACTGCAGGTGACTTATTGCAAAATATAAAGCTTTACGGATCGTTCAATGCTTCAATGGGAGCCGTTGGAAAGATTTATCCTGACGATCTATTGATGCCATTTGCTTCATTTGAAAATTATCTAGGCTTTACAGCCCGGCCTGCAAGCGATATATCTGTAAAAGGACAGGTATATACATCTTTTCCTAATTTTGAAATTACCATTGACCAGTTATACTTTGATTACATATTAGAAGACTTCATGTACATAACGGCCGGTGCAACTGCTACGACATGGGGAAATTCCCTTTTGTTCGATACAAATATTCTTGATGATGAATCAGAAGATGTAACAGTTCTTTTTAATACAGAGCATAAGGCTACAAAGCGTTTTGATGCAATATTTACAATTCCTGTTGGACGCGGACAGATTCAGGCAATGGGAATGTACAAGAGCAGTAATGTTGACGATTTGAGTTCAAAGTATCTGTCTTATGCAGGAGCCGTAGAATATCCGTTAGGACCTCTTTCAATAAAGCTTTTCGGCAGAAAATGGGCTTCTGCAGACGAAAAGGCAATGCAGCCTGCTTTTGGCGTTGAAATTACAACAGATTTATTTGGAAATCATATAAATTTATGGGGCAAGGTTCATTCTCCGCGAGGAGATTTTGAAGATGTTTCGTATGCCAAATTCGTTGGAGGCATAAGCCGACTTTGGTCAACAGAAAATATGGGGAAGATTGGTTTCGTTGCTGAATATCAGTTTATTTATAACTCTCATTCAACTGAAACTGTTAAAAATACTAGTAAATCTAACCATCTTGCATTGACTTTTGCATGGCGGCATATTGCAAAGTCTGATGTTTCGGTTGCTGCCCAGTGGTATCTGAATCTTGATGAAAATTCTGGTTATTTTATTCCAAGTTTATCTTTCGACACGTTCTCGCATGTAACTATGACATTTATTGCTCCTATTATTTATGGTGGAGCAAGTTATACTTATAAGACAACTTTTGATTCTACCAAAGATTTGCCTACTATTCTGTTAGGCGTTATATTTACACTTTCGCTTGATTATTAATTTATAAAAAAGCACTTCCTTTGCGGAAGTGCCTGATAAAAGTCCTAAAGCCTTTTTTAGTCTATGCTTGTTAAATCCGTAACGTCTTTTGTATAGTCAACGCCTTCAACATCAAAACCGTTGATAGCAAGGAAGTCATGGCGGATTCCTGCAAGGTCTATAGACTGCTCAACATTTTCTTCTGTTATGTTTGGCATGATTTTGTCTACTTCTGCCTGAACATCGTCTTCAAGTTCCCAGTCATCAATGCGAATTCTGTTTTCAGAATCCACAGGAACCTTACCTGCACCATTATTTTCACCAGTGTAAAGGCGTTCTGCAAAAAGCCTTTCCATCTGCTCTATGCAGCCTTCGTGAGTTCCCTTTGCTTTCATAACCTTAAACAGAGCGCCTAAATAAAGTGCAATGATTGGTATGACAGATGATGAGCGGGTAATAAGGCCTTTGTTTACGCTAACGTATGCAGCGCCGCCTATAGACTTCAGCTGACTGTCAATGTTATGGGCTCTCTGCTCAAGATCTTTTTTTGCTGCACCTATTGTTCCGTCACGGTAAATAGGATGTGAAAGCTTAGGTCCTATATATGAATATGCGACAGTCCTGCATCCCTGTGCAAGCACGTCTGCTTCAGAAAGCTGCTTTATCCAGCGTTCCCAGTCTTCTCCACCCATAACTTTTACAGTGTTAGGAATTTCATCCCCAGAAGCTGGTTCTGCAGTCATTTCAGAAAGTTTTCCTGTCATCATGTCTAATGCAGCACCGCCATAAGGCTGTCCTACAGGCTTAATGACTGACTTGTACATTACCTTTGAGTCAGGATCTGTACGTACAGGACTTGCAAGGCTGTAAATTATAAGGTCAAATTTTTTGCCCCAGGCTTTAACCTGGTCAATTACAGTTTTACGGCATTCATCGCTATATGCATCAGCATTAATGGTAACTGTCTGAAGGCCGTCTTTTTTAGCGGCTCTGTCAAATGCCTTGTTATTGTACCAGCCTGGAGTTCCTCCACGCCTATCGGAAGCTTCTTTTTCAAATGAAACGCCGATTGTGTCGGCGCCATATTCAAAAGCGGCACTAATTCTGCTGCCAAGACCATATCCTGTTGAACATCCAAGAACGAGTACAGTCTTAGGGCCGTTACCGCCTTCTTTTGATGTCTTTATTGAGCGCTTTGCTTTCTGTGCGCGGGCATAGTCAATTTGTCTTTCTGTTTCTTTTGCACATCCTACAGGATGTGAGTTAATGCAGATATTGCTGCGAATCATTGGTTTTATGACCATTGTGTTCTCCTCAAAAAATACCGCAAGTGCGTGCTTGCATTTTACTCCAATTTGACATTATTCGTCAATGTGTCACTCTGGTATGTTGATTGTAACAGAACTGCTGCCAGGGCTGTCATTCATATCCTGCCTGTAGCGGGAACTGTATTTGCCCCTCGGAATGTCAGCAAGGGCCTTGTTATTACACTTTACGGCCATGTCTACATAATCTGTAACAGCAGTAGAAATTGAACTTGCTAAAATATTTGCAAGTACAGCAAGGAAGCTGTCGCCTTCAGCCACTTCCATTGAGGAATCTACGTTTACGGTACCGCTTTTTTTATACAGCGTTTCGTTAGTCTTAGTAGATCTAAATATATAGTCTATTTGAACTTTTACGGTATAATCCAACATGCTCTTGTTCCAGGATTTTATTATCGTAAAGACAGCTATGTCAGCTCCAAATATCTCTTTGAATTTGGACAAGTCTTTTTCCAGGAACAGTTCGGCATCATAGGCACTTTCCCTCTGCAATGTCTCTAGCGTAAGGTAAGGAGGAAGGACGTAATAGCCGGCATCAGCAATAGGAACATTCAATGTTGAATAAAAGAAATCTTTTGCATCTACATTTGCACTGTTATTAATAGGAGGCATGATTAGCATGACGACAGGATCTTCGCTGTATAGCTGCGAGTATGTATTTCCTTTTGTAGGACGCTCGTAACTGCTTCCAAAGTCAAAGGAAATACATGAAGTAAGGTTTATCGCGAGGACCAGGACTGCTGCTATAGGTAAGCTTTTTAGGACTTTACTTTTACTGGCCATCAGAGAACCTCTTAAGTATTCTATTAATAAAAATGCTTGATTCAGGGTAAAGCTCCATTTCTTTTTTCAGCATTTCGATACCCCTTTCTTTATTCCCTGACTTTATGAGCGCCCATCCATAGTCTGCATATATTCCAGGAGGAACGGCTTTCCGTCCAAACTTCTGGTTGCTTATTATGCTCTCGTAGCACTGTATCAGGGACTTGTAGGAAGACTCGTCATTCTTCTTCAGGTATTTATATGATTTATTCTGATAGCCATACCAGCTGTACAGCGTCTCAGAAGTTACCGGAAGACAGAATGCGAGGCTTATCGCTAATGCCGAAAGAATGTATTTTAGTCTTTTCATGGCAGATATATTATTCTAATTTCCTGTGCCGACAGGAATATGTCTTTGGAAACAAGCAGAGTTCCTTTTGAATTAAATACCTGAACGCTGTGACGCCCTGTAGTAACGGCATAATTGCTGTCGCTTTCTATTGTTCTGTCTTCTGCACTGTTTACTTTTGCTTTAATTGTTACATCATCATCAAAAACAGCCGTTACCGTCCTGTAATTCGTTGAACTTACAAACTGTACATAACCAACGTCTGGTACTCCGTAAGATGCAGAGCGAGGACTTTCGCATCCTGAAAAAATTACTGCTGCCAATATTGCAAGAACTGCAATAACAGAAAATCCAAGAAATTTGTTTTTAGTCATATTATTTGCCCCTTATTTCATAGTTAGTAAGATTTGATGAATCTATTGGTGATCCAGAATATTGTACGAAGGCATATTCGTTAGTAACGCTTGCTCCTCCTGTAGATACGACAGTTACAGAACCAATCTGCTTTCCTGGCAGCTCCATTTCCATTCCTGTCTGAGGATTCTTTACCTTCTTGCCCCTCTGGTAAACTTGGAATACATTTCCTGGCCTTACGCCCTGTTTTGCACCTCCAGCAATTACCATGCCGTCTGCATCATAAGAAAGGATGTATGATTTCCATGGATTATCCATGCATTTATTTATTACGTTTTCTACAAGCTGTGATATGGCAGAGCTTATAGCCTTGTCGCTAAGCGTAGCGTCATATCCTGCCTGACCGCCAAATCCAAGTACTGTAGAAGCCTCAGTTTCTGCTTCTCCCAAGCCTTCTTCTGCGTAAATGATTTCACCTGTAGACACGTCAACAAGCCTTATGCTTACGCCAGCCTGGACAATCTGTCTTTTTGTCTGTGTAAAAATGCCTGTCTCCCCTGTATTCTTGCGTCCGAACTGAGTGACAGAACCTATTATAAGATAATCCGCACCAACTTTCTGAGCGGCCTCACTTCTGCCTGAATATTTCAGTTCCTTTTCTATAAGGTCTGCATCAGCACGTTCCAGCAGGATGAATTTTCCCGATGACGTAAGCCTTGATGAAAGGATGTCTACGGCCTGCTTTCCGAGCGGGTCGTTGTTCTTGTCGTAAAAAGCACCCTTTGCATATTCTGTTTCATTAGAAAATCGGGCTATGGCAACTTTTCTCTTTAGTCCCTGATAAGAAGCCGCGGTTGACTTTGAACTTTGCTGTGCAAGAGCTGATGTGTCAGCCTTGGGTGTCTCTGGATGAGAGCTGACACAGGCAGCAAAGATAACAGGAACGAGCAGCAAAAGCATAGTTTGCTGAACATTTTTAATAAAACTCATAAAGGTCTCCTTTTATTCCGCATTTTACAGAAAAAACTTCTATATTATAAATATTATAACCTACTTTACTAAATAACAACAGCATTTTTAGGTTTGTTACAGATATGCATATTAATGCATCTTTCTTCTTAGCTTTGCAATAAACCTTGTTATTTTCCGATAATCCAGTATAATAAGAATATATGAAGACTGTGCCAGATTATACGGTTATTTTTGCCGATGATGATATTGTTGTTGTTAATAAACGCTCGGGCGTGCTGATAGCTGCAGACCGCTATGATGCAGATGCTCCCCGCCTTGATGTAAGCGTTGAAAAAGAATTCGGCAAGATATTTGCTGTACATCGCATCGATAAAGACACGAGCGGCGCTGTAATCTATGCACGTAATGCAGAGGCTCACAGGACTCTTTCCATGCAGTTTGAAAGCAGGGAAGTAAGCAAGGTATATCACTGCCTTGTAAACGGCCATCCTTTGTGGAAAGACCTTCACGTGGACTTAAAGCTGCAGCCGGATGGAGATGCAAGGCACAGGACTATTGTAAATAAAAGGTCTGGCAAGATTTCCATTACAGACTTTCACTTGATAGGCAGCTGCGGCCCTTACAGTTGGATTGAAGCAAGGCCACACACTGGAAGAACGCATCAGATTCGTGCACATCTTAAAGAAAACGGCTATTCAATTGTCTGTGACCCTTTATATTCTGGCAATCAGAAGCCTGTCCGCTTAAGCGACATAAAAAGAAAGTGGAACGGTGACGTAGATGATGAAAAGCCTTTGCTGTCCCGCCTTGCCCTTCATGCATATTCTCTTGAATTAAACCATCCTAAGACCCAGGAAAAAATGCTTTTTACCGCTCCATATCCCCGAGACCTTGAAGCAGTCCGCAAGCAGCTTGCAAAGCTGTTTAAGGTGGATCCCCTGTCAGATAGTTCTGATAATCAGAAAGAGGCTGGCGTTGAAGCATAGATTTCAAAAACTTCATTGTATTCTGCCTCTGTTTCTGTCCGTAATGATGCCGGCTTTTGTTTCTGCCTTAGATTCCAGTAAAGCGCATCTTTCGTTTGAACCCTTCTTTTCCTATCAGTATGGAAAAGTCGGAGAATACGTGTATGCAAGGGAAAGTTCCGATAAAGATTTTGAAAAGCTGAGTTATCTTGAATGGGAAGAAAAGCCTTTGTGGCTCTATGGATTAAAAATGAATGCCAGTTACAGGCATTTGTATGCAGGGGTTTCAGCAACATCTGCAATTCCTGCTGCATGCGGCAATATGTATGATTCAGACTGGATGGACAGGAATAACCTTGGATTAAAGACAAACTATTCTGAAAGCGATAATTGCATTCATTCTTATATAGATGTTGCAGGTACCTTTGGCTATATAATTAATCCAGAGTCAAAGTTTAGGATAATGCCCCTTGCTGAAGTTGGATTCTATAATATTGTATTCAAGGCAAAGGGAGCGGAAGGCTGGTATGGAGATAAAAGCAGTACAGGCCTGTCTTATGATATCAGCTGGAATGATTCAGGAGCAAAATACTTTACGGTGTCAGATTCTGATACTGTAATAGAGTATAACCAGGTATCATTATATACTTACTTAGGCTGTCATTTTATGATAGTTCCTACGGACAAGTTGGAATTTGACATTGCACTCGCCGTTTCTCCTTATACATACGTACGTTCTGTAGATAATCATGTCTTACGCTCTATTAAATTTAAGGATGAAAGCGATTCTTATTTTAAGTCATTTAAAGGGCGGGTAAGTGCATATTATACTATTAATGACATTATTACGGCAGGCCTTTCTGTAGGGGGCGTATATACTGTAATGAATCTTGGGTATTCATATATAAGCTATAGCGGCGACAAGTACAGCAAGGTTGAAAATGAAAAAGGCGGAACTGACATGCAGACTTTTAATGTAACGGCAAGCCTTAAGATAAATGTCTTTTAGCGGGAGGAGATATATGAAAAAAATTATTACCATAAGCCGAGAGTATGGGTCTGGAGGGCATTCAATAGGAAAAATGATTGCAGGACTTTTGAACGTTCCTTTCTATGATAAAGAAATAATAGACATGGCTGCACAGGATTCAGGCCTATCTCCTGACTTTATCCGTAAAACAGAACAGAATATTTCATCAGGGCTTTTATATACATTGCTTCTTGGTGCAAGTTATGCCGCTCCAGGTACAGGAACTGGCGTTACTTCGAATCCTCAGGCAGGGTTTGGCACGCCTCTTGCAGATCAGGTATTTAACGCCCAGCGTAAGGTAATTATAAACCTTGCAAAGAAAGGCCCTTGCGTCATTGTCGGCCGCTGTGCTGACTACATTCTGACTCAGAGTCCTGAAATAGCAACGGAAGACTTATTGAATGTATTTATATATGCGCCCCTGCAAGATAAAGTAAAGAGGGCCATTGAACAGAAAGGCCTTGATCCTGCTACTGCAGAAAAAGATGTAAGGCTTATCGATAAGCGCCGTGCCAATCATTACAATACGTTTACAGAGCAAACTTGGGGCAAAAGATGCCATTATGATTTGCTTATAAACAGTTCCCTCTTTGGACTTGAAAAGACTGCAGAATTTATTGTGGAAGCGGTCAAACGAACTTAAGCCTTATAAGCTGAATCCTTCGTGCACTCTGGTCTTCAACTATATATACGGCATTTGTATCTTTAAATGCCGCTCCAGTGAATGGCAGCTCCCCAAATTTTTCAAGCAGCCATCCTCCTATTGTGTCAAAGCTTTCACTGTCCAGATTCATTTTCATTACGTCATTAAAATCATCAAGGCGCATGTCCCCTGGAATTAAGAATTCCTTAGTATTTACGACAGTGATTCTTTTTTCCGGGGCAATTTCTGTCATGCCGTATTCATCTGTAATGTGACCGAAAACTTCTTTCAGGATATCGTCCATCGTTACTATTCCAGCCATGCTTCCATATTCATTTATGGCAACAGCAAAGTTATCCTTGCTGTGCTTGAATGTCTGCAGCAGTTCCACTGCAGAAACTGATTCTGGGATAAACATAGGCTGGCGCATGCATATTTTTACAAAGTCTTTGCTTTGCGTAATTGCAGAATTTGCAAACAGTACAGACTTATAGTGAAGGACTCCGACTATATTGTCTGGGGAATTTTCATATACAGGCAGCCTGGAATATCCAGAGTTAAACATTTCTATTACAGAATCAATGTCATCATGGACGTCTACATATTTTACGAGAGACCTGTGCTTCATGATGTCCCTTACATGAATGTCAGAGAATTCAAACAGTCTGTCTAAAAGCTTTTTTTCGCCTTCTTCCAGAGTTCCTTCATTTTCTCCTATTGCAATAAGGGTTTTTAGTTCTTCTTCTGTAATTAAAGGAGTTTTTGTCTTTAGGACATGCTTTTCAAAAAAATCAATAAAGTCCGAAAGCCTGTCAAACAGCCATACTACAGGAAAGCATATAGTCTGAATTATGATTATAGGCGTTGCACTGGATTGCGAAACTTGCTTAGGCTTTAGTCCTGCATAAGTCTTAGGTATGATTTCCCCAAAAATGACTATTAAGATTGTTATTGCTGCAGATGTATATGTTACGGCCGAAGGACCGTATTTTTTTATTGTGTATGCAGTAGCAAGCGAAGAAGATAGCGTTGTAATGAAATTTGTTCCGACAAGGACCGTTGAAATAAGCCTGTCAAGACTTGTCTTGAGCCTTGCTACTTTTGAAGCATTCTTTTCATTGTCCTTAAGCATTTGCCTTACAGTTATTCTAGGAAGGGCTGTAAATGCTGTTTCAGATGCAGCAAAAAATGCAATGCAGAATATCAGTATGAGTTCTATAATAATAATCATTGCTGTTCCCTTACAGTCTTTGAAACATGGACTTTTGCAATGCGATTGTCTTCAAGTTCCTTAACTGTGAATTTAAAGCCTGAGTGAACTATCGATTCTCCTTCAAAAGGAATATGGCCTAGCATTTCGAATATAAGCCCTCCGATCGTTTCTGAGTGTTCGCTCTGCATGTTTATTCCTAACTGTTCATTGATGTCGATAAGCCGTGAAAAACCGTCTATGTCGGAGTTATTTGGGTTTTTTATCTGGACTTCAACTCGGCGGGCATACGGCTTGTATTCATCTGTTATAGGACCGAAAATTTCCCTGGCAATGTCTTCGCTTGTCAAGACTCCGTATGTGCCGGAATATTCATCTATGACGACAGCCATGCTCTGATGGTTTTCCTGAAGCATCTGCTGTATGCTAGACATTTTCTTTGTTTCCAGAATAAAAAGAGGCGGCCGCATTACCTTTGAAACTGAAAAAATGTTCTGGCAGCTTTTGTAATGAAGCAAGTCCTTTATGTAAAGAATGCCTACAATGTCGTCTATATCTTTGTCGTATACCGGAAAACGAGACAGAAAGAACCTTTGTGAAAGCTCTATGATAGTGTTGTAGTCAGAAGAAAGATGAATTGCCTTGATTTTTTTCCTTGGAATCATAATGTCTTTTGCTTCAAGGTCTGAAAACTTAAAGACCCTGTGCATCATCAGTTTTTCGTTCTTTTCGACTATTCCCTGTTCGCTTCCAACGTCTATGAATGTCTTTATTTCTTCTTCTGTAAAAGAAACGTCTTTGTTTTGAGTGTTTATCTTACATAGCTTCAAGATAAAGCGTGAAATGTTTGTGAATAAAAATACTAGGGGAAACAGGATAATCTCAAGTCCTTGGATTAAGGGACTTATGAAAAAGGCAATCGCTTCCGGATGGTGGGTAGCGATTGTTTTTGGAGTAATTTCACCAAATATCAGAAGAAGCATTGTAGATATGAATGTTGCAATTCCAACGCCTGCATTGCCAAAAATCTCTAGTACAAGATATGCAATGATTGAAGAAATGGCTATGTTTACTATTTCATTAGCTACAAGCAAAGTATTTATAAGTCTTTCCTTGTCATTTAGCAGTTTCCATACCCTCATTGCTTTTTTATTCTGCTTATTATGCAATGAGCGTATGCGAAGTTTATTTATGGAAAGGAATGCGCTTTCTGTGCCCGAAAATGTCATGGACAGCAGGATAAGCACTGCTGTCACGCAAAGCAGGAATGCTTTCGGCATGGGCGTCTATTCTGCAGAAGATTCCGCAGGTGGGTCTGCAAAATCCTCTGTCTTTACCTGCATTTCAAGAACCATCTTTTTCATGTTCTGAATAGCCTGTATTGTTGTGTTTATTTCTGTTACCATGCTGCTTTCTGGCTCAAAGGCTATTGCCTTTTCCAGTAATGACGTCATTGTGTCGTAATCCTGGCTTCCGCTCCTTGCCAGCATGAATGCAGCAGTGTACAAGACTTCCTGCTTCTGACTGCTTGAAATTTTATCTGATTCGCATAAGCCAGTGAAAATTTTTATGGAACCGTCAATGTCATTGTCTTTCATCAGTTTTTCAATGGCGGCAGAATATCCTTTTATCATAAGATACTTGCCGGCAAGTCCTGTAGTGTCAGAAGGGTCAAGGTCAGGAATTTCACAGACGGCTTCTATTAAGATAGTCCTGTAATTTTCCTGAGTCATTTCATAAAGTGAATCAAGGGCAACGGCTTTATCAGGGCCGCTTGAATTCTTTACATTATTAATTGCATCTGAAATTGCAGTTATGATTTCCTTTTGGCTTTCCAGCTGTGCTGACAGATCCTGTACGGAAGTCATTGTTTCTGAATATGGTATTGTTGCAAGAACATATCCTTCAGGAGAAAGTATGTAAATTGCAGGAAAAGATTCCACGTAGTACTGCTGAAGGATTTCTTCTTTTTTTGCATATTCAGCAGTAAGGCGTTCGGCTTCTTTTTTCTGCTCTTCAGTAGCCGCATCTGGTACGACAGTCTTTGCATATTCAGCCTGAGAAAGCTCAATAATTGCAAGAACATAGTCAGGTGCAATCTGCTTTTTAAATTCCGGGGTGTCCAGAATTGTAGATTTGAGCGTAGCGGAATGCTCGTTCCAGTCTTCTCCGCTAAACAGAAGGAATATGTTCTTATTCTTTTTTTCAGCAATGCTTTTGGCTGCATCAAGGTTACTGTTCCATGCATTTTTCTTAGTGCAAGAAGCCAGCGATAGAACGGCAGAGATTAGAACTGCCGTCATTACTGTTAAAACCGTATGTTTCTTCATTTATAATCCTTAGTTAAAGTATGAAACGCCTGCTGCAAAGATATTCTGGCATCTATTGCCGGAAATGTTCTTTATGAGGTCTATGCTGGAACCGTCTTTATCCATGCCCATTGTGCGTTCATTGTGACCCATCTTGCCGAGTACATGTCCGTCTGGGCTTGTAAGGCCTTCAATTGCATAGAGGCTTCCGTTAGGATTGTCTGGCTCTGCGATTGCAGGAATTCCATTTTCATCAACGTACTGAGTAAATACCTGACCTGAAGCAAAAAGCTTTTGGGCAAGCTCATCGCTAATGACAATGCGTCCTTCTCCGTGGCTTATAGGAATAAGGTGGGTTTTTGCTTCGAGGATAGAACTGTGAAGGGCCCAAGGACTTGCTGCGCTTACCATTCTTGTGCGGACAACGCGGCTTATGTGCCGTCCAAGCTTATTGAATGTAAGCGTAGGCATGTCTTCTGAAGGTTCCTTGATTTCTCCATAAGGAACGAGGCCAGTCTTTATGAGGGCCTGGAAGCCATTGCAGATTCCCAGTACAAGTCCGTCTTTCTGCCTTAAAAGCTCCATAATGGCATCTGCAATTCTCTTTTCCCTTATTACGTTTGCAATGTATTTGCCGGATCCGTCCGGTTCGTCACCTGCACTGAATCCGCCTGCAAAGGCAATGATCTGGCTCTTTTCAATTTCTGCCTTAAACTGGTCCAGAGATTCTGCAAGGTCTTTAGGCGTTCTGTTGCGGAATACCATAATCTGAGTTTCTGCACCGTTCAGGTTAAAGGCGCGTGCCATATCGTATTCGCAGTTTGTTCCAGGGAATACAGGTATAATAACGCGAGGCTTTGCCTTTCCTGTCTTTGCGGTAAAGCTTTTGCGTGCAGCCTCAAGGCTCTGATGTTCTTTCTTTGCAAAGTCAGGAAGCGGCTTCTGAAGCTCTGCGCCAGAAACTGGAGGGAATACAGCGCTAAGCTTTGCTTCCCATGCCTTTTCAATGTCTGCAAGAGAAATCTTTGTGCCGAACACATTGATTTCGCGTTCTGCTGTTGTTTGGCCAATTTTTTCTACAGTTCCTTCTATAAAGTCAGCAACTGCTTCAAGGTCTTCGTCTGATTCTACAATAATAGAACCGTACAGAGGAGTGAACAGGTCTCTTGCGCTTACGTCCATGTCCAGGCTTGCAGCTGTAGGGCTTGCTGGAACAAGGCGGATTGCTGCACCGATTCTGTTGCCCAGAGACATCTTGCTTACAGCCTCTGCAATTCCGCCGGCTCCGACAGGATACATGGCAAGGATCTTGCTTTCTGCATTCAGCTTATAAAGGACTTTTGCATTTTCAGTGAATGTTTCAAAGTCAGGAGCAAGTTCCTGAGAATAAGGAACGCTTATTAAGAAAATGTTGCTTCCTGCCTTTTTAAAAGAGCCGCTTGTTACGTGCTTTGCTTCGTCAGTTGTAACGGCAAAAGAAACCAGCGTATGAGGTACATTTAGATTTTCAAAAGTGCCGCTCATGCTGTCTTTGCCGCCTATGCTTCCTGTTCCCATTGCCTTTTGAGCGTCAAGGGCTCCCAAAAGGGCGCTTGCAGGATATCCCCAAGTCTTTTCGCTTACTGCGCGTCCAAAGAATTCCTGGAAGCTCAAGCGGCATGTTTCTGGCTTTCCGCCGATACATGCAATTTTTGCAAGGGAAGACAGGACTGCAGTCTGTGCGCCATGCCAAGGGCTCCATTCTGCAACGCGAGGGTCATAACCGTAAGTCATAAGGCTTACTGTACTTGTTTCTTTAGGGCTTAGCACAGGAATCTTTGCGGCCATTCCTGCTTCTGGAGTTCCCTGATATACGCCTCCATAAGGGAAGAGTACTGAAGATGAGCCGATTGAACCGTCGAAGCGCTCTCCCAATCCTCTCTGAGAACAGCAGGCAAGGTCTTCCATGTTTGCAATCCATGCCTTTTTTACGGACTCTGAGTCTGGCTCACTGCCCAGAATAGAATTAACGCTTTCAAGAGGATTTACAAGAGGAGACTTTTCTGGAGCGGCAGGGCTTTCAATTGTAGCTACTGCTTCATGAGGAGCTCCAGCAGTATCAATGAATGAGCGGTCAATGTCTACAATAGTATTGCCTCTCCATTTCATGACCATGCGGTTTGTATCTGTAACAGTAGCAACAACTACTGCATTTAAGTTTTCTTTGTGAGCGGCTTCAATGAATTTGTCTGCATTTTCCTTTCTTACGACAACAGCCATTCGCTCCTGGCTTTCGGAAATTGCAAGCTCTGTACCATCCAAGCCTTCATATTTTTTAGGAACAGCATCAAGGTTTATGTCCAGCCCTGGTGCAAGTTCTCCAACTGCTACAGAAACGCCGCCAGCACCAAAGTCATTGCAGCGGCGAATCATAAGGCATACGTCTTTGTTGCGGAACAGCCTCTGAATCTTGCGCTCTTCTACGGCATTGCCTTTTTGTACTTCTGCAGCGGCCGTAGTAACGGATTTTTCTGTGTGAACTTTTGAAGAGCCTGTCGCTCCTCCAATGCCGTCGCGTCCTGTTCCTCCGCCAAGAAGGATGATTATGTCACCGGCTTCTGGAGTTTCCCTTAAGACTAAGTCTACAGGTGCTGCTGCAATTACAGCCCCTAATTCCATGCGCTTTGCAAGGAATCCAGGGTGATATACTTCTGCAACCTGTCCTGTTGTAAGTCCGATCTGGTTTCCATAGCTTGAGAATCCCTGTGCAGCCTCCCTTGTCAGTTTCATCTGAGGAAGCTTGCCTGGCAATGTCTTGCTCAAAGGAACAGTAGGGTCGGCAGCGCCTGTTACGCGCAATGCCTGATATACCCAGCTTCGGGCAGAAAGAGGGTCTCTGATTGCACCGCCGATACAAGTTGCGGCACCACCAAATGGTTCAATTTCTGTAGGATGGTTGTGTGTTTCGTTCTTAAATTCCAAGAGCCAGCGTTCTGTCTGCTCTGGGGCGTCTTTGCCTTCTGTATAATGTACGTCAATATAGATGGAACATGCATTGTTTTCTTCGCTTACTTCAAGGTCTTCAAGCTTTCCGTGCTTGCGAAGGTATTTTGCACCAATGCATGCCATGTCCATGAGGGTAACAGGCTTATCTGTGCGCTGTGCATACAAGTCAGCCCTCATGTCAGTATAGCTTTCAAATGATTTCTTAAAGAGTGATGCATAAGGACCGTCTTCAATCTTTACGTCTTTAAGTATTGTGTTGAATGTAGTATGGCGGCAGTGATCGCTCCAGTAAGTGTCAAGGACCCTGATTTCTGTAATGGTAGGGTCTCTTTTTATAGATGCAAAGTAATCCTGCATCCACTTAATGTCTGCAAAGTCCATTGCAAGTCCAAGCTTCTGCCTGTAAGCCTCAAGGTCTTGCGCATTAAGCTTGATGAATCCGTCTACAGTAGGAATGTCCTGTGGAACGGCGGTTTTCATTTCTAATGTTTCTGGCTTGGAATTATCTGTAAGACGGCTGTCTACTGGGTTAATAAGGTAGTTCTGTATCTTTAATGCATCCTGTGCGCTGACAGAGCCTGAAAGAATTACGATTTTTGCACAGCGGACGAGAGGAGGCTCTGTGCCGACTTTTGTCGTTCTGCTCATGCTTTCGCGCAGCAGAGAAAGGCACTGTTCTGCACTGTCTGAACGCTGGTCATACTGACCTGGCAGATATTCCCAAATGATTGCTGTATCACCCTGCGGAATGTCAAGCTTTTCAAAGAAAACCCTGTCACTCTGAGGTTCAGAGAAAATGCGAGTTGCAGCAGCCTTAGCTACTTCTTCTGCAACATTTTCTACATCATACCGGTTCAAATAACGAACGCCAGTAACGCCACTAATACCCAAAAAGCCGTTTATTTCGGCATAAATGCGAGCTGCTTCATTTTCAAAGCCAGCCTTTCTTTCCATGTAGATACGAAACATTCAAATATTATAGAAAAAAACAGTGCTTTATGCAATGTATGGGCTTGCAGTCTAAAGCTAAAAGCTATTGTGCCGCACCCAGTTAGATTTTTTTTATAGGGGCCTTAAAGCTCATCTTGCGGGGCGTTGGCATCTTGTCAAAGGCTATGCTGTACTGCTTTTTTACTTCGTCAGCTTCAAGGATTGTTCCCATGCCAAGTATGGCATGCTGAATGCGGTCTCCTTTTTCAAGCCCTGCAAGGGCGGAAATCTTTTCAAGGTACGACTCTGAATCTTTAGTGTAGCTTCTGGCATTCTTGACCAGTTCGTCTGGCAGTTCGTGTTCGTAGTGCAGAAGGCCTTTGTCTATGTCAAATATAAAGCGTGACGGGTATCGGTAACCGAATCCCGGCGTAGACTCAGAAGCTTCTGAGTCAGTAAGGTAAAGGAAGTCTTTTGCACGTGTAAGCGCAACGAATGCAAGCCTTCTTTCTTCTTCCATGGCTGCTAATGAATCCACCTTTTTGCTTGGAAACATATTTTCACTAAGGCCTGCTATGAATACGACTGGAAACTCCAGCCCCTTTGCCGCATGGACAGTCATAAGCCTTACGGCATCTTTGTCCGTGCCTATGTCAGCATTTGTGTATAAGGCAAGATGATTCAAAAAATCTGTAAGCCGCGCTTCTTCTCCGCATGTAACTTCATATTCATGTATTGCCTGCTTAAGTTCCGCAAGATTGTCCAGGCGTTCCTGGCTTCCTTCTGTGCGCAAGGCCTTTTCATATCCGCTTTCATTCATTATGTGGCTGAAAAGCTCGCTAACCTGCATCTTGTCATAGCAGGAAGAATACTTTTCTATAAGAGAGATAAAGCTGCCTGCCTTTGTTGACTTAAAAATTTCATCTTCTGCACATGCCTTTAATGCGGAATAAAGGCTGCCTCCATTTTTTTCGACGTACTCTTTTAATGCTGCAATTCGCTTTTCCCCTACGTTTCGCTTTGGACTGTTTACGATACGCATGAAAGAAAGGTCATCTTTGTATGCAGCCATGCGCAAATAGCACAGGCTGTCTTTTATTTCTGTCCGCTCAAAGAATGGCAGCCCTGAAAACAGCGTATAGGCAATCTTCTTTTTCTGGAAGGTTTCCTCAATTGAGCGGCTTATGTAATGCGCCCTGAACAGTACCGCTATGTCTCCGGCATGTATGTCTTGAGTCAAAAGGCTTTCTATAGTTTCTGCAATGAATAGGGCTTCGTCTTCCGAAGACTTTGAGTGGCAGTAGATTGGCATTGAATGTTGCCGTTCAGGCAAATGTCTTTCAGACATTAAATCCTTAGAAATGCGCTTTGCATTCTTACTGATAAGGGAGTTTGCACAGGCAAGGATTTCTGGCGTGGAACGGTAGTTTTTATTCATTATGATAGTCTTTGTCCCAGGAAATTCTGAGTCAAATTCTAATAGGTACTTGATGTCGGCACCCCTCCATGTGTAAATGGTCTGGTCTGGGTCTCCTACGACAAAAAGGTTTTTGTGGAATGCGCAAAGGGCCTTCATCAGTTCGTACTGAATGAAGTCAATGTCCTGAAATTCATCAATCATTATGTATTCAAGGCGTTCCTGCCATTTCTGGCGGATTTCATCATTTGTCTGAAAGATATGCAGTACGAATTTAAGCAGGTCGTTATAATCAAGGGCAAAGCATTTTTTCTGCTGGTACAGATAGCCGTAAAATATAATGTCGCTGGGAGTTTCTGCTTCTAGGTATTTTTTTTGCAATGCATCAAGGCTTAGGGCAATCATGTCTTCGTAATAAGTCGGTCTCTTGAATAATTTTTGAATCTCAATCATGTCTCGTGCTGCAGAAAAAGTCATCTGGCGAAGCGTAAGTCCGCGCTCGTCGTAAATAATCTGAAGCATGGCATTTATGTCTGAATTATCAAGTACCATAAAGCTTTTTGGATATGACACTGCATGAGAATCTTCCTGCAGGACGCTTACGCAAAAGCCGTGAAATGTGGATATGTAGCCTGTATCATTGTCTCCTGTAAGCTTTTTAATTCTTGCCCTCATTTCAGAGGCCGCTTTATTGGTAAAGGTTACGCAGAGAATGTGGGAAGGAAGGATTCCTATGTCATTGACAAGATATGCAAAGCGATGGCTGAGTGCTCGTGTTTTTCCGCTGCCAGCACCGGCAATGACTCTAACGAAGCCTTCTGTCGTTGTAACGGCTTCCATCTGCTCGTCATTTAAGCTGTCTAGGCTATTCTCCATTTGTATGTTCTCGTGCATTTGCATTAGGTTATTTTACTGTAAAAGCTGGCAGAAAACAATATTAAGCCTGCATGTAGATTT
>JAILPY010000089.1 GCA_024699235.1 Treponema sp. | reverse complement strand
GCGGGCCGGGCCCCAGGGGGGCCTGCAGCGCGCAAGCCGCATGAAGACTGGCAAATTGATGCCGGTGGCCATGGCGGAGAGGAAATACCCGTTCCCATACCGAACACGGAAGTCAAGCTCTCCTGCGCCGATGATAGTGGGACACAGTCCCGCGAAAGCAGGTGGCTGCCGGCTTTTTTATTTTTAAAATTCGATTTTATTTACATTTTTTCCATTACCATTGCAGAAATTATTGAGTTGAAAGGTTTTGTTATAAAACTTTTTTGGAAGTTATTATATTAAGTTTAGAATAGGTATTTTATTCCAGCATTGAAATTTAGTTTTTGAAGTTTTAGTGAATCTAAGTTGCCTTTTAAATCTTCTAGTTTTCTATATGAATTGTATATTCCCTCAATGCCTGCATATATGCTGAATTTTGGTGTAAAATGTAAGTCTATGTTAGCAAAGAATTGAGGTTCTATAAAAGCAGTAGAAACAAAATATGAAAATGTTCTTATTCCTGCATTTAATGTCAGAAATTTTGCAAAATTTTGCGTAATGAATATTGAAACAATAGGATATGCATTCCATAAAGGTGGATTGTGATCGCTTACAGCAAGGTAATTGCCTTTTAGTCCTGCACCGAAATAGACTGTTATCCTGGTGTCTGTCGGTACTAGGTTAAGGAAATATGAAGCTGCTGCAAACATATTCTGTTCAAATTTTCCAACTTCAAAAAATTTTATATGATAGTATCCTTCAAGTGCTGAACCAATTTGAATGGGATAATTTTTGAAATATAAGTCTTTTAGCCCTATATTTCCCGCAAAATCAAAAATATCTTCTTGCATTCTGTATCCAAAATTTAAATACCAGTTTTCCTCTTGATGTCCTGCAAACATTTCTATTTGCAGTGATTTTTTGCTGTCATTATTTTTATCAGTGGATACAATTGCATCTGATGCAACATAACTCTTTGGTATATATGGTTCTTCTGCTGCAGATATTGGTATTGCAGTGAAAATGAGTACTGGTAAAAAAAATTTAAATTTTGTTTTTATATTAAACATCAGAATGCCAGCATAAATTATACAGTGCATAGTTTTTTTTGTCGAGTTGTGATACTCTTTTTCTATGTTTGAGAAAAGAAAATTTGATGCATTAATACTTGATATTGATGGAACAATATGGAATACGACTGGAATTGTTGCTGTCGCATGGAATAAAGCTATAGAAATATCAGGCTTTGACGCTTCAAAAGTAAATGCCCAAATTTTACAGAATGAATTTGGTAAGACAATGGATGTCATTGCAAAAGATTTGTGGCCTTCCCTGGAAAAGTCTAAGCGAGACATATTGCTTTCTCATTGCTGTTCTGAAGAGCAGATTGCACTAAAGGAAAATAATCTTGAAATCTGTTATGCTGGAGTTGTAGATACTGTTAAAGAAATTTCTGTACATGAGAATGTATATGTAGTAAGTAACTGCCAGAATGGGTATATAGAGCTGATGCTTGATAAGACAGGACTTAAATGCTATATAAAAGATTTTGAATGTTTTGGCCGTACAGGAAAGGGCAAGGCGGAAAATATCCAGCTTCTTATGACTAGAAATCAAATTCATTATCCTGTTTATGTTGGCGATACGCAGGGAGATGCTGATGCTTGTGCACAGGCTGGCGTTAAATTTGTCTGGGCATCTTACGGTTTTGGAAAAGTCTCGCAATATTATGACAAAATCAGTAATTTTGAAGAGATAAAAAAACTTTTTGACAGTTATGATTAATTAAAAATATTATGGCATTCAATGCTTCATATTTTTTATTGAGGAATAGTTTATGAAAGATTATAAGTTGTACATTTTTGACATGGGTGGAGTCGTAACGACAAGTGCTTTTATAGAAAAACAGATGTGCGAAGTTTTGCATGTGTCTTTGGATGATTTTCATGCATTTTCAGATGGTATTTTTTCAGATCTTTCTGATGGAAATATTTCTACAAAAGATTTTTGGAAGGAATTTTCAAGGCGGTCTGGAATTGAAGTTAAGACAGACTGGTGGCACTGGCTTTTTCATCCTGTAAAAAATGAACAGACTTGCAATATAGTCCGGCAGCTTAAAAATTCTGGAAAAAGGGTTGTCTGTGGAACTAATACCATTGATTCCCACTATAGAAATCATTGTGAGCGTGGGGATTACGAGATATTTGACCAAACTTATTCTTCTTGCCTAATGGGAGTTTCTAAGCCTGATATTGCTTTTTGGAAAATCATTCTTACAGCAGAACATGTTAATGCAGAAGATGCAGTCTTTATTGATGATAAAATAGAAAACTGTGAGGCGGCTGCAAGTCTTGGCATCCATGCAATTCATTTTACAGATGCACAAAGCCTTTCTAAGGCTCTAGGAATGCAATAATTTCGCGTAAATACTGATTGTCTATTTTTGCAGCATTCATAAGCTCTCCAAAAGTTTTATAGCGTTCAGGTCTGTCATAAAGGCGTCCTAATGCTATATAGCTTTTGCCGGCATCATCTTTTCCATAAGTAAGGTTATAGCGCTTTCCGTTCAATGCAAATTCATATTCTTTTTTTATGTCTACAATAAATTGAAATTCTTCCCGTGTCATTCCTTTCATTATGTATGAAATGTTGCATTTCCGCAAGGAAAATGCTTTAATAAGGAATAAGGAGACGGATATAATGCAGACAGAGACTTTTGCGACTAATAAAACAGAGACAAATCCTCAGGTTTTGATAGATACTTTTTTTAAGACTTATCTTGACTATTATACATCTGATGAAGAATTAAAAATCCGTTCTGCCTGGGATTTCCTTATCTCCCTTACTGGTGAGCTAAACAGGAAGTGCGGCCTTCCTTATTATTTGCATCCTATGAGGGTTGCCTGTGTACTTGCAGAAAGCCATCTAAGCTGTGATACGGTTATTGCAGGTTTTTTCCATAATATATTAGAAGTAAATAATGACTGCCTGCCAGATATCGAAGAAAAATTTGGAAAAGATGTTGCAAATATATGCAGCGGTACTACAAAAATTACAAATTTAAAGCTTCAGACTTCATCTATGCAACAGTCAGATTCTATACGCAAGATGCTGTTTGCAATGGTAGATGATATACGTGTTATTCTTGTAAAGCTTGCAGACAGGCTTGACCGCATGCGGAACCTTAAATCTGTTTCTGCAGAAGCCCAGAAAGCCGTTGCCACAGAGGTAATTGAAATTTGGGCGCCTCTTGCAGGCCGTCTTGGTATGAAAGACGTAAAGAATGAAATGGAAGACCTGAGCCTTAAATATTCTAATCCTGAAGCCTTTCAGCAGATAAAGACTATAGTAGCCCAAAAAAAGCAGGAAAGGGATGTTTATCTTGCAACTGCTGTAAAAAAAATATATACGGCTACTGAAAAGATGGGGATATCCGTAACGATTTCAAGCCGGGCAAAACACTTCTATTCTATATACCAAAAAATGCGTAAAAGGAATAAAGAACCTGGTGAATTATACGACCTTCTGGCTTTACGCATAATCTGTACTCAGGACAGTGACTGCTATACGCTTGTAGGCATTGTCCACGGTTTATGGAAACCTCTTGAAGGACGCTTTAAGGATTATATTGCAATGCCTAAGGCAAATGGATATCAGTCCCTTCATACAACTGTTCTTTGTGAAGGAAAGCCTTTGGAAATTCAAATCCGCACACAGGAAATGCATAATGTTGCAGAACACGGTGTTGCATCTCACTGGCTGTATAAAAAGGGTACAAACAAAGATACCGTCCGTGCAGAAGATTTAAGCATAATAAATCAGTTGCGTGAATTGAGGGATGAACATCTTAGCGATGAAAAGTTCTTTGAGGAACTTAAAAATGAACTTTTAGGCGATGAAATTTATGTATTCACTCCAAAAGGTGATGTAAAGCAGCTTCCTTCAGGCGCAAATGCCATAGACTTTGCTTATTCAATTCATTCTGCCGTAGGAGAAAAAATAGTCGGCGCAAAGGCAGACGGAAAAATTATTCCTCTTACATCACCGTTAAAGAACACTCAGATTGTAGAAGTCCTTACAAATCCTCAGGCACATCCTACTCAGGCACAGCTCAAGGCTGTAAAGACAAGCAAGGCACATCAGAAAATACATTCATGGTTAGTAGCAAATGATCCAACTTTTGTAGATAAAGATGCAATTGCAAAGCGGGAAGCTGAAATTGCAGCTAATACCCTTCATTCCCAGCAGGTTGCTGAACAGCGGGCTGCAGAAGGAAAGCACCGCAAGCAGAAGAAAAAGGAAAGTAATTATACAGGCCTTATACGGATAGAAAATTCTACTAACTTCTTTGTGACTATTGCCCAATGCTGTAAGCCTGAACCTGGAGATCCGATAGTCGGATATGTGAGCCGTAACAGGGGAATTACTGTTCATTCTGCCAGCTGCCTGACATTTTTAAGAATTCCAGACATTGAACACCGTACTGTTAAGGTTGAATGGGACATGGGAAAAAATGCTGATAATAAAAAGCAGGGTGAAGAATA
>JAILPY010000087.1 GCA_024699235.1 Treponema sp. | reverse complement strand
ATTTACGCCTTCATCGCGCGCGGAATCTGGAAGTACCTGATTTTGCAACAGCAGTTTTTCTTCTTTGACCTGGAACGCGGCTACATTCTTTTTGCAGTGGACTACATTTCAATAATCGTCTTGTTCGCGACAATTTCACATTTAATAGCAGCAAGATTAAAAAAGAAGTGCTAAATCTGGAGAAAACATGGCAATTACAGTAAATCTTCGTTACACAGGAAAAAATGGTGCAGCACAGGCTTTTGCCCGCGAAATGATTTCTAGCGGAACCGTTGAAAAAATCCGCTCAGAAAAAGGAAATCTTCGCTATGAATATTATCTGCCATTTGGCGATGAAAAAAACGGCGGAGATGACAGCAGCGAAACTATCCTCTTAATCGACTCCTGGGAAAATCAGGAAGCAATTGATTTGCATCACGCAACACCAATGATGAAAACAATTGCCGAGCTTCGTGAAAAATACGATCTTCACATGACAATCGAACGTTTTGTTTCTGATGATAAAATCCCAGAGAAGGACAAAACATTTATAAGAAGATGAAATTGCAATCTGCCTTTTAGGATTGTATTTTATTAATAGAAAATAGGAGTTCAGTATGTTCCGACCAATGAGAAGATTCAAACAGCAGGTAAGCACAGAAAAATGCATTGAAATTTTAAAAAATGAATGGCGTGGAGTTCTTGCCCTTCTTGGTGACGACGGCTACCCCTACACTGTTCCCATGGATTTTTACTATGACGAAAGCGACGGAAAAATCTATTTTCACGGTGCAAAAGAAGGCCACAAAATTGATGCCATCAAAAACTACGACAAGGCAAGCTTCTGCGTTTACGATTCAGGCTACCGCAAAGAAGGTGAATGGGCTCTGAACATCAACAGCGTAATTGTCTTTGGAAAAATCCGCCTGGTGACCGACGAGGAGCTGGCTCGCAAAATCTGCACAAAACTTGTTCAGAAATTCACAGATGATCAGGAATATCTTGAAAAGGAACTTAAAAACGCCCTGCCGCGAGTTCAATGCCTTGAGCTTGAAATTGAACACATGACTGGCAAGCTGGTGAATGAAGCGTAAAAATATAACAAGATTTCTTCTTTACATTTCCTTGTTGACAAGTTTACTTGGCAGTGATATAACTAACCTGTTTGCAAAGTATACTTGTCAAACAGGAGATAATAAAATGACAAAAGAAGAAATCCTTGAACAAAGCAGAAAAGAAAATAATGACAAAGACATTTTTGATTTTGAAGTCCAGAAAATAGCTGCAAGAACCGCTTTTTATTCTTCCTTCGGATTATGTGCTCTTGTTTCAATTCTTAGCTGTATTACAAAGCGCCTAAGCGCTCAGTGCTGGATGATTTTTTTTGGAATGCTTACTGTCACTTTTTTTGTAAAATACTTTAAGCTGAAAAAACTTCACGAGCTTTTTGTTGCTCTCGGTTATCTTGCAATTTTTTGCCTGCTCACACTCGTTTTTATAATGCAACTTACAGGACGCCTTTAATAAGGATTTAAGGAAGCTCAGAATGAATGACATGCTTGTATTAAAAAATCATCTTAAAGAAATCCGAAGTGAAAAAAATCTTTCACAGAATGCACTGGCGGAACTTGTTGGAGTTTCACGCAATACAATCAGCTCCATCGAGACAGGTCAATTCTGCCCTACTGCAAAACTCGCTTTAATTTTATGTGTCGCGCTGGATAAAAAATTTGAGGAGATTTTCTATTTCTAAAAAACTATGGTTCTAACAATCTTAAAAATCCTTGGTATATATTGCCTTTCGCTTTTTCTGGGGACCAAACAAAGTTTTTATAAAGAATAATATCCGTGTAGATAAATATGCAAAAAATACAAGCTGCCCTGTAACAGTTATAGGTTCCGATTCCGACAAAACTCTAAGTGCAAAACTTCAAAAAAAACTCGCCCCTTATATCTTTACTATTTATTCCTTTCAGAGGACGAGATTCCGCCGCCTGCTTTGTTACCCGGTTCTGCATCCTTTCGATTATCATCGTCGTTTCCCTTGACATGGTCTTTTGGGCCAGGTCTATTATTTGCTTAACAAGAAAATTATGGAGGACAAATAATGAGGGATTTAAGTATGATGACCTGGAAGGAAGTCAAAGATGTAGACAAGGACAAAGGTATTGTTTTTATTGTGATGGCACCAATCGAAGAGCACGGACTCTGCCTTCCCCTTTCAACAGACCTTGCAGAAGGTGAACACTGGAGCAAGGAAGCAATGAAAAGTCTGGAGGAAAAACATAAGCTTGAATGCTTTTATCTTCCTGCATTTCCAATTGCAGCCGCATCAGTAAATGAGTTTTATGGCTCAATTCATTTTTCGATGAAAACAACTTATGAAGTTGCCTATGAAATTCTTGAGAGCGTATGCTTTATGGGATTCAAGCACATTGTTGTGATTGCATCCCATGCAGACCCAGAGCATCAGATTGCCGTAATAAAGGCTGTCAGAAAAATTAACAAGAGGCACGGCATTTGTGCCATCTCTCCGATGGGGTCCATTTTTATGGGAGCTGGTGTTGAGCCCCCAGAAGAATTGAAACAGCTGGAAAAAGAGAGCGGCAATGATTTTCATGCAGGCTGGGTAGAAACTTCCTGTCTTTTAGATATTGATGAAAAACTTGTCCGCAATGGTTATAAGGATTTGCCTGATTCAAATATCACTGATAAAGAAATGATTTTCAAAAAGAAACAGCTTCGTGCAATGGGAAAGTTCGGTCATATTGGCATGCCTAGGTTTGCATCGAAAGAAATGGGCACCATGCTGAATCAAAACTGTGTTGAATCAATATGTGAAGCGGTGATAAACTTTTATCAAAGAAAAGACTACAAGAAATATGACGATTATTTTTTGTACAAGATACTTCCCCTTCATCTTGGTTTTATAAAAGCATTCGGCAGGGTAAGAAGAATCAAGGGGGACAAATAATGTATACACGCGGACAATTTGCGATTATCGGAAAAGTTGGCAGAAAAGCACTCCGCCTTTATGATGAAGAAGGCTTGCTTGTTCCGGTCGCAGTCAATGGCGAGAACGGCTATCACTATTATGACAAAAGTCAGCTTGCCACTCTTGAAAAAATAAAAAAACTTAGGAAAATTGGACTTTCTCTTTTTGAGATAAAACAGATTCTTGAGGGCAAGGCAGATGAAAAGGAACTTGTGGGCATTAAGATTAAGGAAATGGATTTGCATCTTAAAGAAGTTAAGGAATTTATTTCTTCGGATAAAAAAGAAAAATCAGAACTTAATTTCCTTGAGCCGGACATCCAAAGCATTGAGCCTTGCCACTGTCTTTTCATTGCGGAAAATGTTGAGCTTGAAAACCTTGGAATGTCAGTGGGAAAGCTGTATGAAAAAGCCGCGCGGGAAGGACTTAATGTAAGGGGAAGTCATTTTGTGATTTATGAAAATCTTTCGGATGAAGAAGATTTTTCCATGAAGACTTGCCTGCCTGTTAGCGATTGCAAAATTGACGAGACCATAGAGGTCAAGGAAAAAGATTGTGTGCACATCAATTTTAAAGACGGCTTTTCAAAAGTTGGAAACGCACATGTCCTGATTAAAGATTATGCTGAAAATCATAACCTAAAACTTGCCGACAAAGCATACGAAGTCTACAACAAAGACATGACTGTGGATGTGTATTATCCGATTCGTTGACAGGCAAGCTGGTGAATGAGTCGTAAAATTATTTATTCCTGAATCCCTGCATCCCCTTTTTCAGCAAGGTTGTCGCAAGCTCAATCATTTCTTCCATATGAATCTTTCTACCGTCGGAAACCCACTGGCGGTAAAGGAGGACAATGCTGTTATTAAAAGTTAAAAGGATGTTGCGTACACTTTGGTCCAGCCCTTTGAGGGGATGCGACTCCGCAGCCTGCTTTGTAACACGGTTCTGCATCCTTTCACGGATATAGTCAAAACGGCTGTCGCAGGTCACTCGCTTAAAAAAATCATCCTGAGCTTCCATGTATTCAAAAAAAGAACGCACCAGTTTATCCGTGTCCTTAAGCTGGTCAAATCCCGAAACTATGGCAGAGTATTCACTGGAATGCTTAGCCTGAATCTCCGCCAGTACATCATCCACACAATTATAATGAAGATAAAAAGTATTGCGGTTGATTCTGGCCGCCTCGGTAATTGCCTTTACCGTAATTTTTTCATAAGGCATTTCGCAGACCATTTTTTTGAAAACACTTTGAATTGCTTCTTTCGTGCGGACAATGCGGGGGTCGAGTTTTTCTTCTGACATTTTACCTCCAGAAAAGCCTGTCTAATAGGCATTTTTGCAATATCTGTCGTTTAAACAACATTATACCATATCTTGCCCATAGATAATAGACACATGTCGCTTATAATGCAGATAAGCGTTAGGGATTGTAGCACCGCCTAAGGCGTACCGCGCAAGCGGTATGGAGCGACAGCGGAAGTGCGGAAAGCCCGACGTCGCGAGTTTTCTTGTTTTTGCGAAGCAAAATGCGAACCCTTTGGTGAGCAAAAGAAAACTCGTGAAGTGAGCGCAGCGAACGACGAACGCCCAAATTAATTTCTTCGGAGGACAAAATGGACTACACCCCAG
>JAILPY010000060.1 GCA_024699235.1 Treponema sp. | reverse complement strand
TAGAAATGATAGAACGAATGAATAAAGAATTCGCTGATGAATAATTAGGACTAACTCTTATTTTTTAGATATTTACTCAATACACTGAGTAAAACAAAAATTCCCTAGCAAATTACGACGTAAAACCTATAGGATTTGTGTCGTAAAACCTATAAGAGTTGCGACACAAATCCTTAGAGAATTGCGTCATAAATCCTATAAGAGTTGCGACACAAATCCTTAGAGAATTGTGTCATAAAAACTATAGGTTTTCATCCAAAAACAAAAAAAGCCCCTCCGAAGAGGGGCTAAGGTCTGTCTTATAATCTAAAGCGATTCGCTTTAATCAACTAACTTTAAGCTGCTGAAATCTGAATCTTGCGTTCTGCAAGCTCTGCCTTGCAAGGGATTGTAACATAAAGGACGCCGTTCTTAAAGGTTGCAGAAATCTGCTGAGAGTCTGCATTCCTTGGCAATGTAAATGAGCGGCTGAAAGAAGCGTTAAAGCGTTCCCTTATAAGGTACTTGCCGGCATCTTTATTTTCATCCTTCTGCTCTGCACCTGCCTTATTTTCAGCTGCAGGATCCTGCTTAGAAGCAATTGTCAAAGTATTCTCTTTTACGCTAAGGTCTATGTCATCCTGTGTCATTCCTGGCAGATCCATTACAAGCTCATAAGAATCCTTATGCTCTACAACATCAACTGCAGGAGTGTAAGCAGGTGCTTCAAGACATGGCATTGCCAAACCGTAGTTAAAATCGTCCAACAAAGAATTAAGAAGTGAAACATTGTTCATAATATGTACCTCCAGGTATAAAAAAAATTACAATTTAATCCGGCTTTCTGCCGTACACTTTATATCTAGCAAATAGCGTGCCAATTTTTAATTCATAAAAAAAAGAAAATTTGGCCATAAATGAGCATTGAGCAGTGTCAAAATGACACAGCAAATTCGGGCAGAATTTGCACATTTGTTCACAAATGACACAAATTTTATGCTATAATCCACCCATGTTTCCTCCTTTTCCCCAAAAAAAAGCTCATGAAGCGTGTAAAAAACTCATATCTCTTTTAAACGAAGGCTCTGCAAGAATAGTTCCTATTGCACGGGAAAGCGAAGCCCGACGGAACCAGGGCATAATGATAGGGGCGCTGGCCTGCACAAATCCGGCGGGGACATCAGAAATCAGCCTCGTTACAATTTCAGGAGTCAGCCATACATTAGAATTTGATGCCGAAAAAATGGAGAGCAGAGACCTGACAGGAGAAAGCGGCAACGAAACGTCATGCAGAATGACATTCGTTCCGCCTGTCGTAGAGCCAGGCCTCATTGAACAGGCACTTGAAAAGAATGACGGACGCATCCATGAATTGACTGCACTCATACAGAACTTAAAGGCAGGCAGGGCAAAAGGACAGGCTGCATCAGAGCAGGAGCAAGCCTATATCCAGGAGCGCAAGGCCCTTACAGGCGAATCATTGCAAAACGTATACGGCTTATATTCCTTTTACTGTGCAGACGGAAACATGAGAAGCCTTAATTCCATTTGCAAAGAAAGAATCAAGGGAGCGCTTCCGCCAACAGGCACAGGAGAATGCTGCGCCCCAAAGCTGCTCCATTATGCATACAGCCACAACCTTATGCCTGTAAGCATGTGCGAAGTCTTTTATGAAAAGGGAATGGACATTGAAAAGGCAGAACCATGCCCCCCATGCACAGAAAGATGCGGAATAATACTGCCAGAGATGCTTGGACTGGAGATTCTTTACAGAGACGAGCATATAATAGTAGTAAACAAGCAGAGCGGGCTTTTAAGCGTACCAGGAAGGGGACCTGACAAGCAGGACTGCATCGTAAGCAGGGTCAAAAGGCTTTTTCCTCAATGCATAGAACAGCCCGCAGTCCACAGGCTGGACATGGAAACAAGCGGCATCTTGATTCTGGCATTTACAAAGGAAGCCCATAAAAGGCTGAACAAACAATTTGAGGATGGACTTGTAAAAAAGCAGTACGAGGCACTTCTTGACGGAGTGCTTGCAAAAAAAGGAATACCGCAGGAAGGCCAGTCCGAGCTGTATTTCAGGCTGGACATTGACAACCGCCCCCATCAGATTTGGGATGAGACATACGGCAAAAAAGCCATTACCCAATGGAAATGCCTGAATGTAGAAGACTACACAGCTCCAGACGGAAAGCGCAGGGCTGCCACAAGGGTCCTTTTCATTCCGCACACAGGCAGAACGCACCAGCTTAGGCTTGCCAGTGCAGACAGCCACGGCTTTGGCATTCCAATCATAGGCGATACCCTATATGGAACATGCGAGCCTGGCGAGCGCCTCATGCTTCATGCCACGCACATAGAGTTTGAACATCCTGCAACAGGACAGAAAATGACATTTGACTGCCCCGCCCCATTCTGATTATTTTTCAACGCCGGAAACTACAACCCCTTCTATAAAGAATTTCTGGGCCGCAATAAAGATAATAAACGGAAGCACGCACGCTATCATGCTGACTGCCTGAACAAGATGAGTTTCCGTAGAATACATATTGCTGAAAGATGAAAGCCCTATGCTTATAGGATACTTTTCTGGATGACCCGCAAGGTACAGGAGGGGATTAAAATAGTCATTCCATGCCCAGAAAAAGTGGAACAGCCCTACAGAAATGACAGCTGGAATGCACTGAGGCAAGATAATCCTGTACAATGTCGCAACAGGACCGCACCCGTCAATTCTGGCAGCCTCATCCATTTCTTTTGGAATGCCTAGCATGAACTGCCTCAGCAAAAATACATTATATGCATTTGCAAAGAAATGAGGCACAATAAGAGGAAGCCAAGTGCCGACCCATCCCAGTTTATAGAAGATCGTATAAACAGGTATAAGAGTTACTGCGCTCGGAAGAACAATAGTCGCAATAAGAATCATGAAGAACTTTGACTTGCCTGGAAAACTGAATCTTGAAAATCCGTAAGCCACAAGCGTAGAAGACAGCAAAGTTCCGAATGTCGTAATCACAGCATAGAACAATGTGTTCTTAAAAAGGCGCAGGAAGTTTATTGCATTCCATCCTTTTAAATAATTCTTAAACTGCAAGTCTGTCTGCCAGTCATTTTCCAGAGTCCTCCATTTTCCCTCCCAGCGTATTTCTCCGGCATCAAGATTACTTGGATCTATAAAAACAGACTCATCTCGGCCTTTCTTTATAATGGCCAATGATTTTTTTCTCCATTTAACGGAACCAGGAACATGTCGCAATCCTTTCCGTTGTAATTAAATTTCTTAGGAGACTGAGGAACAGGAGAAAGATTTAAGGACGACAGCTGTTCCTTACTTTTTAGAGAGCCTGAAATACCATAAAACATCGGCATTAAAAACATAGTAAGAATAAACAGCAGAGTCACCATTACAAATACCCTACTGACATCATTAGAACTTTTCATTGTCATTTTACAATCCTCCTCCTTTCTTATTTCTTTTCACCGGCATAGAAAACCCATTTGCCTGACGTACCAAACAAAAGCAAAGTAAAGATCATTCCTATAAAGAATATTACCCATGCAATTACGGCTCCATACCCCATACTGAAATATGAAAATGCCTGCCTGTAAAAATAGACCATAGGAAAGTTCGTCGTTCCATTAGGAAAACCGTCTCCATTATTCATAACCATAGGAATCAGGAAAAACTGCATCAGGTTAATTACGCTTATAAGAATATTATAGAAGATAACCGGCGTCAGCATTGGTATGGTAACGGCTTTCATTCTCTGCCATGAATTGGCACCGTCTATTGTTGCCGCTTCATACAACTCCTTAGGAACCCCCTGCAGGCCTGCAAGAAGAATAAGTATTGTATTTCCGCATCCCCAAAGACCTATCAAAGTATAAGAAAAATAAATCCACTTAGAACTTGAAAGCCACCTTACACCCGAAAGGCCTGCATTATTTAAAAGAAGGTTAAACCATCCTGTCTGCTCATTCATAATTCCCTTCCATATCAAGACAGTAGCTACAAAAGGAACCATGCTTGGAAGATAAAACAGTGCACGGAACAGTTTCTTTCCCATCAAATGCTGGCTGTTAAGGAGAAAGGCTATGAAAAGAGAAAAGCAGAATGAAATTGGCAATGAAACCAAACTATATTCAAGAATATGAGCTATTGATTTCACTACTATAGGATCATCCAAACAGGCTCTTTTCCAGTTTGCCAAACCAACAAATTTAGCTGAATCAGGCTGAATAAGATTGTAATCCAAAAAAGAAAATATAAAGGAGGCTACCATAGGTCCCAAATAGAATAAAGAGAATCCTATTAACCAAGGAGCTATGAAAATAAGTCCCCATTTCTTTTCCCATTGCTGAATTCCAAAAACTGCATTATTTCTTTTCATATTAAAAAAGGCGATACATCTTGGAGGAAAATGTATCACCCATGCCTCCTTATACAGGTTTATTTACTTGCTGCTGCAAATATTACATCCAAATTCTTCTGTAATTTTTCTGCTTCTGCATCAACATCAAGGCCGTCATTATTCAACAGATTCTTCCAGAACTCTGTATAGCATGTCGAAGCTTCCTGGAAGCTTGGCATCCATGACTCATGGTTTGGATTATCTGCATACTTTACACTATCCTTTATTACCTTTGTATTTACTGTTACATGAGGATACCTTTCCTTAAAGAAAGTATCCAGGAATGCATCCTGCTTAGCAGTAATTGCAGGCATACCGCCGTATATTTTGAGCAAATCATCAGATGCTGTAGTTACAAGATAAGAAAGCACTTCAAATGCTTCATCAGGATGCTTTGACCCCTTTGGAATTTCAAATGTATCAGCATGCATCTTTGCAGTAGTCTTGCCCTTGTAAGAAGGCATAGGATAAACATCCCACTGATAATCCATCTTTGCATAACCAGAATACCAGACATGACACTGGAACATGGCAATCTTTCCGGATTCACCCCAGCTTCCGTTTGAAAGTATGTCAGAATCACCATAAGAAGCGGTAGGAATAAAATGGTCTTTCCACATTCCGTCATAAGTCCACTTCCATGCGTCAAGCCATGCAGAAGGAATCTGAGCCTTATTGCCTTCGCCTACAAAAGTTCCAGGCTCAAAAAGAGTTCCATAGCCTCGTGCATCACCCCATACAATGCCAAATCCCCACTGAACGATATTTTCTGGATCAAAGTCAGGGTCAGTTGCATCATTGCCGTTTGCATCAACAGTGAGCTTCATGCCAATCCTGCGGATGCAGTCGTAATCCCAAGTCCATTCCTTTCCGTCTTCATCAACATATTTATCACCATAATTTTTTGGAGGAAGAGGAATGCCTGCCTCTTCAAATATCTCTTTGTTTGCATAAAGATATGAAGGATATATTCCAAAAGGAAGCCCAATTAAACCGTCATCCTTATCACGATAGAATTCAACCATTGACGGATCAAATTTACTTAAGTCAAAGTTAGTCTTTTTTACAAGAGGGTCAAGATCCAGCCAGGCGCCTTTAAAGCTGTCCCGTCCACGGATTCCTACAGGCCCACAAATGTCAGGAGAATTTCCACCTGAGATTTGAGTTGCAAGCGTCTGGAAAGCCTGATCGTTATCTACAATTTCCAAAACAAGCTCAATCTTATCTTGAGATGCATTAAACTTATCTACTACAGCTTTCTGCGGTGCAAATGTAGGTTCATCAGATCCAGCACCAAGACCGACGAACCATCTAATTTTTACTCTATCCTGCTTTTTAGAACCACAGCCAGAAAGCATGAAAATCATTCCCAGTACCATCGTTAAGGCACATAACCATTTTAATGAAACAATCTTTTTCATAAGCACTCCACCATCTTATAATGTTTCCGTAAACATTTTTCTTTTATTGTTTACGTAAACATTATAGACACACATATATTTTGCTGTCAAGTTTTTTTTCTTGACAGACTTGCAAAAGACATATTACTATAAATTATGTTTACGTAAACAATATTTACAAACTTTCCGTAAAAAAGCCTGCTTTCTATGCAGCCTTTATAGAATTAAAAGGAGAAATAATGAAATTATTACATATTTACGAAACGGCAAAAGACTCTAAAAAAAGAATTGCAGAACTTGCAGATAAAGAATGGCAGGCAGAAAAAAATACAAATTTATCTTGCATTATAAACATAGATAAGGAAAAAACTTTCCAGACGTTCAAAGGCTTTGGATGTGCAGTTACAGAAAGCGCGGGATACGTCCTGTCTCACCTTTCAGAGCAGCAGCAGCAGAAAATAATGTCAGACTGCTTCTGCGCTACAGGTAATAATTATGCATTTGCCAGGACACACATGAATTCCTGCGATTTTTCTCTAGGCAACTGGGCTTGCGTGCAAGAAAAAGACGAAACCCTCAGCAGCTTTTCCTTTGAGCGTACAGACAAATACATAACGCCGGCTCTGCAAAAGGCTTTTATGCAGAACAAAAGTCTTTCAGTAATGGTAACCCCCTGGACACCCCCTGCATGGATGAAGACCAACAACGACATGAATAACGGCGGAAAGCTAAAGAAAGAATACTTTAGTCTATGGGCAGAATATTTTGTAAAATTCCTTATAGGATTAAAAGAAAGGGGACTTAACCCAAAATATGTCTCAATACAGAATGAATGCGAAGCAACACAAATATGGGACTCATGCATCTGGACTGGCACGGAAGAAGCAGAGTTTGCAGTAAGCTGCCTAAAGCCTGCATTTGAAAAGAACGGATTAGGCGACATAAAAATACTTATTTGGGACCATAACAGGGATAATATAGTAAAGCGAATGAAAGAAAGCTTTTCCGTACCAGGAGCAGAAAAAGCAATAGACGGCATGGCCTTCCATTGGTATTCGGGAGACCAATATGATAACGTCTCTGAATTTTCAAAAGCATATCCAGGCAAGGACCTCTTCTTTACGGAAGGCAGCATAGAAGGGGGTGCCTGCCCTGGCTTATGGTTCTGCGGAGAACGATACGGACACAACATAATAAACGACCTTAATGCAGGGTGTACGGCATGGATAGACTGGAATATGGCACTGGACATGGAAGGCGGCCCAAACCACGTAAATAACTTTTGTGATGCGTCGATCCTAATCAATACAGAAACAAAGGAAGTGCTGTATCAGAATTCATTTTATTACATAGGACATTTTTCACGCTTTATAAAGCCAGGTTCAAAGAGACTCGGATGCAACATGGTTCCATTCATGGTACCTGCTACATGCGACGGAAAGATGGGCAACACTATGGAAAGCACAGCATTTTTGACTCCAGAAGGAAAGACCGTGCTTATAGTCATGAACAGAACAGAAGATAAAATGGTTTTTGAAGTGAACTTTAACCGAACAGAATCTGGAGACAAAAAGGAGTCAAAAGTGTATACTTCTAAAGTAACAGAAGAAAACATAAAAAGAAGCTTTACGTGTCCGCCAAGGGCAATCCAGACATATATTTTTGAAACAGAATAAATCGCAAAGGAGTTAATAATGGTAACGCAAAAAGATGTAGCAGACCTAGCCGGCGTTTCATTCATAACAGTTTCCCGAGTAGTAAACGGAGAACAGAATGTAAAGGAAGAAACAAAGAAAAAAGTTCTGGCTGCCATTGATAAACTTGGATACACGCCAAACTTTGCAGGCCAGGTATTGAATTCTGGAAGATGCAATACAATCGCAATATTAACTCCAATTCCATTCGAAAAGTCTACAAGAACATTTTACCTTATGCAGGTCCTTTCCGGCATTGAAGAATTATGCCGCAAAAATGAAATAGACATGATCCTGGGAACAGTCCCGGAAGTTACCGAAAACACATCCTATGATTACCTTAGGCCTTTTAAGCAAAAGAAAGTAGACGGCATAATCTATATTGGATTAAAGAAAATACCAAAAGAAATGCTGGAAGAACTTAAGAAAAGGGACCGCCCATGCGTCGTCATAGGCGACAGGCCAAGAAGCTCCATACTTTCATGGGTAGACACTGACAATTTTAAGGCAGGCTATGATACTGTCCAAAAAATATGGGAATATGGCCACCGCACATTAGCATTTATAAGCTTGGAACAGGACATTTACAACGAAAATATTGCAGAACGCGAAAAAGGCTTCATAAAGGCACTGAACGATTTAAAAGTCCCCTACAGTCCAGAAGATTACATCTTACGAACAGACTATGATGCAAGCAAGCTGCAAGACAAGATTGCAGAAGCCGTAAAAAAGTGGAAGAAAAAGCCGACGGCCGTATTCTGCAGCATGGATTCTGTCGTTCCTGGCACAGTAGAAGGCTTTGTCCAGGCAGGATTTTCAGTGCCTGAAGACATAAGCATAGTAGGATTTGACGGATTCATAAACAATACAAACTATCAGATAAAGATAGCAACAAACGTTCAGCCCCTAAAAGAAATGGGAAAGAAAGCAGCAGAAATATTATTCAGCCATATAAACGGCAACGTAACAAAAAAGCAGACTGCCGTATTCCAGGTAGAATTTACCCCTAATGACAGCTTAAGGAAAAGATAGGGCGCCTCTTCAAAAAGGAAAGCTGCTGGACTTTATTCAACATTTAACAATTCTGCCGCTTTACTGCTGGAAATATTTTTAGAACTTTGCAAATAGTTAAGCACCACCGACAAACGGGATTTGTCTTTATCGGACATTTTATCGGACATTTTTTTGGACATTTTAAAGGTAATCTGAAAAAGACTTTTGATTTTTATTTACAGTTTGTTTGGCTGTTTCATCATCAGCTGCAGAATTTTTTACACCCCAGACAGGCTGGGTTCCATGAACCTGGTTATTCCAGACTTTACCATCATAAATTACTGTACTACCAATTGGCATCATTTAATTTTCCTCCCAAAAATGCTAATTGCTAACATTATATTTGGGGCAGTCTATCAAATAATGATTTAGTAAATATGAATATGATGATATCTAGAGAAATAATTAAATCTCTTTTTTCACTGTGAACAACAATTTAATTGTTTATATTTCTCTTTTAAGTGTTCGACAATAATTGCAGAACGTTTGTTAATCATTAACGTTGATTTCCTAACGAAATCTAATGCAAATAATTTATATTTCGAAAACACTTGTTCATCACTAAATATTTTAGAATTGTTATACCACCAATAATAATGGATTCCTTCTAATTTCATTTGTTTAAAATCGGATAAATAAAAATCATCAATAAAATCATCATATTTTTTATTTTCAGTAAAATAGAATCTGTTTAATTCAATTAATTTGCCTAACAATTTAGTATTTGACTTATTATCTAAATAAAATTTTAAATTATGTAAAAAGAAATCTATATAGTCTTTATTATAAGAGCCCTTATATTTGTTTATACTCATTTGTCTGTGATCAGTTTTTGATGGTAATAACATAAAATTACCAATTGTTTGATAAAGTAATTTAAAATTTTCTACTTCAGCCCATTCAGGACCAAATAAGTCTTGTATATGATTTCTTTTTTCTGAGTCTTTAGCAAATAAGGTATTAAAAGAGCAAATTGTTTCACCAGAATAGTTAGAATCAGTATCGGATTCAGCATTATATCCACGTAATGTTAATTCTGGAATTTTCGAGTCACAATAAAGTAAATAATCGATGGCATAGACAATATTTGTTCTATCACCGTCATATTCTCCAGAATAACCATTGAATGTATCATTATCTTTTATATTCCAAAATGAGTATGAAATTAAATCTTCAATTCGTTTATTGGGTAATTCTGTTTTTATGAAATCAGTAAGAAGATTTAATGCCTTATTCTTCAGTTCATTATTTGTCATGTTATTCAACTCTTATATCTCCATTTTTAATCATGCCTTTAACATTCTCTTTCCATTCATCAACAAGCTGTTGCGGTTCGAGTGGAGTAATCCACTGACCTTGGCTCATTATCCAGTTTAAAACCGGATAATATTGGTTGCTTGAGAAAGTCATTATAACAGTGCCGTCTGGCTGCGTTTCAAACTTCTGATCATCTGTCCATTTATAAGTCTTGATGTAGTTTGCAGTAATATCACTGTTGATTCTGATTTTGAAGTTATAAGTTTCACTTCCGATGTATCGGCCGAAATTTCCTTTTGCTTTTTTAAGATATTCACAGTCTTTAGGAGCTTCAAAAGTTTCTTTTCTAACTTCTACATTACTGATTAATGGAAGATTGAAAAACTTTGTTTTCTTTTCTTTGGGCTCATATCCATACAAAGACCACATACCCTGATAATACAAAAGCTGCCAGGGGGCAATTGTACATTTCTGAGTCTTTTCGTTCCCATCATAAAAACTGTAATCAAAAGTAATATACTGATTTTTTGCCAAAGCTGTTTCTATACTGTCCCAAACTTCATTGGATATCTGAACAGGTTCCATGCCTACAAAGGAAATCTTTTTTGAAAGTTCTTTGCCAAGAGATATTTTTGTATCGGGTTCGATATTATCAGAAAAGTTTGCAAAAACCTCGATAGCCTGATTATATAAGGGGGTGCCGTGAAGAGATTCTATAAGATTCTGCATTAATCGAGCTGCTACTATTTGCTTAGCAGTAGTAAGATGTCCGGGAACACGGAATGTCGGTCTTGTATAATAATAGCCTTTCTGGCAGCGGTCATATTCCAGGACAAACTCAGCTCCAAAGTCCATACGGAGAGCATCTAAATCACGGTGAACAGTTGCTTCTGAAACCTTAAATTCTCTTTTAAAATCTTCAACATTAGGATAAGTGCCGCTTGCAATCATTTCATCATATCTGACGATTCGTTTGAATGTTGCAAAGCTCTCATGTTCTTTATTTAGATTAGGCTTAGATTTGCTCATGAGTAACCTCCTGAAGATTATGATATTATACCACACTCTCAAAAAATGAGAGTGTAAAAATATTTTATTCTATTCAAAATCTAAATCATCTATGCTTGTATCTGGATGCTTCATTATGAGTCCTCTGTGTAGATAGGCTGACATATTAAAACCTATAACTTGAACATTTAATTTATTAAGTAATCCTTCAAAATCCCTGACTTTTGCTTTTTTAACATAATCGCAGAATGTTAATAAGACTTTGGGGGATAGAGGAGATGTCATATTATTAAACAGTGATATTGTATTTTCTGCTACGGAAAAATCCATGAAAGCAGGAATTGTGAACAGTGGATTAAAGTTGAACTTCCCAGAATTGAAATAATCATAGATATACTTCTGATCCATTAATACGGATCCAAAATCTATAAAATAAGTGGTATCTTGTTCAAAAGGAAAGTCTTTTAATTCTTCATGTACTCTTGGAATAAATGGAATCTTTATAATCTCGCAGAATTTCTGACAGATTTGATTTTGACCTAACGTACAGAAATTAGCAGATATAAATACCATTTTCTCTTCAGGAAGCTTTGCCCTGAACTTTTGCTCACATAGCTTAAATAAAACATTTGTTTTTCCGCTTCCCATTTGGCCTAAAGTAATATAAATAGTTGGTTTTAATGTTTTCATAGGCATAGAATAAAATTCAAAACTCTCATAAAACGATTGATTAAAAATATTTTTTTGACTCTC
>JAILPY010000031.1 GCA_024699235.1 Treponema sp. | reverse complement strand
TGAATTGATTTTAGACAAGATTGCGATGTTTTTACACAGTAAAAACTGAGAATTTTTGCGTATTTACGCACTTATTTGAAAATACCACATTCTCATCACTTTCTATTGATGAAAAATTTTCATACGTATAAAAATTTCTGTTCATACGTATAAGCTTCCTGCATTCATCCGTATGGACGTTTTTGTTTATACGTATGAACGTACTGATTTTATACGTATAAAATCAAAAAAATATCCCGATAAACACGCATAAAAAGCCGTAAATTCGGGATAAAATCTTGCTAAAAGCCGTATAAAAAAAAGGAGGCCCGCACGCTAAAAAAGATGCAGGTCTCCCAAATAAATGTATTCATAACGGAATGTCCTTTCCGCGTCTTTGCGGGCTTTTATTGTGAGCGGAATTGCCGTTATCCAAGTCCGTCACCCTCTTTTCATTTAGTCACCGTTTGAAGCGGTTTCTTCTTCGTCCGTAATGTACTTTGCATCAAGCTTTACATACTCAGGTTTTTCAAGCTTTGCCTTAAGCATTGAGTCAGGCGTATACATCACTCTGATTCCTTCTATGTCGCTTGCCGTTACAAGTCCTGCTTTTTCGTATCCCTTGCAGCTTGCCTTGTTCTTAAGACCAAGCTTAAAGATTCCGAAACTGTCAAGGCGAACTTTGTATCCTAAAAGCATGTATTTAGGAACTGTAAGAAGAAGACTTCGGATAACTCCGATGACTTCAGTTGGTGTGAGAGTTGTGCTTGAAGAAATTTCTTCTGCGAGCTGGTTCACACCGATTTCTGCGATATAAGCAGGGGCTGGATAAAACTTGCCTTCTGCTTTCAAATTCTGCGGGTTAATCCGCTTTCTGCTGATAAATGGTACTGCCATAAGCATACCTCCTTTTAATTTTTTTCAGCTGTTTTGCACTCCTTAAAGCAGGCAGTACAATCTAGTTCAACGAACATTCGACTTGTACCGTTTTTAGCTGCAAAATCCAGCCTTACTACATCAAAACTTAGGTTTTCATTCGATATTTTCACCTATTCTGATAATATAAATATACAGCAAACTGATTTTAAAGTCAAATTTTATTCGATTTTTTCTCTTATTTATGCAAGTTTTTATTGAAACTTACCGATAATAACTATATAATTTCGCTAGAAGCGAGAGATTCTTAATCATTCAGGAATAAAAATGCTAGTAAATTTCAGCGTCACAAACTTTTTGTCTTTTAACCAGAAGACCACCTTCAAAATGGAAAGCGGACGCGTCACAAAAAAAACAGACCATCTGCATGAAGATGGCGAAACGGGCAAGAGCCTCCTAAAATTTTCCGCCATGTTCGGAAAAAACGGTGCAGGAAAGACGAACTTTATAAGGGCCATGGCAATCTTGCGAGGCTTTGTGCTTGCAGGAAAACTTCCCCAGCGAGCCCCTGCCCTCTACTGCAAAATCAATGAGGAAAACGAAAGTAAGCCGACTGACTTTGAAATAACTTTTATTGCCGACAAAAATCTTTACGAATACAAAATTTCGACAGTCCTTTCAACAGGAATCATCACAAAAGAAGAATTAGTGCATGTTGTCGGTAACCGGCACACGAAAATCTTCTATAAAGAAAATGCCGAAAGCCCTTATATTTTTCATCATTCAATAAAGGGGCAGAACAAGGACATTGAAGTTTTGAGCCGCACTTTTGCCATGAGCGGAAAGCCCTTTCTTTTCAGCATAAACCACAACACGGCAGGATTTTATGCAACAAACAAAGAGGCTCTTGTCCTTCAAAAAACATTTCTCTGGTTCAAGGACACTCTTGAGGTTATTTTCCCTGACCAGCCTCTGCAGGAAACTTCACTTCTTCAGTACGAAATCTGCAAGGATGAGTTTGCCCAGCTTTTGAAGGATTTTGACACGGGAATTGAAGAAATAAAGCTTGAACCTGTGAGCAAGGAAAAGGTTTTTGAGACTCTGGATTTGCGCACACAGCAAAAGCTCAACCTTGAAATGGCCTTTGTAAGTCCGCTTGTTCAGCTTGCGCAATTACCGACTCCATTAAAGACTCCGCAAAATACACAAATACAGAAAAAAAATTTTTATTCGACTGTAATCAAAAGCCGAAGAAACATTTTCATAATCACTTTAGAAAAAGACGGAGCCTTTCATTTTTATGCGATAAAATTCGTCCACAACCTTGGCGGAAAGAAAATTGAGTTCAGAATGGAAAGCGAGAGCGACGGAACCCACCGACTTTTCCAGCTTCTGGAAATTCTCATAAGCAAAAAAGAAAAAGTCTATATAATGGATGAAATAAACCGAAGCCTGCACCCAAAGCTGACAGTTCAGTTTGTAAAAAAATATTTTGCAAATGCAAAGGAAAGAAGAATCCAGCTTGTAACAACAACCCACGAAAGCCGCATCATGAGCCACGACATCGTACGCCGGGACGAAATCTGGATTGCGGACAAAAACGATGACGACAGCACGAAGCTTTTCAGCCTTGAGGACGAGCAGGTTCGAATAGACAAGGTTCTTGACCAGAACTACATGGACAACGTATGGGGCGGAGTTCCTGT